>NZ_CP042829.1:305216-610432 GCF_008838325.1 Tepidiforma bonchosmolovskayae | reverse complement strand
GCCCTCGTCCGCCGCGGCGAGCTCGGGCAGCCGTACCTCGTCCGCCAGGTCCAGGCCCACGCCGGCCCCTACGCCGACTGGTTCTGGCAGATCGACCGCACCGGCGGCGGCGCGCTCATCGACATGGGCGCCCATGGCATCGCTGTCGTCTGCCGGGTCTTGGACGCCTGGCCCGGGTCAATCTCCGCGGTCCTCGGGCGTTTCCGCCACGCCGCCCGCACACCGGCCGACGACCACGCCGTCGTTCACCTCCGCTTCCCCGGCGGCGCCCTCGCAACCGTCGAGGCGTCCTGGGCCACTCCCGGCGGCGCCGACCTCCTCGAAGTCGTCGGCCCGCGCGGCCGCCTTGTCGCCAACCTCGACCGCGGCCCCGCCATCGACCTCTACCGCGAACCCGGCCCCGGCCCTGCGGCCGGCCCCTCCGGCTGGCACCACGTCATGTACGAAGAGGCCTGGCAGTTCGGCTTCCCGCAGGAGCTCGAAAACTTCGCCGATGCCGTCGCCGGCCGCGCAGCGCCCCGATTCACCGGCCGCGATGCCCTCCGCGTCCTCGAAATCATCTGCGCCGCCTACGAATCAGCCCGGACCGGCTGCCCGGTCGCTCTCCCGTTCGCCAGCAGCGCCCCCCGAGCCATCGACCACTGGCTCGGCGCCCCCGCCACCTGACGGCATCCGCCTGCTCCCGTACCCTGTCCACGCATGAGCCGGCTTGCTGCCCTCTTCGCCACCCCCGCCCGCCAGGCCCTCGCCTGGACGGCCCTCGGCATCCTCGGCGTCATCTTCGCCGCCATCGGCGCATGGCTCCTCATCCGCGGCGGCGGCGACGCCCCGCCCGCCGCGCCGGGCGTTGTCGTCACCCCGACCCCCACGTCGGCCGCCTCGCCCTCACCCACCGCCACACCGACCCCATCGCCCTCCCCGACGGCCGCGCCGGCCACGCCGACCCCGACCGCAACGGCGACCCCCCGCCCCGCCGTGGGCGGCCCCGGCTCCGGGGGCGGCTCCACGGGCGGCCAGTCCGGTTCAGCCCCTGCGCAGACGCCGACGCCCACGCCCCCGCCCGCAGCGGCCCGCCCCTACTGCCCGCCCGGGGCCCTCGGTCCCGGCACCCTGCCCACGGCCCGCGTCGCCGGGGCGCTTACCCGCGGCGGCGTTCCCGTCCCGGCCGGCACCCTCGAAGTCTTCGTCACTTTCGACGGCGTGCCCGGCCCGTCCCGCCTCAACGTCGACGGCGGCTACGGCATCGACTTCTACTCCGGCGGCGAATCCTGCGCGAACCGCGTCGGCGCGGTCATCGGCGTCCTCGTCGAAGGCCGCTACTTCCCCTCCGGCTACACCATCGGCAGCCAGCCCGAGCTCGTCGTCATCAACGTCGACCTCCCCTGAAGTGCCCCGGCCCTCGCCTCTCCCCGCGCCGCAGGCCTGCTATACTCCCGCAATCGTTCGGGACTGGCGAAACGCCGGCCGCTCGCGCAGCTCACCCTCGAGGAGGCCCCTGCCATGAAGTTCCACTGGTTCCATCTGATGCCCTGGCCCTACCTGCCGGACGACTTCCAGCAGAAGCACCGCTCCGTCTGGGTCGACGTCGACTACAGCCTCTTCGACGAAGAAAAGGCCAACCACGTCTACCACGAGTACCTCGACGAACTCGAATTCGCCGAGAAGGTCGGCTTCGACGGCATCTGCGTCAACGAGCACCACTCCAACGCCTACGGCCTCATGCCGAGCCCGAACATCATGGCGGCCACCCTCACCCGCAGGACCAACCGCGCCGCCATCGTCGTCATGGGCAACTCAATCGCCCTCTACAACCCGCCGCTCCGCGTCGCCGAAGAGTTCGCCATGCTCGATATCCTCTCCGGCGGCCGCCTCGTCGCCGGCTTCCCGGTCGGCACCAGCATGGACACCAACTTCGCCTACGGCGTCCCCGGGGCCCAGCTCCGCGAGCGGTACTACGAGGCGCACGACCTCATCATGCAGGCCTGGCACAACGAGGGCGTCAGCCACTTCAACGGCAAGTACACCCAGATCCGCTACATGAACCCCTGGCCGCGCCCCCTCCAGAAGCCGAACCCGCCCATCTGGATCCCCGGCGGCGGCTCCATCGAAACTTGGGAGTGGTGCGCTGATATGGGCTACCTCTACTCCTACCTCTCCTACTCCGGCTACAAGCGCGCCCAGACCATCATGGACGGCTTCTGGGCCCGCATGCGCGACAAGGGCGTCGAGCCGAACCCCTACCACGCCGGCTTCGCCCAGGTCGTCTGCGTCGCCGATAACGCCGCCGAGGCCAAAGAGCTCTACTGGCCCCACATCGACTATTTCTACAACCGCTGCCTCCACGTCTTCCCCGGCTTCGCCGACGCCCCCGGCTACCGCACCCTCCGCACCGTCAAGGCCGGCATCAAATCCCAGTTCGAACAGGCCCAGCAGAACGCCAAGGCCCGCCTGAGCTGGGAAGGCCTCGTCGAACAGGGCTACGTCATCGCCGGCGGCCCCGACTACGTCACCGAAAAACTCAACGAACTCGCCGACAACCTCCGCGTCGGCCACCTCATGCTCCTCCTCCAGATGGGCTCCATGCCCCGCGACGTCGCCATCTACAACACCCAGATGTTCGCGGAGAAGGTCATGCCCAACCTCCGTGACAAGTTCAACGAGTTCGAGGACCGCTGGTACCCGAAGCCGCTCCCGCCCGAGCGCCGCGCCGTCCCCAAAGACGAACCCGTCCGCCCGCTCCGCTCTCCCCTCACCGCCGGCGTTGGCGGCGCCTGAACCGGCTTCCCTGCCTGCATCGCACGGGCCCGGGGCAGACGCCCCGGGCCCGTGCTGTGTCACCCGCTGCCGGCTGGCGCACCCTGGCCCTTCACCCCGGACGGCGGGAAAATTTCTCCGGGAACCTATTGATACGAAATCTCACTAGTGGTACAGTAGGGCTGCCGAACCCCTCGGCGTGGCTGGGGCCCCGGCCGGTGTTCCTCCTTCCGCCGGCCGGGGCCGTTCCATTCCTGCCGCAGCGTCAGCCCTGCTGCAGCTCCGGGTACAGGCTGCTCGAGGCCTTCATGAACCGCAGCAGCATCCGCATCTCAGCCACTCGCCGGCCCCCGGCATCGTCGAGCCCCGTCTCGAACCACAGGTACTCCGTCTTGGGGCTCTGCCCCACGGCGATCACCTCGCCCGTGCACGTGTACGTCTCGCCGACCAGTGCCGGGCCGTTCACATTCCGGACCTCGATCGCCCCGAACAGCCCCACCGCCCCGAATCCGCCCCGCACCTGCGCCAGGCTCTTCGCGTACAGCATCTGCACCAGCGGAGCGATCAGCACCGGCGGCGCACCCCACGGCGACCCCTCGCCCCGGTACCAGTCCATCGGCTCCGTCGTCACTGCCAGCCGCCGTTCCTGCTCCGCCGGGTCGCACCGGACGTCCACCGGCGCGAACCGGTGCCCCTTCTGCACCCCCGCAAGGATGCGCAGCTCCCCCGGCTCGAACCGCTCAAGCGGCCGCGCCTGCAGCGCCGTCGGTACGCCCGGGTCGCCGACTGACGCCGTGCCCTGCGCCACCTGCATCCCGTCGTCGCGCAGCACCCACGCCTCCACCTGCGCATCCGCCGCACCGGCCGGCGGCTCCTGGATGAACGCCCGCACGGCCTCCCGGTCCGTCGTTGCATTCAGGAAGTAGAGCGAGAGCGTCCCGCGTTCGAACCACCGCCTGCCCCACGCCGCCCGCAGCAGCGGCGGAAACAGCTCCATGTGGATCGACCCCGCCACCGTCCCCCCGCGGAACCCCAGCCGCGTCGCGGTCGCATCGTCGTGAATCGACCCCTTCGCGTCCCGTGAGGTGTTGACCGGCTGCCGCAGCGGCCCGGCCAGCGCCCCGTCCTCCCTCGTGACCGTGAACTCCTCGCGAATCGTCATCGCGCGCCTCCGAAAACTGGATGCGCGCAGACTACGCCGTCCGAACCGCGTTCGCCAGCGAACCCTCACCCGCCGATGTGCGACATCTCCACCTTCGGCAGGCCCGCCGTCGCCTCCGTGCGCTCCTCCGAATACCGATCGCTCCGCCCGCGCCAGACCGACGCAACGAACGCCTCCACCTCCGCATCGCTCGCCCCCGAGCGGAGCAGCCCGCGCAGGTCGTGCCCCTTCGCTCCGAACAGGCAGGTGTACAGCTGGCCCTCCGGCGAAAGCCGCAGCCGCGTGCAGTCGCCGCAGAACGGCTGCGAAATCGAGGTGATCACGCCGATCTCGCCCGCCCCGTCGACGTACCGCCACCGCTGCGCGACCTCGCCGCGGTAGTTCGCTTCCGCCGGCTCCAGCGGAAACTCCCGGCCGATCATCTCCACGATCTCCCGCCCCGTCACCACGTGGTCCAGCCGCCAGCCGTTGGTCGTCCCCACGTCCATGAACTCGATAAACCGCACGATGATGCCGGTCCCCCGGAAGTGGCGCGCAAGGTCGACCACCGTGTGGTCGTTGAGCCCCCGCTTCACCACGGCATTCACCTTGATCGGCCACAGGCCGGCCTCGCGCGCCGCTGCAATCCCGTCCAGCACCGTCGCGACCCCGACCCCGGCATCGTTCATCGCCCGGAACACTGCGTCGTCGAGCGAGTCGAGCGAAACGGTCACCCGCTGCAGCCCGGCTGCCGCCAGCCGCTTCGCCTGCGCCCGAAGCAGGCTCCCGTTCGTCGTCAGCGTCAGGTCGCGCACCCCGGGAATCGCCCGGATCGCCCCGATCAGCCGGTCGAGGTCCCGCCGCACGAGCGGTTCCCCGCCGGTGATGCGGACCTTCTCCACCCCCAGCCCAACGAGGACCCGCGTCACCCGCGCGATCTCCTCGTAGGTCAGCAGTTCGTCGCGCTCCAGGAACTGGTAGTCCGGCCCGAACACCTCCCGCGGCATGCAGTACACGCAGCGGAAGTTGCACCGGTCCGTCACCGAAATCCGCAGGTCGCGCAGGGGCCGGTCAAGGCGGTCGTTGAGTGTCATCGCCCGATAGCGTAGCGCACCCGGCTCCGTCGTGCTCAAACCGGCATAACGCTCAGCTTTGCGTCGCCGCCGTCGAACCCTGCGCCGTGCCCTCGCTCCCCGCGCCCGCGTCGGTGTACTTCAGCAGCGCCTCGTCGTACTTCCGGATCCGCTCCGCCAGCTGCTCCCGCATGCTCGCCATCTTCGCCATCTTCTGGTCGATCAGCTGAATCTGGTGGAGCGTCACCTCCCGCGCCCGGCGCAGCTTCTCCGCCTTCTCGGCCGCATCCGCATCCGCCCGCCAGCCCGCCCGGATCTGCAGCCGCACATCCTCCGCGTCCAGCATCTCCTTAATCTCGGCCAGCGAGAAGCCCAGCAGCTCCTTCAGCTGCCGAATCCGCTCGATCCGCTCCATATCCTCCGGCGAGTAGAGCCGGAACCCGCCTTCCATCCGGGTCGGCGGCGCCAGCAGCCCCTTCTCTTCGTAGTACCGCAGCGTCCGCTGCGTCAGCTTCGCACGCTCGGCTGCCTCGCCGATCTGGAGAAACCGTTCCTGGCTGGTCGAATCAGTCATGAGCCTCCCCAGTCTAGCAACATTAACGCGAACGTCAAGGTACAGGATTCCACTCCCCGCCCGCCATCGCCCGCACCCGGTTCGTGTGCCAGCGCGCGCTCCGCAGCATCAGCTCCGCGAGCGTGCTCCACGCCGGCCCTCCATGCGCATGGTACCAGTCCCCCAGCGCCCGAAGATGAACGTCTGCCATCCGTACGTGCGCCATCGCCTCCGCGTGGTCCCCCTGGAACACCGTGTCCCATCCAATCACCCGCTCCGCCAGGTGCATCCCCGCCGCGACAGTCGGCGCGAGCTCCTCCACCGCCTCGAGCCCCGCCCCGTCGACCGCGATCGGCAGGGCCTGGACCGCCGCCGCGAACTCCGCCAGCGCCCGCCCTGCCCGGCCTGCCAGCTCCCGCAGCTCCTCAAACGGGTCGTCGTTGTAGTCGAGCACGTCGCCCAGCCTCATCGGCTCCAGGTTTCCCCGCTCAAGCAGCTGAAGGCACGCCGTCTCCAGCCTCCGGTACGCCTCCGCGAACGCCGCCGCATGCTCCCCAAAGTTCGCCCGGCAGAACGTCGTCAGCGCCTCCTCTGCGTCCCCGTCGCCTTCCCACGCGCACCGCGCGAACCACCACGCGTGCCAGTTTGGTCCCCACCACGGCCGCGGCGAAACCGCGAGGTCCAGCAGCCCGCCGATGCCCAGCTCGCGATACGCTGCGGCGTCGCGCGGCAGCACCCCAAGGTGCGGCGGCGCCATCCACTTGAACAGGATGCCGTCGCTGTAGTACTCGAAGGCGCGCACCCGCTCCGGCCCGCCGAACCACGCAATCAGTCCCCGCAGCTCCATCGAGTGGCGGAGGTTCCGCCGGCAGGTCTCGTCATCAAGCGCGTGCGCATAACACCGGTTCCTCGGAGCCCAGAGGGCATCGACGTTCGCCCGCGGCTCCACCTGCGTTGGCGGCGTAATCGTGTCGTGGTACGCCAGGTGCGCAATCCGTGCCCCTGGCGCAACCTCCGCCAGCACCTCGGCCACCAGGTTCGTCGCCAGCAGCGCCTGGTCCGACGGCGTGAGCTCCGCGCATCCGTCGCACTCGCACCACCCGCCCCAGCGCAGGTCGTCCGCCCACAGGTGGTAGACGTCGCAGCCCGCAAACCGCGCGAAGAACCGCCGTGCCCCCTCCTGCAACGCCTGCCGGGCCCCCGCGTTCGAAACGCACAGGTTGAAGTCCTCCGTCCGTTCGCCGCCCCGCTCCGGGAACCACTCCGGGTGCTCCTCGAACGCCGCCCGCGGAATGAGCGTCGAAAGGTGGTGCCCGCCGAACTCCAGCTGCAGCCCCAGCCGGCGCGCCTCCGCCGCAATCGCCGGTCCTTCCCGGTCCCACAGGTCGAAGAGCCGCCCCACCCGCACATCCAGCAGCCGGTCCCACGTGCTCGGCGGCGTGTCGTGCAGGAAGACGGTATTCAGCCCGTTCCGGCTCGCGAACGCGAACCACTCGCGCCACTGTTCGTGCAGCCCGTCGCACCCGAGCACCAGCCCGCGCTCCCTGAACGCCCCGCGGAACGCCCGGCGCCCAAAGGGGAACCGCCCTTCCGCAGGTCCCGCCGCCTCCCGCCCCGGACCTGGCGCGAGCAGCCCAAGCTCCCGCCGCAGCCACGCCGCGCCGTCGAGGAGGTCCCGGAGGGTCGCTCCGGCGATGACCAGTCGCTCCGGCCCGGCCTCGACGATAAACCCCGGCGACCCGGCCTCGCGCTCCAGCCGGAACAATATGGCCCCGTCGCGCTCCCCGGGCGGCGCCGGGGGCTGACCCGCTCCCGCTGCCGGCTGCCCCGTCCGGAACTCCGCAGCTGCGAGGACCGCCGGCTCGCCGCCCTCGGACTCCACGCGCCACCGGCGCACCGTCGCCGCGTCGATGTTCATGCCGCGCATTCTCGCCCGGGCCGGGCCCGTGCACCAGCCGGGCTGCGCCCCCTACGACGCCCGTTCCTGCGCCTTCGCGGCCAGCTCCTCCACCACCTGCCGCACGAACGCCCGCTGCGCCGGCAGCAGCTCCACGAACTGCAGCCGCAGCAGCACCTCCTCGCCCAGCTCCTCGGCGCCGACCACCGCACAGAGCAGTTCGCTGCTGAACGCCCCGGCCCACACCCGTACCTGCACCTGCCGGCCGCCCGGGCGCGCCGGAACCCGCACCGCCATCCCGCCCATCGAAATATCGACCATCCGCCCATCCTGCCGCGAGCTGCCCAGCACCGACCGCACCTCCACCCGGTACTCCGCCCGGTAGCGCGGGTACTGCCGCCGGTACACCGGCTGCCACGGCCCCAGCGACCGGAACGCCACCGCCCGCTCCGTATGCCCAATGTACGCGGCCGGCTGCGTCATTCGCCGCGAGCCGTCCAGCGCCACGAGCACGTACTGCGCCCCGGCATCCCACGCCGGCATCGGGCCCTCGATGCGCACGGCCAGCCCGCCTTCGCGCACAGCAGCCACCTCGCCCGGCCACTGGGCCGGCGTACCCGACCGAAGCACCACCGTCACCGGCGTCCCTGGGACCGGAAACTGCGCCATCTCATACCGGTTATCGGCAACGATTCACCCCTTCCACACTGCGATGCTCCGCCTCGGGTACGATCTCCCCATGCCCGTGCCCCTGCTCGCCCCGATGCTGACGGACGACATCCCCGAGGTCATCGCCGTCGAACGGGAGGCCTACACCGCCGGCTGGCCCGCCACCGCCTTCGAGCGCGAGCTCACCGCGAACGCCATGGCCCGCTACCTCGTCGTCCGCGAGGACTCCGCCGCACCGTCCCCCATCGTCGCTTTCGGCGGCCTCTGGCTGATGGTCGACCAGGCCCACATCGTCACCGTCGCCGTCATTCCGGAGGCCCGGCGCCGCGGCTACGGCCGCCTCGTCCTCCACGGACTCATCGAACTCGCCCACGCCGCCGGCATGGACTCCGTCACGCTCGAAGTCCGCGTCTCGAACGAAGCCGCCCGCGCGCTCTACCGCCGCTACGGCTTCTACGAAGTCGGGGTCCGCAAGCGCTATTACGCCGACAACCGCGAAGACGCCATCATCATGACCACCGAGGCGCTCGCCTCGCCCGCCTATCAGCAGCGCCTCGAACGCCTCCGCGCCGAACTGGCCGAACGGTTCCCCGGGGGCTACATCGCTCGCCACCTCGAGGCCGTCCGCACCGCCTGACGCCGCCAGTACGCCCCCGGGAGCCCCGCCCTGTGACAACCATCTACTACACAGCCGCCAGCCTCGACGGCTTCATCGCCGACGCGGACAACGCGCTCGATTGGCTCTTTCAGTTCAATCTGGCTGAGCCGCCTGACTGGGCTGCCTTCATCGACCGCATCGGCGCCCTCGCCATGGGCGCCACCACCTGCAGCTGGCTGCTCAACCACGAGCTCCTGCCGCCCGGCGGCGACCCCAAACCGTGGCCCTACGACCAGCCCGCCTGGGTCTTCTCCCACCGCGCCTGGCCGGCCCCCGCCGGCGCCGATATCCGCTTCGTCCAGGGCGACGTCCGCCCGGTTCACGCCGAAATGGCACGCGCAGCCGGCGGCCGCGACATCTGGCTCGTCGGCGGCGGCGACCTCGTCGGCCAGTTCTGGGATGCCGGCCTGCTCGATGAAATCGTCGCCGATGTCGCCCCCGTCACCCTCGGTGCGGGCGCGCCGCTCCTCCCCCGCCGCATCGCATCGCCCCCGCTCCGCCTCGCCGGCGTGCGCGAACACTCCGCCGGGTTCGTCCAGCTCCGCTACACCGTCGAACGCGCCTAGCGCTCCCCCGCTGCCGGAGGCCCGTGCCTCAGCCTGCCGCCGCGTCCAGCTCTCGCACCAGCTCCTGCAGCACCCGCTCCGCCCGCTCCAGCCGCGCGAGGATCCCCCACGGCCCGTGGATGTTCAGCGTCATGTTCTCTGCCTGCCCGCGAACGCCCGGCAGCCGGCCCCGCTTGCCCGCCGCCTCCTCGTACCGCCGCAGCTCGGGCGAACCCTCGCCGTAAATCGCGGTCAGGATCTCTACCGTGCGGTCGTCCCAGAGGTCGTAATCGAACGGGTTCGGCCCGCTCCCCCGCAGCCGCCCGATCTTCTCGATCTGCCGCTGGATCCGTTCCTTCGCCCGCGCGGGGTTCGCCACACTCGTCATAGGCGCGAGTGTACCCCCTCCCGCGTCACCGGCAACCGCTCAGGCCGCCTGCTGCGCGCCCTGCAGCTCAAACGCAAGGTCCCCCAGCCGCACCAGCGCCACCAGCACCTCTGCCCTGCCGCCCGGTGCGAGCCGCAGCGCGCCCTCGAGCGCCTCTGCCAGCCGCGCTTCCGCGTCGCCGCCGTAGAACGCGCCCGGCCGCACCACCCCAAGGCTTGCGCTCGCAAATACCCGCCCCGCGCCATCCCGGCACGCCAGCGCCAGCGCCACGTGGTCCACCCCGAACGGCCGCCGCATCGTTGCCATCTCCTCCCGCGCCCACGCCGCCACCCGCCCGGCGAGGTCCGCACCCACTCCGGGGCCCTCGACCGTCCACGTGCGCTCCGAAACGCCGACCCCGTCGCGGATGAGCTGCGCCACCCGCCGGCGTGTTCCCCAGCGTCGCCATCGTCCCAGCATCACCCCGATCGTCGGCACCCCCGTCCGTCCGCCGCCCCGGCCCACGCAACCTGTCACGCCACCGTCACTCGCCAGCCCCTCCCGCGCCCCCTACAATCACATCTCGTGGACAACGACTTCAGCGTTGACCTCGATGACATCCTCGCGACCCTCCGGTCGCACGATATCGTCATCGCCCGCTTCGTGACCGTCCACCGCCGCCTCCTCTTCGACTTCCGCTCCACGCCCCTCGACCCGCCCCTCGTCGCTGCCGTCGACCCCCTCCCCTCGATCGAGGCCCGCTACCGCCATCTCCGCGAACTCCGCCCCCGGCTCGGCGACCCGCCCAAGCTCGTCACCGTCTTCTGGCCGCGGTTCGTCGCCTCCCTCGCCGATACCCCCGCATGGCAGGCCGTCCGCGGCCGCCTCTCCGCTTCCGGCCACCCGGGGGCCGTCGAATCCGCCGACGCTGCCCTCGCCGGGCTCGTCGACCTCGAACGCGCCGCCCAGCGCGAAGCCATCCTCGGCGGGCGCGCCTTCCGCACCATCTGGAGCGCCTCCCCTTCGCCACGCTGATGCGCGTCGACCGCAAAACCTTCCGCCGCCTCGTCCGCGAGGCCGTCGCCTCCCTCCCGCCTGAACTCCTCGCCCGCGTCCACAACGTCGATATCGTCATCGAACCGCGCCCAACCGCCCGCGACCGCAGGCTCGCCGGCATCGGCCCCAACGACCTCCTCCTCGGCCTCTATCACGGCATCCCCCTCACCCACCGCGGCGAGAACTACAACCTCGTCGCCCCCGACAAGATCTCCATCTACCACGAGCACATCGAGGCCATCTGCAATTCCGAAGACGAGGTTCGCGAACAGGTCCGCAAAACCGTCCTCCACGAACTCGGCCACTACTTCGGCATCGACGACGACCGCCTCGAAGAGCTCGGCATGGGCTGACAACGCCCGTCCGCGCGGCAAAGGCTCCGGAAACCCGCGCATTGACCCTCCCCGCAACGCCCGCGTAGCTTGAAGAGCGTGACAGGCCGCGTCGAGCGCTCACCCTACCCGCCCGCGCGCGCCGTCGCCCGGCCCACTCGAGCGGCGCGCCCACTCCTCTCCCCCTCCCAGCGCCTCCTCTTTGTGCTGGCGCTCTTCACCTTTGCGCTCGCCTCCTTCTATTCCAGCCTCGCCCTCCTCGCCCGCGTCACCCCCGCGCTCTTCCCCGGCCGCTCGCTCACCGAACTCGGCATCATCCGCCCGCTCGCCAGCCTCAACACACCGCTCGTCGCGATCACCGACCCCGGCAAGGAGAGCGTCCTCCGCAAGCGCATCAACCTCCTCGTCCTCGGCGTCGATAAGCGCCCCGGCTTCCAGTTCGAAGACAACCCCAACAGCGGCTACCTCACCGACACCATCATGGTCGCCACCATCGACCCGGTCGCAAAAACGTCCGCCGTCCTCAGCTTCCCCCGCGACCTCTGGATCGACGTCGCCAACCCGAAAGCCCCCGAGAGCCAGCGCCGCATCAACCAGTCCTTCGGCGATGGCGTCCGCGCCACCGGCACCATCCGCGGCGGCGTCGAAGAGCTGAAAGCCGACCTCAAACTCAACTTCGGCATCGAAATCGACCACTACGTCATTCTCGACTTCGAAGGCGTCGAACTCCTCGTCGATGCTCTCGGCGGTGTCGACGTCGATATCCCGCCCGACCTCGCTGTCCCCGCCTGGTTTTACAGCAACGACGATATTCATGGCGTCTGGGTCGAATTCCCGCCCGGCCTCAACCACCTCGACGGCTACCACGCCGTCGCCTTCGGCCGCCACCGCGAATACGACTCCGACCTGAAGCGCGTCAAGCGCCAGCAGCTCGTCCTCCAGGCTGCCCTCAACAAGGCCTTCCAGCTCGATATCCTGCGCGACCCCGCCGGCCTCTGGAACGCCTACGCCTCGACCGTCAAAACCGATATCCCCTACGCAAAGTTCCCCGGCTACCTCGACCTCCTCCGCTCCACCAACGGCCGCCTCAAAACCTACTCCCTCGGCGACCCGGTGAACGACGTCCCGACCGTCACCGGCTTCACCACGGCCGGCGGCGCCGCCGTCCTCGCCTGGAACCCCGAAAACGTCCAGTACTGGCTCAGCCAGGTCTTCACCAAGGCTGCCTATAGCGAAAGCAACGTCGAAATCCAGAATGGCTACGGCCCCGAGGGTGCCGCCCGCGCCGCCGCGCTTGGCCGCTACCTCGCCTACGTCAAGGGCCTCCCTACCGTCTACTACGGCCCCGATGCCCCCCAGCAGCCCCATACCACCATCACGCTCTACCACGTCGACCGGCGCGTCCTCGCCGAGGACATCGCAAAGTGGCTCGGCATCTCCCCTTCCGAAATCATCGTCGTCCCCTCCACCGACACCGCCCTGCCCGACGTCGTCGTTACCATCGGCCGCGATTTCAAGGTCCCCGGGACCTGACGCCCGCTCCCGGCGCCCTACTCCGCAGCCCGCGGCGGCTCGAACGCGTCGTCCAGCGCCCGCCGTGCCAGCTGCTCCAGCGCCCGGTCCTCCAGCGGCGGATTGTGCAGCGGCGCCCGCACATCCCGGAAGTACCGCTCCAGCGGCCGCGACCGCTGCAGGCTGACCCCGCCGACCACCCGCATCGCCAGCTCGACTGCCTCGATGCACGCGTTCAGCGTCTCCACCTTGGCCACCGCAACCCGGTCGATGGGCGGCATCCCTTCGGCCGTCTTCGCCGTCCAGGCCCGTTCCGCGTCGGTCATCAGCGCGCGGCTTCGCTGGAGCAGCAGGTCGATCCGCGCCACCTTGCTCCGCACGCCCGGCAGCTCCCGGATCGGCCGCAGCCCGCTCGGTGTCCGCTCCCGCGCGAACGCCACGCAGTAGTCCCGCGCCGCCGAGGCCACCCCGATCGTCACCGCGCACAGCCCCAGCGCGAACCACGCCATGCCCGCCCCGGCCCGCGGGTCGGGCGAGCCCGCCTCCCGTTCGTTCAGCAGCCGGTCCGCCGGGAGCCGCACTCCCTCCAGCACCACGTCGTGGCTCCCTGTCGACCGCATCCCCAGCGCATCCCACGTCTCCACGATGCGCAGCCCCGGCTCGCCCCGGCAGACGAGGAAGTTGCCGATCCGGGGCCGCTCGCCGCTGCGCCCGTCCTCAATTCGTGCCAGCACGATGAAGTGGTGCAGCACCGGCGCCAGCGTCGTAAACGTTTTCCGCCCCTCCAGCACCCAGCAGTCCCCTTCCCGCCGCGCCACCGTATCCGGGATGCCGCCGCCCGATGGGCTCCCCAGCCCCTCCTCCGTCGCGACCGTGTTCACCAGCTCCCCTCGCTGCACCGCCCCTTCGCACAGGTGCGCGAACCACCGCTCCGGGTAGCTCGGCGCCTCCCGCTCCTGCCCGAACGTCTTCAGGTGCATCATGAACGCCAGCGCCGTTGAACCGTCCGCCCGCGCCAGCGCCTCCAGCACCCCCAGGTAGACCGCCAGCGGCGCCTCTACCCCGCCGTACCGTCGCGGAACCGTCAGCCCGTAGAACCCGGCCTCCCGCAGCTCAGCAAAGTTCTCAAACGGGAACGAACCTTCCCGGTCGTGCACGGGCGCGCGTTCCGCGAATCGCTCCGCAAGCACGCGCGCCCGTTCGACCCAGTCCGCCGTCATACCTGGCAGTCTACCCGGTTTGGCCGGCTCCGGCCGTCAGCGGTCGGCTGCCCGCGGCCCCGGCGGGTTCCCCCTCGGATGCCGGCGGCCCTTCCACATGCAGGTTCGGGAGGATCCGGTCGAGCCACCGCGGCATCCACCAGTTCCACCGTCCCAGCAGCTCCATCGTCGAAGGCACCAGCAGGATGCGCACGATCGTGGCGTCCACGAGAATCGCCGTCGCCAGCCCGATGCCGAACTCCTTGATCACCCGTTCCGGCCCCAGCACGAACGCAAGGAAGACCGTCACCATGATCGCGGCAGCCGCCGTAATCACCCGCGCCGTTGCCGTCAGCCCGTTCGCGACCGCCAGCCCGGTATCGCCCGTCTTCAGGTACTCCTCCCGGATCCGGCTGATCAGGAACACCTCATAGTCCATCGAAAGCCCGAACAGGATGGCGAACATCATCATCGGCAGGAACACCTCCACCGGGCCCGTGCCGACCCCGATCAGCTCGCCGCCCCAGCCCCACTGGAACACCGCCACTACCACGCCGTACGCCGCGCCGATCGACAGCAGGTTCATGATCGCCGCCTTCAGCGCCACGACCACCGACCGGAACATCGCCGTCAGCAGGATGAAGCTGAGCCCGATGACGCCGATGAACAGGTACGGCATCCGCTGCGAAATTCGGTCGCTCGCGTCGATCTGCCCGGCCGTCACTCCGGTCACGTAGAACCGGTCGCCGTTCGTCCCCGCCCGCTGCAGTACGTCGTTCCGCAGCCGGTGCACCAGCTCCGTCGTCGCGTGGTCCTGCGGCTTCGTTGTCGGAATGACCGTGATCACCGCCGTATCGCCCTGCGGGTTCAGCAGCGGCTGGGTCACGTTCGCCACGCCCGGCGTCGCCCGAAGCAGCTCCACCGCCCGCTCGAGGCCGCCGTTCCCGTTGCGCGTATCCGCCACAATCAGGAGCGGCCCGTTCGTGCCCGGCCCGAATCCCTTCGCGATCAGGTCATACGCCTTCCGCGAATGCGAACTCGGCGAGCGGTTGCCCGCGTCGGTGAATCCGAGCTGCATATCGAGCAGCGGCAGCGCCAGCACCACCAGCAGCCCGCCCGCGAGCAGCGCAAACGGCCACGGCCGCGCCTGGATCGCCCGGCTCAGCCGGTACCACGGGCTCCGCGGGTCCACCCCCTCCGACTGGTGGAAGAACGGCACCCGCAGCGAATCGACCCGCCTGCCGAACACCGCCAGCAGCGCAGGCGTCAGCGACAGCGCAATCGCCACCGCCACCAGCACCACCACCGCGCCCGCAGTGGCCAGCGTCGCCACGAACGGCAGGCCCATCACGAACAGTCCGAGGAACGCGATTGCGACTACGACCCCCGCGAACATCACCGACCGGCCCGATGTCGTGACGGCCTCCACCACGGCGTCCTCCACCCGCTTCCCGGCATGGATCGCCTCCCGGAACCGCGTGACGACCAGCAGCGAGTAGTCAATCCCGACGCCGATGCCGATCATCGCCGCAAACTGCGACGAGAAGCTCGGGAAGCCGACCCACCGGGCCGCGATGGTGATCAGCGCAAGCCCGGTGCCGAGCCCGAAGAGCGCCGCCCCGATCGGCACGCCCATCGCCACCACCGAACCGAAGGCGATGAGCAGGATGAACACGGCGGCGATCAGCCCGTAAATCTCCGAGCCGAACTCCGCCTGTTCGTTGAACTGGATGACCCGGCCGCCCGGCTCCACCGTAAAGCCCGGCCGCGCAGCCTCCTCCGTCAGCCGGATGAGCTGCATCGCCGTCTCGTGCGGCACTTTGTCCGCATCGAACGTGAACCGCACCACCGCGCGCGCAATCGTGCCGTCCGGCGAAATGTAGCCCGGCCGCTCGAACGGCGATTCAATCGCCGCAACGTCCGGGATTTCAGCCTGGATGCGGGCCAGCACCTCCTCGATCTGCGGCCGCGCACCGTCGATGCCCGTCGGCACCTCGAAGACGATCTCAGCCTCGCCGCCCGCCTGCGCCGGGAACCGCTCCTTCAGCAGGTCGTTCGCCCGCTGCGATTCCGACCCCGGCAGCCTGAACTCGGTCTGGAACTCGCCCCCGAAGGCCCGCGCTGCCGCGGCGCCCGCGACGAGAATCACCAGCCATGCTGCCAGCACCAGCCACTTCCGGCGGTGCACGAACCGCGCCCAACGCTCCATCACGGTCACGTCACGTGCTTCCTGTCGTGCCATCGCGCAAACTCCTGTTGCAGTGCCCGCAGGTGTCCCGCGGGACAGGATCCAGTGTGAAGCGGAACTCCGGTTCCGATCAACACCCGGATCATGTATCGTTGGTATCGAACATGGCAGCATCAGAACCCCGCTCCGAACGCGCCGACGCCCGCCTCAACCGCGAGCGCATCATCGAAGCCGCCCGCAGCCTCTTCCTCGAACACGGCACCGCCGTCGAAATGCGCCACCTCGCCGAGCGCGCCGGCGTCGGCGTCGGCACCATCTACCGCAACTTCCCCGCCAAGTCCGACCTCATCGCCGCCGTTGCCGCCGCCGTCCTCGACGAAACCGACGCCGAGCTCGAGGCCGTTTTCGCCATCGACGACCCGGTCGAGCTGGTCCGGCGCCACATCGCCACCCTCCTCCGCACCTTCTCCACCACCGCACCGCTCGCAATGGAGATGATGGCCGCCCCTACCTTCGAAACCATGCGCGGCCGCGTCCTCGCGTGGCTCACCGACCCGCGCCTCGACGCCGCCATCCAGCGCGGCATCCGCTGCGGCTGCTTCCGCGCCGACCTCGATATCCCCGCGGCCCGCCTCTTCATCGCCGGCGCCGCCGACCCGCTCGTCGTCATGGCCGCCTGCCCCCCGCTTACCCCGGCCCGGCTCGAAGCCCGCCTCGCCGAACTGGTGCTCCGCGCCCTCCTCGCCCCTGGTCAGCCCCTCCCGGCCGACCTCGCGCCCGCAGGCCAGAAAGGGACTTAACCGGCCCCCTATCCGCCGGCGCTATAATCCGGCCAATCACCCCGGGGCATCCTCCACCCCCGTGCCCCGGCCCTCCGGAGTCGGCCCGTGGAAGACCCAAGGATTGTCGCTGAGCGGATTATCGCCAACGTCGAGAAGGTCATCGTTGGCAAATCCCGCGAAATCCGCCTCGCCGTCACCGCTCTCATCTGCGGCGGCCACATGCTCATCGAAGACGTCCCCGGCGTCGGCAAAACCATGCTCGCCCGCGCCATCGCCGTCTCCACCGGCTGCTCCTTCCGCCGCATCCAGTTCACCCCCGACCTCCTCCCCTCCGACGTCACCGGCGTCTCCAGCTACAACCAGAAGACCGGCGACTTCGAGTTCCGCCCCGGCCCCATCCTCGCCCAGGTCGTCCTCGCCGACGAAGTCAACCGCGCCACGCCGAAGACCCAGTCCGCGCTCCTCGAAGCCATGGAGGAGCGCCAGGTCACCGTCGACGGCGTCACCTACCGCATGCCGCAGCCGTTCATGGTCCTCGCAACCCAGAACCCCATCGAGTACGAAGGCACCTTCCCCCTCCCCGAGGCCCAGCTCGACCGCTTCCTCATCCGCATGTTCCTCGGCTACCCCTCCCCCACCGACGAGGTCCTCGTCCTCGATAACCAGCAGACCCGCCACCCCATCGAAACCCTCCAGCAGGTCACCGACGCCAACGAAATCCTCCAGCTCCAGCGCGCCGTCCGCGAAATCTACGTCGACCCGCTCATCAAGCAGTACATCGTCCAGCTCGCCAACGCCACCCGCGAGCACGAAGCCGTCTACCTCGGCGCCAGCCCCCGCGGCTCGCTCGCGCTCTTCCGCACCGCACAGGCCAAAGCCCTCCTCGAAGGCCGCGACTTCGTTATCCCTGACGACGTCAAAGACCTCGCCGTCTTCACCCTCGCCCACCGCGTCATCGTTAGCCCCGGCGCCAAGGTCAAAGGCGTCACCCAGGCCGACGTCATCGCCCAGTGCCTCCAGCGCGTCCCCGTCCCCGGGGCCCGCGCCCGCGCCTGACCTGCCGTGCGGCGCCTCATCGCTGCCGTCCTCGCCCCCGAACGCCGGACGCTCTCCCTCGTCCTCGCCATCCTCCTCGCCTGCATGTTCGTCGCCTTCGCCACCGGCTTCTGGCTGCTGTTCCGCCTCGTCTACGTCATCGCCATCGCCCTGCCGCTTGCCTGGCTCTTCACCTGGTGGAACACCCGCAGCCTCCAGGCCGAAGCCGACCGTCGCACCTCCCGCGCCCAGGTCGGCCAGGAGGCTCTCGAGGTCATCGAGGTGCGCAACACTGCCTTCCTCCCGAAAATCTGGCTCGAAGTCGAAGACCCCTCCGGCCTCCCCGGCCACCGCTCCCGCCGCATTGTCAGCATCCCGCCGCGCCGCTCCCGCAACTGGATCGTCACCACCCCGCTCCTCCGCCGCGGCCTCTACGAGTGGGGCCCGCTTATCGTCACCGCGGTCGACCCCTTCGGCATCTTCCGCCGCTCCCGCACCTTCGGCGAAGCCCAGCAAATCCTCGTCTACCCGCCTGTCGTCGACCTCCCCCACTTCCAGGCGCCTCCCGCTAACCTCCCCGGCGAAGGCCGCTTCCGCCGCCGCACCCACTACATCACACCGAACGCCGCCGGCGTCCGCGAATACGCCCCCGGCGATGCCTTCAACCGCATCCACTGGCGCTCCACCGCCCGCACCGGCGAGCTCATGGTCAAAACCTTCGAGCTCGACCCCGCCTCCGACATCTGGGTCATCCTCGACCTCGAACGCCGCGTCCACGTCGGCTCCGGCGACGACTCGACCGAGGAGTATGCCGTCCGCATCGCCGCCAGCGTCGCCCGCCACTACATCGTCGCCAACCGCCCCGCCGGCCTGATGCAGTTCGGGCGCGACCTCCGCATCCTCGAGCCCGAGCGCGGCCAGAACCAGCTCACCCGCATCCTCGAAACCCTCGCCACCGCCAGCGCCGTCGGCGATGCCCCCCTCGGCGCCCTCCTCCTCGAAGAGCAGCGCCGATTCGGCCGCCACACCACCCTCGTCATCGTCACCGCCTCCACCGATGACCACTGGCTCACCGCCATCCAATCGCTCACCCAGCGCGGCGTCCGCGCTGCCGTCATCCTGGTCGACCCCTCCTCCTTCGGCAGCGACCGCTCTCCGCTGCTCCTCTACGGACAGCTCACTGCGTCCGATATCCTTACCTATGTCGTCCGCCGCGGCGACGACCTCTCCCTCGCGCTCGGCCCCGCCGGCGCAGGAGGTGGCGCATGGCAGGCCTGAACCCCTCGTTGGAGCGGACCCCTGTCCGCACGGCAGGCTCGGTCGCGATCAACCTGCCCCGCATCGTCATGAGCTGGGAGGACTGGCTCACCTTCGCCGTCGCTGTCATCACCTTCGTCGCCATCGCCCATTCCCTCGAGCAGGCCAACTGGGTCGAGGGCATGCCTCCCTTCATTCCGACCGTCCTCCTCGGCCTCGCCATCGGCATGTTCACCGCCCGGACCCGCCTCCATGCGCTGGCCATCCACCCTGTCGGCCTCGCGCTCGGCGCCGCCGTCGTTGTCCTGGTCGCCCAGTCGTACGCCGATGGCCCCACCCTCGCCGACCGCCTCGCCGACTTCCGCGTCCGCATGGTCGAATGGTTCCACGTCGTCCGCGCCGGTGACATCAGCAATGACAACCTCCCCTTCGTCACCCTCGTCCAGGCCCTCGCCTGGCTCGCCGCCTACGCCGCCGCCTGGTGCCTCTTCCGCTGGCACAACGCCTGGCTCGCCCTCCTGCCCGGCGGCTTCATCCTCCTCACCAACATCTCCTTCCTGGATGGCCAGCCCTCCGGCGACTTCGTCGTCTTCCTCTTCGGCGCCATCATCCTCCTCTCCCGCGTCCACCTCCAGAAGCACCTCGCCCGCTGGCGCGCCGAGGGCATCGACTACCCGGAATTCATCTCCGTCAGCCTCATCCAGCTCACCGTCGTGGTCGCGGCCGCACTCGTCGTCATCGCCTGGCAGCTCCCCCTCGGAAACCAGGCCCGGGCCGTCGAATCTATCTTCAACACCCTCGCCCGGCCGTTCACCTCCCAGTCCGACCAGTTCGTCCGGCTCTTCCATAACATCGACTCTCGCCGCGGCGCCAACCTCCACACCTTCGGCAACACCCTCCCCATCCAGGGTGATGTCACCCTCGGTTCGAAGCGCCTGTTCGAAGTCAACGCCGCCGAGCCCGGCCTCCTCCGCGCCACCAGCTACGAGGTCTACACCGGCGCCGGCTGGAAGGCCGGCCCGCGCGACTCCTCCCGCGTCGATGCCCGCGAACTCGCCGTCGATGCCCAGTCCGCCGCCTACCAGGCCCGCACCGTCGCCATCCTCCGCGTCAGGCTCCTCTCGTCCGAAAGCACCATCCTCACGCCCGGGGTCCCCCTCGCCGCCAACGTCGACACCCGCGTCGACGTCGCCCCCGGCCAGGCCGCCGATATTGAGCGGATGCGCAGCCGCCGCGCCCTCGGCGCCGAAGACACCTACAACAGCTTCGGCTCCATTTCCAGGGCCACCGCCGAGCAGCTCAACGCGGCCGGCACCGCCTATCCCCAGTGGGTCACCGACCGCTACCTCCAGCTCCCCGGTTCCCTCCCCCAGTCGGTCCGTGACGAAACCCGCCGCATCATCGCCGAGGCCGGTGCCGCCACCCCGTACCAGCAGGCGAAGGCGATTGAAGCCTACCTCCGCACCTTCCCCTACGATCTGGCTGTCCCGGCCCCGCCGCCCGGCCGCGACGCCGTCGAGTTCCTCCTCTTCGAACTGAAGCGCGGCTACTTCGACTACCAGGCGAGCGCCATGTGCGTCATGCTTCGCACGGCCGGCATCCCCTGCCGCGTCGCGGTCGGCTACGTCCTCACTCCCGGCTCCGGCGAAGAAACCCTCTACACCGTCCGCAAGAGCGACGCCTACTCCTGGGTCGAAGTCTTCTTCCCCTCCTACGGCTGGGTCGAATTCAACCCCACCTCCGACCGCCCCGAAGGCGGCGCCGGCGGACTCAGCCAGCCCCTCGTCCCATCCGATCCCTTCGTCGAACCCTCGCTCGAAGACCTCTTCGGTCCCGACTTCGTCGACCCGACCGGCGGCTCCAACCCCGTGAAAGACGCCCTCGCCGAAGAGCCGGTCCTCAACGACCGCTTCAGCTGGCTCCTCCTCGCCATCCCCCTCGGGCTCCTCTCCCTGCTCGCCGCCGGCGCCCTCGGCCTCCGCGTCGCCTGGAACTGGGGCCTCTCCGGCCTCGACCAGCGCGCCCGCCTCTGGGCGCACACCCAGCGCCTTGCCGGTTGGGCCGGCCTCGGCGCCCGCGAAGCCGAAACCCCCCGCGAATGGTCCCGCCGCCTCGGCCGGGCCATCCAGCGCGAAGAACCCGCCGAACGCCTCGGCCAGGCCTACGAGGAATCCCGCTACGCCCGCCCCGGGCAGTACCGCGTCGGCGACGGCGAAGCCCTCGCGTCCTACCGCTCCCTGCGCAGCGCACTCCTTGGCCGGCTCTTCGGCCGCAAGAACCGGCAGGCCCCATGACAGGCCCCGCGCCCGCCCCGGCTGACGCACTTCCCGCCGCCGTCGCCGAGACCGCACTCGGCTGGGCCGGCGTCGCCCTCTCGCCCGAAGGCATCCGCCACGCCACGCTCTTCCACGCCACGCGCGAGGCCGCGCTCGGCGAGCTGCGCGCCTTCGGCGGCTCCGAAGCCGAAACCAGCGCCCTCCGCGAGGCCTGCGCCCGCCTCAAGGCCTACGCCCGCGGCGACCTCGCGGCCCTCGCCGCCTTTCCCGTCGACCTGCCCGCGGGGCTCCCCGGCGCCTCCCGGCGCGTCCTGCTCGCCCTCCGCGAAATTCCCCCTGGCGAAACCCGGAGCTATGGGTGGCTCGCCGTCCGGGCCGGACTCGGGTCCGGGGCAGCCCGCGCCGCCGGCGCCATCATCGGCGCCAACCCCGCGCCGCTCTGGCTCCCCTGCCACCGCGTCGTCGCCGCCGACGGCTCCCTCCACGGCTTCGCCGGGGGTCTCGCCCTGAAGCGCCGACTCCTCGAACACGAGGGCGCCCTCCCCCGCTCCCTCCTCCCCTGAATGCCGTCCCCCGCGCCGCGGAAACGAGACCGGGGCGCACCGTTTCGGCGCGCCCCGGCAGAGGCTGGCTTCCAGGAAGGCGTCAGGCGTCGCGCCAGGCCTTCATCAGGTGCGTGTACGGGAACCACGCGGTCGGCCGGTAGTTCTCGATGTTCGAATCCCAGAAGTACGTGCGCGTGTCGGTCGAGAAGTAGATTTCGTACTGCTCCTCCGCCACGTGCTCCTCAATCTGGCGGACCGTCTGCAGCCGCTCCTCCCACACGAACTGCCCGCGCTGCTTGTCCATCAGCTCTTCCAGCTTCGGGTCATTCACGTAGGAGAGGTTGATCCGGCCGCGCTGCGGCTTCATCGTGAACCGCTCCGTCACGAAGTCGAGCCAGTAGGCCACGGCCCGCGGGCTGTGGCCCATGCCCTCGTACTGCCCCTGGTACGTCGTGGAGATGTACTGCGCGTACGGCTTCGTCACATCCGTGATGTTGATCCCCAGCTGCTTCAGCTGCGCCTGCGCCAGCGTCGCCGTGTCCACGTACGCCTGCGTATAGATCGCCGCGTCGGCGTGCTCCCACGTCGTCTCGATGGTCTTCCCTTCGCCGATGGCCGCGGCGAGCAGCTTCTTCGCTTCTGCGAGGTTGTACTCCCAGTACTTCGCCTGGGGCAGGTCCTTCACCTGGCGCGCCCATGGGTACCCCACGTGGTAGAGCTGCTCGGGCACGCCCTCGCCCTTCGAAATCGCATCCCGGATCGCCTTCCGGTTGAGCGCCATGTAGATCGCCTGCCGCACCCGCTTGTCGTTGAAGGGCGGCTTGTCGGTCCGGAGGTAGATGTACCCGCCGATCCCCTGCGTTTCCTCGAACTTCGCATCCGGCCGCGCAGCCTTCAGCTGGTCGCGCTCGGTCGGCAGGAACAGCCAGGTCAGGTTCACCTGCTTTGCAGAGAAGTCCGCTACCCGCTTCGCCTGGCCGGCCGTCCGGGCGCTCACCGCAGCCGCGTCACCGGCCGCAGGAACAGCACAGCCGCCATGCCGACCGCCGTGCACAGCGCGGTACTCGTCACCAGTGTCGGCCGCGGGCCCCACAGGCTCGCCTGGATACCCGCCTGCAGGTACCCCACCGGCACACTCGCCGTAAATGCCAGGCCGTACATGCTCATCACCCGGCCCATCATCGCCCGGTCCGCATGCTCCTGCAGGAGCGCAACGGCAAAGTTGATGAAAATCGCCGGTCCGGCGATGCCCGCCGCGAACAGGAACGCCATCGCCGTGCCGGTGTTCGGCGCCAGTCCGTAGCCGAGGGTGAAGAGCGGGCCGCCCACGAGCGAGCCCGCGAGCAGCAGCCCCCGCCGGGGCACCCGCACCACGCTCAGCAGGAGCGACCCAGCGACAATGCCCGCGCCGAACGATCCCCACAGCAGCCCCACCCACCGGTCCGCCGCACCGAACTCCGCGCCCACCATGAGCACCACCGTTACCGCGAACGGCCCCATGATCAGCACCCCGGGCACCGTCCCGAGCGCCAGGATGCCCCGCAGTGTCGGCTCCCGCACCACGTACCGAACCCCGGCCGCCAGGTCGGCGCGCACGCTCCGCCCCGTCGGAACCGGCCGGTCGGTCGCAATACGCCAGAACAGCAGCGCTGCCGCCCCAAGCAGCGCCGCCTCGGCCGCGAACGCGACCGGCAGCCCGGCCGCGTCCGAGAGCAGCCCCCCGGCGGTCGGACCGCCGAACTGCAGCGTCGCCATGAACGCCAGTGTCCCGAAAATCGCCCCGTTCTGAATCTGCGCCTGGTCCAGGATCTGCGGCATCATCGCCTGCCGGGCCGGGTTCGTGAACGCGCCCGCCGAACCCACGATCGCAGCCAGGATGAACACCGGCCAGACCCACCGGACATCCGCGCCTGCCAGCACCACGTAGACCAGCGACACCGCCGCCGCAACCAGGTAGGTACGGATCAGCACCCGCCGGCGATCCACCCGGTCTGCCACCACCCCGCCCAGGAGTGCGAACGCCGCCCCGGGCAGCGTCTGGCAAATGAGCGCCGCCGCAATCGCCAGCGGCAGCCGCTCCGAGTCCACCCGGTCGCGGATGAAGAGCGGCACCGTCACCGCCTGGATGCCCACCCCGGAGCCCGCAGCAACCGATGCCAGCCACCACGCCCGGTACTGCGGCACGCTGAACGGATTGCGCGAGACCGGCCGCGCGGCTGCGCCGCCTGTCGCTGCCCCCTGCGCCATGGCGCGGCAGTCTACGGCCGCGCCCACTGCGTTGCAATCTGCAACGCTTCGCCCCGCCCCTTAGCCCTCCTCGTGCGCGAACACCACCGCGCCCAGCGGCGGCAGCACAATGTGCAGCGACCACGGCCTCCCGTGCGCCGGCATCGCCTCCGCCTCGACACCCCCGAGGTTCCCCATCCCGCTCCCCCAGTACTCGGCCGCGTCGGTGTTCAGCACCTCCCGCCACGTCCCCCCGTGCGGCACTCCGATCACGTGGCTCACCCGCGGCACCGGCGTGAAGTTCAGCGCCACCGCAACCTCCCGCTTCCCATCCGGCGAGCGGCGCAAAAACGCCAGCGTGCTTTCGTCCGCATTGTCACATTCGATCCATTCGAACCCCGCCGGGTCGTGGTCCGTCGCGTGTAGCGCCGGGTACTCCCGGTAGAGCCGGTTCAGGTCAGCCACCAGCCGCGCAAGCCCCTCATGCCGGTCGAAGCCCGCCAGCCACCAGTCCAGCTCCCGGTCGTGGTTCCACTCCGCCCACTGGCCGAACTCCTGCCCCATGAACAGCAGCTTCTTCCCCGGCAGCGTCCACTGGTACGCGAACAGCAGCCGGAGATTCGCGAACTTCTGCCAGTCATCGCCCGGCATCTTCGCCAGCAGCGACCCTTTCCCGTGCACCACCTCGTCGTGCGAAAGCGCCAGCACGAAGTTCTCCGTGAACCCGTACAGCGCCCGGAAGGTCAGCAGGTTGTGGTGGTACTTCCGGTGCACCGGATCATTGCGGAAGTAGAGCAGTGTGTCGTGCATCCACCCCATGTCCCACTTGAAGCCGAACCCCAGCCCGCCCATCGAGGTCGGCCGCGAAACCATCGGCCACGCCGTCGATTCCTCCGCCACCGTCTGCGTGCCCGGCGCCAGCAGGTAGACCGTCTCGTTCAGCTTCCGCAGGAACCGGATCGCGTCCAGGTCCTCCCGGCCCCCGAACACGTTCGGCTCCCATTCCCCTGGCTTCCGCGAATAATCCAGGTAGAGCATCGAAGCCACCGCGTCCACCCGCAGCCCGTCGGCGTGGTACACGTCCAGCCAGAACATTGCGCTGCTCAGCAGGAACGACCGCACCTCGTGCCGCCCGTAGTTGAACACCAGGCTCCCCCAGTCCGGGTGGTAGCCCCGCCGCGGGTCCGCGTGCTCGTACAGGTGCGTCCCGTCGAACCGCGCCAGCGCGAACGCATCATCCGGGAAGTGCGACGGCACCCAGTCCAGGATCACCCCCACACCCGCCTGGTGGAGCGTGTCGACCAGGTACATCAGGTCCTGCGGCGAACCCCACCGGCTGCTCGGCGCGAAGTACCCCGTCACCTGGTAGCCCCACGACCCGTAGAACGGGTGCTCCATCACCGGCATCAGCTCCACATGCGTAAAGCCGTGCCGGACCGCGTGCTCCGCCAGCAGCGGCGCAAGCTCCCGGTAGCCCAGCATCGCCCCGTCCGGGCCGCGCCGCCACGACCCCAGGTGCACCTCGTAGATGGCGATCGGCCGGTCGTGCCGGTTCACCTCGCTGCGCCGGGCCATCCAGTCCGCGTCGCCCCAGGCGTACTCCAGCCCGGCCACCACCGACGCCGTCGCCGGCGGAAGCTCCGCCCGGAACGCGAACGGGTCCGCCTTCCACAGCTCCTCGCCCGTGTCCCGGTTCCGGATGACGTACTTGTACCGGTCGCCCGCCTTCGCTCCCGGCACGACGCCCTCCCACACCCCCGAAGGGCCGAGGCAGCGCAGCTCGTTCACCCGCGGCTCCCACCCGTTGAAATCCCCCGCCACCGCCACTGCACTCGCATTCGGCGCCCAGACCGCAAACCGTACGCCCCCGGCCACGACATGCGCCCCCATCAGCCGGTACAGCCCGGCGTGGTTCCCCTCGTTGAACAGGTGCAGGTCAAAATCCCCGAACGCCGAATCCGTCTCAGGTTTCCTCACAGTCCCTCCTGTGCTGCCGAAAGCAGCAGCCCGCGCAGCGGAATCTCTGCCCAGCCCGGGCGATGGTCGAGTTCGTATGCCAGCTCGTAGAACGCCTTGTCTAGCACGAACGTATCCAGCAGGAACCGCTGCTCCTCCGGGCTCCCGCCCGGCAGCCCGCTCGCCCGCGCCACCGCGAGGTACCCCTCGAGGTACGCCCGCGCCGTCCACAGGTACCAGCCCAGCGCCCACCGCTCGAGGTCGGTGCCTGTGCCCGCCGCGTGCCCTTCGATGACCTCCCGCAGCGCCGCCCGGCTCGCGTAGTGGAACGACCGCACCATCCCCGCCACATCCCGCAGCGGCGAACGCCGCAGCCGCCGCTCCCCCAGCGACCGCGCCGGTTCGCCCTCGAAATCGATGAACACCGGCTCCCGCCCCGCCACCAGGACCTGCCCGAGGTGCAGGTCGCCATGCACCCGGATGCGCAGGCCCTCCAGCTTCCTCGTGCCCACCTGCTGCAGCCGCCCGACGAACGCGTCCTCTTTTTCCAGCACCAGCCCCGCCAGCTCGACCGCCTCCGCCGGCAGCGCGTCCATGCACCGCCGCAGCGCCCGTAGCGCCCGGCGCGCCTGCACCCGCAGCCCCTGGGCCAGCGCCCGCTGGTAGAACGGCGTGTACCGCTCCGGCAGGAAGTCCGGGTGGTCGATGCCCGCAAGCGCGGCGTGCAGCTCCGCGGTCCGCCGGCCCAGCGTCCCTGCAAACTCGAGCCACGGCCCGGCGTACGCCGCCAGCTCGGCCGGTTCCGGCCCGCAGGTCAGCGGGTGGTCGCTCTCGCTCACCCGGGGCGGCTCCAGCCGCGCTGCCGCCACCTCCTCGAGCATCCGCTCCAGCTGGCCCGTTGCGAATGTCCAGCCGTCGTACTGGTGCGGCACCGCCACCTCGACGATCCCAACGACCGCCGGGCGCACGCCCTCCTGCACGTACTCCACCCGCCCTGCGAGCTTCGGCACCATCGAGGCCGCCCGCGTCTTTGCCAGCAGCTCCCCCAGCTCCACCTGCGGATGCGTCCCCGCCTCGATCCTCCGGATCGCCTTGAACACGAACCGACCCGGGAAATGCACCGACGTGTTGCTCTGCTCCGCCCGGCTGACCGCCGGCGTGCCTTCCACTCCGTTAAGGCGAACTCCCGGCTCAGGCACAAACACGAGCCCGCCGCGCTCCCCTGCCAGCCGTGACCGGCTCCGGAACAGCCCCGGGAGCGCCGCGCACACCTCCGGCAGCGCCAGCCCGTCAACCACCGCCCACCGTTCGCCGGCCGCCGAGACCGCCAGCGCGACGACCGCCCAGTTTGCCGCTGCCTCCACCGCGGGCCGGCGCTCCTCCGGCACCACCGAAAGCAGCAGCCCGAACCGGTCCGGCTCGCCCTGCTCGTACTCCACCTGCACCACCGCAAACACCGTCGGCGGCGCCCCTCGCGCCCGCAGCGGCACCCGGTCCACGACCCGCACCCGCCGCGGCCGGCGCGTCAGCCCGCCGAACCACCTCCGCGCCGGCACGTACTCCGCGAGCACGGCGTCCAGCGCATCCCGCCGCCCGTCGAACAGCTCCTCCGGACTCGCGGCCACCCGCAGCTCCGGCAGCGTCGGCTCAGGCCGTCCGTCCGGCCCCGGCGTCGCCAGCTCGAACCAGAAAAACGAGTGCGGCCCCAGCGACAGGAAGTACGGCTCGCTTCCAACCCGAGGGAACCGGCCGTGCCCGAACAGCTCCACCGGCTCCGCACCCGCGTACGCCCCCAGCGAGAGGTGCGCCGCCTGCGCAAACCGCGAAAGGTTCGCCACCACCAGCACCCGCTCCCCTTCGTACTCCCGCACGAACGCCAGCACCCGGTGGTTGTCGCACTCCACAAACTGCAGGCGCCCCCGTGCAAACGCCGGGTGCCGGCGCCGCAGCCCGATCAGCCGCCGCATCCACCACAGCAGCGACGACGGGTTCGCCTGCTGCGCATCCACATTCACCGACTCGTAGTGGTATTCCGGGTCGATGATCACCGGCAGGTACAGCTTCTGCGGGTTCGCCCGCGAAAACCCCGCATTCCGGTCCGCGCTCCACTGCATCGGCGTCCGCACGCTGTCCCGGTCGCCGAGGTAGATGTTGTCCCCCATCCCGATCTCGTCGCCGTAGTAAATGACCGGCGTCCCCTTGAGCGAGAACAGCAGCGCGTTCAGCAGCTCGATCAGCCGCCGGTTATTCGCCAGCAGCGGCGCCAGCCGACGCCGGATCCCGAGGTTCACCCGCGCACGGTCCTCGGCCGCGTACACCCGGTACATGTAGTCCCGCTCCTCGTCCGTCACCATCTCGAGCGTCAGCTCGTCGTGGTTCCGCAAAAAGAGCGCCCACTGGCACGTCTCCGGAATTGGCGGCGTCTGCTCCAGGATCTCCGTCGTCGGGAACCGGTCCTCCATCCGCACCGACATGAACAGCCGCGGCATCAGCGGGAAGTGGAACGCCATGTGGCACTCGTCCCCCTCCCCGAAGTACGCCACCGCGTCCTCCGGCCACTGGTTCGCCTCGGCCAGCAGCATCCTCCCCGGGAACTTCGCGTCCACATGCGCCCGCAGCTCCTTCAGGAACGCGTGCGTCTGAGGCAGGTTCTCGCAGCTTGTCCCCTCCGCCTCGAACAGGTACGGCACCGCGTCCAGCCGGAACCCGTCGACCCCCAGCTCCAGCCAAAAGTCCGCCACGTCGAAAATCTCCCGCCGCACCCGCGGGTTCTCGAAGTTCAAATCCGGCTGGTGCGAATAGAACCGGTGCCAGTAGTACTGCCCGGCGACCGGGTCCCACGTCCAGTTCGAACGCTCGAAATCCTTGAAGATGATCCGGGCGTCCGCGTACTCCGTCGCCGTGTCGCTCCAGACGTAGTAGTTCCGGTAGACGCTCCCCTTCGGCGCCCGCCGCGCTCGCTGGAACCACGGGTGCTGGTCGCTCGTGTGGTTGATCACCAGCTCCGTAATCACCCGCAGCCCCCGCGCATGCGCCTCCCGCAGGAAGTCCTTGAAGTCGCGCAGCGTCCCGTACGCCGGGTGAATCTTCCGGTAATCGGCGATGTCGTACCCGTCGTCCCGGAGCGGCGACTCATAGAACGGCAGGAGCCAGATCGCCGTCACCCCCAGCTCCTGCAGGTAGTCCAGCTTCTGCGTCAGCCCCGGGAAGTCGCCGATGCCGTCGCCGTTCCCGTCGTGGAACGCCCGTACGTGCAGTTCATAGATCACCGCGTCCTTGTACCAGAGCGGGTCCCCGGTCAGGGCCGCCGTCACCGCAGTCCGTGCGCTCGCAGGCCGGGTCATCGCACCTCCACCGATAGCACAAAACGCGCAACCGTCGTTTCAGTTTCCCCCGGCCGCCCCCATCGGACCAACCCGGCCCGCTACACTCCACCGGTGCTCACCCGCATCGACCACCTCATCCTGCCCGTTGCCGACCCCAACGCCGCCGCTGCCGCCTTCGAGCGCCTCGGCCTCGTCCTTACCGCGCGCACCGCGCACGCCGGCCTCGGCACCGCCAACCGCGCTGCCTTCATCGGGCCCGATGCCGCCCGCTTCGTCTACCTCGAGCTCCTCGCCATCGAGGACCCCGCCCTCCTGCCGCCCGCCCGCCGCCACTACCGCGAAACCCTCGAACGCGGCGGCGGCCTCGCCTCCGTCGCCTTCGCCGCCGCCGACCTCGACGCTGCCCTCGTCCGCCTGTCCGCCGCCGGCGCCGAAATCGACCGCTCTGCCGTCCGCGCCGACGACGGTCGCCTCCTCGTCGACGCCGCCGTCGTACGCGGCCTGCCGTTCATCCCGTTCCCGCTCCTCCTGGTCAGCTACCCCGGTGGCTTCGAGGCCCGCTACGCCCGCTCCCGCGCCCTTGGCCGCTTCGAGCACACCTTCCCCTTGCGCCGTCTCGACCACCTCGCCGTCCTCGCGCCCGACCTCGAGGCCGCAACCCGCACCTGGGTCGACCTCCTCGGGCTCCAGGCCGTCGGCGAGATCACCACGCCGGCGCTCGTCATCCGCCAGCTGCGCTGCGGCGATGCCATCCTGGAACTCCTCGCGCCGGCCGGCCCCGGGAGCCCGCTCGCAGGCCGTTCCCCGGCGCTCCTCCCGGTTGCCGCCTGGGAGGTCGAAGGCCCCCTCGAGGTCGCCGCTGCGCTCGCCCGCGAGCGCGGCTTCACCTGCCCGCCGCCCGAGCCCGGCGTCATTCCCGGCACCATCCGCACGGCCATCCCTGCAGCGGAGCTCGGCGGCCTCGCCATGCAGCTCCTCGAGTACGTCGCCCGCCCCTGACCCCTCCCCGCAACCCTCCCTTCCCGGAACTGCCCCCGTGCGGGTTTTTCCCTAGGGCGAAAACCTGAGTAGAGCATCTGCGCCGCCGCGCAGCTGCGGGGGCTTCTCGATGGACACGCGACCGGTCTCCGGCCTCCTCGGCGCCGCTGCCTACCGTCCGTTCCTCCCCGGCAACGGCAGCGCCCTCGTACGCTACCCTCCCCCGGCTGCGGCCGAGCCCGTCGATGTGGTCGAACTCTCCCCCGAAGCCCGCGACCTCGCCCGCCAGTTCGCCCAGCCTTTCCCCCGCGACGCCTACTGGGACCAGGTCCGCTACGACCCGCCCCACACCGACGACCCCGACTTCCCCTGGGAGGTCGCCCACCAGGAGTGGATGCAGCTCGTCGACCGCGTCTTCAGGCGGGACGGTTCCGGCGGCCGGCCTGGCCAGCCCGGAAAGCCCGGGGAAGGCCAGCCCTCACCCCGCACCTGACCCGGACCCGCCGACGAACGAGAACAGCTCCGGGTACTTCTTCAGGCTCGCGCCGCCGTCGATGTACAGCGTCTGCCCCGTCATCAGCGAGGAGACATCCGAGGCCAGGTAGAGCGCCAGCCCCGCCACATCCTCCGGTTCGCCCGCGCGCCCCAGCGCCGTCTCCGCGATGAACGCCGCCTCCACTCCCGGCACCGCAGTCATCGGCGCGGTCGCCGGGGTGTGGATGAGCCCCGGGCCGATGGCGTTCACCCGGATGCCGTGCCGGCCCAGCTCCAGCGCGGCCACCTTGGTCAGCATCGCCACCCCTGCCTTTGCCGCGCAGTACGCCGCGAACCCCTCCGCCGGCTGGATCGCGTTCAGGCTCGCGATATTGATGATGCTCCCGCCCCGCCCCTGCGCCATCATCCGCGCCGCCTCGTGCTTGATGCACAGGAACGTCCCCGTCAGCGAAATCCCGATGACCCGCTCCCACTCCTCCAGCGGGTACGCCTGGATCGGCGCGAACCCCCCGACCCCCGCGTTGTTCACGGCAATGTCCAGCCGCCCGAACCGCCGGACCGCCTGCCCGACCATCCGCTCGACCGCGCCCTCGTCCCGCACGTCGACCTCCGCGCCGTCGACCTGGTTGTGGCCCAGCTCTCCGATGACCCGGCCGATGCCCGCCGCGTCCACGTCCCCGACGATCACCCGCGCCCCCTCCCGCACGAACGCCTCCACGATCGCCTTTCCAATGCCCGAGGCGCCGCCCGTGACAATCGCCACTTTTCCGTCCAGCATGCCCATGGCGCAAAGCTCCTTCGCCAAACGAAAAGCCCCGGCCGCGCCGCCGGGGCTCCCAGCGTCTCCGGGGAGTTACAGGTACTTCCGGAACCAGGCCAGCGTCTTCTCCCACGCATCCTTCGCCGCCGCCGGGTTGTACTGCGGCTCCGGGTGCTCGTCGTTGAAGAACGCGTGCTGCGTCCCCGGGTAGGTGATGAACTCGTGCGTGATGTTCCGCTTCTCCAGCTCGGCCTTGTAGGTCGGGATGTTCGGGTTCACGAAGTCGTCGTGCTCGGCCCAGATCCCCAGCACCGGCGCCGTCAGGTTGTCCCAGTTGTACTTCACCGCCGGGTGCCCGCCGTAAAAGTCGACGCACGCCCCCACATCGCCGTCGCTGTTGCACGCCGCGAACAGGCTCAGCGCCCCGCCCATGCAGAAGCCCACCGTCCCCACCGGTCCCCCGGTCATCTCCTTCAGATAGGCGACCGCCCCCTTCAAGTCCGCCTCTGCCCGCTGGATGTTCAGCGCCATCAGCAGCTTGCCGGCCTCGTCCGGCTCCTTTGTCACCACCCCGTGGTACAGGTCCGGGGCCAGCGCAACAAACCCCTCCGCCGCGAACCGGTCCGCAATTCCCTTGATGTTGTCGTTCAGCCCCCACCACTCCTGGATCACGATCACGCCCTTGCCCGTGCCCGAAGCCGGCTTCGCAAGGTATCCGCTGCAGGTCCCGCCGTTTGCCGGGAAGGTCACCATCTCACCCATGCTCGTCACTCCTTTCCCCGCGATTCCGGGGTCGAACTTCGCGCCGATAGCCTACCCCGTCGCGTCCCGGCCGTCAGCCTCCGCCAGCGCCAGCTCCAGCTCCTCGCGCACCCACGGATCATCTTCTGCCGCCAGCCGCCCCGCCAGGCGTCCCCGCACCTCCGCCCCGGTCCGCGCCGCCAGCCGCCCGAGCGCCCACGCGGCATGCCCGCGCACTAGCGGCGACGAATCCTCCAGCGCCGCGGCGAGCACCTCCGCATCCTCCGCCGAACCCGCGTTCCCCAGTGCGATGCACGCATTTCGCGCCATCCCGTCCCGCTTCGCCCGCATCAGCGCCGTCCCCCGGTACGCCGCCGCGAACGCTTCCTGGTCCATCGCCAGGAACGACGCCAGCTCCGGCCACGCCCGCTCGGCCGACGCCGCCTGCAGCTCCGGGTCGGCCTCCCACCGGTTCGCCCCCACCGGGCACGCATCGAGGCAGTCGTCGCAGCCGAACACCCGCGCCCCCATCGCCGCCCGCAGCTCCCGCGGGATGACGCCCCGGTGCTCAATCGTCAGGTAGCTGATGCACCGCCGCGCATCCACCACGCCGCCGTCCGGCGCGATCGCGCCCGTCGGGCACGCGACGATGCACCGCCGGCAGCTCCCGCAGCTCTTCCGCAGGGGCGGGTCCGGCTCCAGCTCCAGCGTCGTCGCGATCACCCCCAGCAGCACCCACGGCCCGAACCCCGGCGCAAGCAGCATCGTCGATTTCCCTATCCAGCCCAGCCCCGCTGCCGCGGCATACGGCCGCTCCAGCAGCGGCCCGTAATCCACGGTCGCCCGCGCCTCTGCCCCGAACTTCTCCCGCAGCCGGCGCACCGCCTTCCGCAGCCGCGCCTCGAACACCCGGTGGTAATCCCGCCCCCGCGCGTACCGCGCCACGAGCCCGCGCGCCCGGCCGTCCGCCGGCCGCGGCGGGTCAGGAGCGTGCGCCGGCAGCGCAACCACCACGAGGCTCTTCGCCCCCGCGAGGAACCGCCCCGGGTCCGTCGCCCGTGCAACCCAGTCGGCGTCCATCCACCGCATCTCCCCGAACAGCCCTGCCGCGAGCGCGCGCTCCGCCGCCGCGCGCGCTCCTCCCGCCGGCGCGGCCCGCGCCACCCCCGCCAGCGGGAAGCCCGCCTCCCGGCAGACCGCCAGCACCCGGCCCTTCAGCCCGCCGTCCATACCTGCCCATTCTGGCACCGGCGCCCGGCCCCCGTGCCTCCCGGTTTCTTATGAATTCAATGAGAATTATTGCGAAAGACGGAACAGGCGCCGCCGGATGATCGCATGGCCTCGCAGCCCCGTATCTTTCCCGCCAGCCCCTGGACGGGCGGCGCTCCGGTGCACGGACGGGCGACATCCTCGGCCGGTGCGGTCGGCGCGCAGTCCGCACACGAGACCCCGCCGTCTGGTTTACGATAACATCGAGATGCCCCAGTCCTGCCTCGACCTCCTCGACCCAACCCGCCGGGCCATCCTCGTCGCCCTTAAGCGCCTCCACTCGGCGACGGCCGAAGTGGTCGCGGCCCACTGCTTCCTCTCCGTCGGCGCCGCTCGCCAGCACCTCCAGACCCTCGAAGCGCAGGGCCTCATCGACCATGAGCCCGAGCGCCGCGGCCCCGGCCGGCCCCGCCACCGCTACCTCCTCACCCCCCGCGGCGATGCCCTCTTCCCCAGGCTGCACCACGAGGCGCTCGCCTACCTCCTCGACGCCGTCGCCGCCGAGCCCGTCGAAACCCGCGAACGCATCCTCGAACGCCTCGAGGCCCGCGTCATCGATACCTACCGCGCCACGCTCGAGCGCGAGTCCCGCGTGTCGCCCCTCCGCGGCGTCGTCGCCGTCTTCGAAGGGGCCGGCTACATGCCCGAGGTCGAGGAGCGCCCCGGCGAAACCCGGCTGGTCCTCCACCACTGCCCGGTCGCCGAGGCGGCAGCCGCCAACCCGCTGCTCTGCGAGGTCGAGCAGCGCTGCCTCGCCGCTGCCGTCAAGAGGACGCCGCTCCGCCGCACCGCCTGGCAGCCCGCCGGCGACCCCGTCTGCGCCTACGTTTTCGAACCCGGCGACGGCTGACCGCCTTGGCCGGCCCCGCAGCTGGCACGGGACCGGCCTCGGCTTAGGCCGCTGCCGCGCCTCAGGCCACGCCGAAGTCCCAGCTCGCCCCGTCGTGGTACACCTTCAGCACGTTCTTCGCGATCAGGATCCGGTGCACCTCGTCCGGCCCGTCCGCAATCCGCAGCGTGCGCGCCCCCGTGTACATCCCGGCCAGCGGCGTATCCCCGCTCACCCCCATCGCGCCGTGCACCTGGATCGCCCGGTCGACCACCCGTTCGTGCGCCGCCGGCACGTAGACCTTCAGCGCCGAAATCAGCGTCCGCGGGTCGAGCCCGCTGTCGATGACCTCCGCGGTGTGAATGGTCATCAGTCGCGCCGTCACGATGTCGATGTACGAGTCCGCGATGAACCCCTGGATGAACTGCTTCGTCTCCAGCTTCCCTCCGCGGACCTCCCGCTCCATCGACCGCCGCACCATCAGGTCGAACGCCCGCCACATCTGCCCCACGCTGTTCATGCAGTGGAACACCCGGCCGGCGCCCAGCCGGTCCTGCGCCGCCTGGTGGCCGCTGCCCGTCCGCCCGAGCTGGTTCGTCACCGGCACCCGCACGTTCCGGTACTCGATCTCACAGTGATTCGACTCCATCCCCCACACCTTGATCTTCCGCACGATGCGGAAGCCCGGCGTGTCCGTCGGCACAATGATCTGGGTCATCTTCTCCTTCTGGCCGCCCTGCCCGTCCGGCTCCTCGGTCCGGCACATCACGATCGCAAATGCTGCCCCGTCCGCGCCCGTCGTGAACCACTTCCGCCCGTTGATGACCCACTCGTCGCCGTCGCGCACCGCCCGCGTCTGGATGGCGTACGGGTCCGAACCCGGCGCGTCCGGTTCCGTCATCGAGAAGCACGACCGGATTTCGCCCCGGATGAGCGGCTCCAGCCACTTCTTTTTCTGCTCCTCCGTCCCGTACTTCAGCAGGATCGTCTGGTTGCCCGAATCCGGCGCCACCACGCCGAACAGCGGGTTCGAATACGGGCTCCACGCCAGGATCTCGTTCATGTAGGCGTGCTTCATGAACCCGATGCCCATCCCGCCGTACTCCTTCGGCAGGTGCGGCGCCCACAGACCTGCCGCCTTCACGTGCTCCTGGATCTCATGCCGGAGCCGCTGTGTCTCCGGGTTCCGGTAGTCCCCCAGCCGGTCCTCGTTCGGGATGATGTACCGGTTGACGATGTTCGCCGTCGCCTCCCGGATCCGGTTCGTCTCCGGGTCCAGCGTCGGCACGGGTGAAACCTGCATGCGTGCACTCCTCGTTCGTTGCGATGCGCGCAGTCTACCCCGCCCGCCGGCACATGCGTGGTGCGAACGGTCCCGGTGCAGGTCCCGGATGGCCCCCCGGCGAGGCAGCTAGGTGATGGGCCAGCGCGCGCTCGCCTCGTAGGCGTGCGCAATCGTGTGGTGAATCCAGATCTGGGCCACGATCTCCGCCTTCTCCATCTCGTAGCCGCCCAGCTTCACCACCTTCGCCAGGTCCGCCTCGTCCAGCGTCTCCACAAACTTCGCCGATGCCTCGTGGCCGTCGAGAATCGCCTGGATGATCTCCTCCCGGCTCTTCCCCTTCAGCCCCTCAATCGCAGCCGCATTGTTCTGCGCAATCCGCTCCGCGCCGATTCCCGAAAGCACCCCCGCATCCAGCAGCGGGTAGAGCCCTGGGGCCCCGCCCGACACCGCCGCGATGTGCCGGTACGCGTCGCCGCTCGTCCACTGGTGGCCGAGCTGGTAGTCCCAGTCCTTCGTCCGCTCGGCAGCGGCTGCCGCACGCCGCCCCGCAAACCGGATGCCGTCCGCAAGTTCCTGCTTCGAAATCATGCGCTTGCTCCCTTCGATGCTCGCAGCTGCGTGCCGACCTACCCGCCCCGCGCCGGCAGCTTACTCGAACTCCGCCTCGTCGTCGCTCTCGACATCGACGTCCGGGGTCGTCTCGAGGTCCTCGCCGGTCTCGCTCCAGCCGGTCTCCGCCTCGTCTTCGACCTCCTCGTCCTCGTCGTAGCCCCACTCCTCGTCCTCGTCCCGCCGCAGCAACCCCCGCCGCGTGTACGCCCGGATGTCCGAAATGCGCGACTGCGGGAAGCTCACCTTGTCAATCATCGACGGGTGCTTGAACGTCTCCCGCAGGATGACCTTCGGGTGCTCCCCGGTGCTTACCATCGCCGCGCTGTACCGGTTCCCGGCCTTCATCATTCGCGCAAGGCGCAGCCCGATGCGCGGCTCGATCATCCCCACGTACTCGCCGCGCACGGTCAGCACGTTCACCGCGTTCCCCTGCACCTCCAGCTGCACGATGTCGCCCGCGTCCAGCACCGCAGCCACCTTCGGGTCCACCGCCTGCAGCGAAGCGACCGCCGCGCTCCCCGTCTCTTCGACGAACAGCCGCGTGTCCACCTGCGTCGGCGGTGCATCCACCGGCCGGTCCCGCAGCGCGGACAGCCGGTCGATGTTCCGCTTGGCGATCAGGTTGGTGGAATCGAGGTCCAGCGCCTTCTGGTACGCATCCAGCGCGTCCTGCACCTGTCCCAGCTCGCTCAGCGCCTTGCCGAGGCGGTTGTACCCCTCCGCCTCGTTCGGGAAGAGCCGGATGTACTCCCGGTTCACCTGCACGGCCTCCTGCCATCGGCCGTTCACTGCAAGCTTCACCGCCTGGTCTGTCAGCTGCTTCTTCAGCTTCGCCCGTTCCTCGGGCGTCATCTCGTCGTGCGTTGTCTCGTTCGTCATCTTCCGTCGCTTTCTACCCGCCCGGCGAAGCGGAAAGGATACGGCCGCGCGCCCCCACGGGCAAACCCCCGCGCCATGCTCCCGCCCGGCGTACCATCGATCCGTGCCCGCCCCGGACATCGACCCCGCCGCCCTCGCATCCCGCATGCGCGCCGCCTGGCAGGCTGCCGCCCCCCGATTCCGGGCCTACCACCTCATCCTGCCCGGTTCGCCCGCCTTTATCTGCAAGACTGACGCCTGCGAGGCCGCCTGCTGCCGTGTCTTTTCCGTCGCCATGCACGACCGCGACGTCGACCACTTCGCCCGCACCACCGGCCTCCAGCCCGTCCAGTTCCTCGAGCTCGAAGAGGGCCAGCCGGTCCGCCTCCCGCTCGCCCAGCCCTACCTCCTCGCCCGCGACGAGGGCCGCTGCCGCTTTCTCCAGCCCGCGCACCACTGCGGCGTCTACGAGGCACGCCCCACCGCCTGCCGCCTCTACCCCCACTTCGTCATCTACTGGAACAGCGCAACGGAGCGCCCCGTGTACGAAGCCCCGCCCCCGCTCGCCGCTGCCGCCGTCGCGGGGCCGGTCGTTCCCCTCCTCCTTGGCCACGACGGCTGTCCCGGGTTCACCGGCCCGCCCCTCGCCCCGGCCGACTGGCTCGAGCTCCTCCGCGAAACCGACCACCTGCAGCGGAACCTCGCCTGAACGCGGCCCTGTCCCGCGCCGCTCCGGCACTCTACGCTGGATCCACCCCGTTCCGCGTATGACTAACCGCCACATCCTCACCCTGTTCGTCCTCTCCGTCGTCTGGGGCGCCTCCTTCCTGTTCATCAAGGTCCAGCTCGATGCCGGCCTCGATCCGCTCGGCGTCGCCAGCGTCCGGACCCTCCTCGGCGCTGCCGCGCTCGCCCCCTTTGCGGCCGCTGCCGTGCGCCGGGCGCGGCCCGCCCCGCGCGATGCCGCGCTCCTTGCCGCGCTCGGCATCACCAACTTCGCCGTCCCCTGGACCCTCATCGCCCTCGCCGAGCACCACATTTCGAGCGGCATGGCCTCGATCGCCAACTCCACTGCCCCGCTCTGGGCCGCTGTCCTCGCTGTCGCCTTCCTCCGCGAGGAGCGCGTCAACCGCGCGAAGGGCGTCGGCCTCGTCCTCGGCTTCTCCGGCATCGTCATCCTGGCCGGCCCGGCATCCCTTATGCACCTCTCCAGCGATGCCGCCGGCGTGGCCCTCGTCCTCGCCTCTACCCTCAGCTACGCCGCGTCCGCCATCGCCATCCGCCGCGCCCTCGGCCACCTCTCGCCGGCCGTCATCGCCTTCGGCCAGGTGGCTGCTGCGGCAGCCGTCCTCTTCCCTGCAGCAGCAGCGACGGGCGCCTTCGCCGGCGTCGACTGGGCCCCACATGTCCTCGCCTCGGCCGCGGCCCTCGGCATCCTTGGCTCCGGCCTCGCCGTGATCGCCTACATGGGCCTCATCCAGCAGATCGGCGCCGTCCGCTCCACCCTCGTGACCTACCTCATCCCGCCGTGGGGTGTCCTCTTCGGCTGGGCCTTCCTCAGCGAGGCCATCAGCTGGAACCTCGTTGCCGGCCTCGGCGTCATTCTCGCCGGCGTGCTCCTCGTACAGGGCATCCTCCGCCTGCCCGGCGCCCGCCCGCCCGAGCCCGCCGGCTCCGCTGCGCTCGGCAAGTAGCCTTCGCCCGTACCTGCTAAGCTCCCGCCATGGCAACTGCCAGCCTCCCGCCGGTCCGCCCCGCCATCCGCGCCCTCGCCGACCGGCTCATCGCCGACCGGCGCCACCTCCACCAGCACCCCGAATGCTCATGGCAGGAGCACGAAACCCAGCGCTACCTCCTCCGCCGTCTCGAGGAGATCGGCCTCGCCGACGTCCGTCCCATCGCCCGGACCGGCGCCACCGCCCTCGTTGAGGGCGGCCGCCCCGGTCCCTGCGTGCTCTGGCGCGCCGATATCGACGCTCTCCCCGTGCCCGAAAAGACCGGCCTCCCCTTCGCCTCAAAGAACGACGGCGTCATGCACGCCTGCGGCCACGATGCCCACATGGCCATCGCCCTCGCCCTTGCGGCGTGGGCCCACGCTGAACGCCGGCGCCTGCCCGGTGCCATCCGCTTCGTCTTCCAGCCCGCCGAAGAGGCCTCCGGCGGCGCCGCTGCCTGCATCGCCGATGGCGTCCTCGAGACCCCCCGCGTCGCCGTCGCCCTCGGCCTGCACATCAGCGCCGATATCCCCATCGGCGCCATCAACCTCGCCCCGGGCCCCTTCTTCGCCGCCCCCACGGCAATCCGCATCGAAATCACCGGCCGCGGCGGCCACGCCGCGGCCCCCCACCAGTCCGTCGACGCCGTCGTCGTTGCCGCCCACGCCGTCACCGCCCTCCAGACGGTCGTCAGCCGCTCACTTCCCCCGTCCGAGCAAGCGGTCCTCACCATCGGCAAGATCCAGGCCGGCTTCCGCGGCAACGTCATCGCCGAATCTGCCGTCATGACCGGCACGATCCGCTCCTACAGCACCCCGGTCCGCGACCTCATGCTCCGCCGCACCGAAGAGATCCTCGCCGGCGTCTGCGCTGCTTTCGGCGCATCCTTCACCTTTTCCCACGAAACCTCCTGCCCGCCCCTCGTCAACGACCCGACCGTCACCGCCGATGTCCTCGAGCTCGCCCGCGGCTACTTCGGCCCCGACCGCATCATCGGCGTGCCGACCATGGGCGCCGAAGACATGTCCGTCTTCCTCGAAGCCCGGCCCGGCTGCTACTTCTGGCTCGGCGCCCGCAACGAAGCGAAGGGCATCGCCGGCCGCCACCACGACCCCGGCTTCGTTATCGACGAGGACGCCCTGCCGATCGGCGTAGAATTCGCCGCCCGCATCATCGAACACTTCCTCGCGCGCTAGTCGGCTATCTCGGCCAGCAGCCGCGCAATCGCGATCCGCACATCCGGTTCGAACACGGCCAGCTCCCGGTTCGCCGCCGAGAGCAGCCCGTCCTCGCGCGCCCGGTCGAGGAGCTGCCGCAGCCCGTCGTAGTACCCGCCCACATTCGCGAACACCAGCGGACCGGCATGCAGCCCCAGCTGCCGCCAGGTCACCATCTCGAGCGCCTCGTCGAGCGTCCCGTACGCCCCCGGCAGCACCAGGAACCCGTCTGCCAGCCCCGCCATCAGCGCCTTCCGCTCGGCCATCGTCTCCACCACGTGGAGCTCCGTCAGCCCCGTGTGCGCCAGCTCCAGGTCGACCAGCAGCCGCGGGATGACGCCCACCACCCGCCCGCCGGCCACCAGGCATGCGTCCGCGAGTGCACCCATCAGCCCGACCGAGGCGCCGCCGTACACGACGGTCACACCCAGCCTCGCCAGCTCTCGTCCGGCCTCCCGCGCTGCCTCGAGGTGCTGCCGGCGCTGCCCTGCGCTCGAACCGCAGAACACCGCCACGGCGCGCGGCGGCTGGCTACTCAGTGACCCACCGGTCGACATCCCGGTCCCAGCTCAGCAGCTCTTCCGGTGCGAAGAAGAGCGCCAGCTCCCGCGCCGCGCTCTCGGGGCCGTCGCTGGCATGCACCAGGTTCCGGCCCTTGTCCAGCCCGAAGTCCGCGCGCACCGTTCCCGGGGCCGCCTCCACCGGGTTCGTTGCCCCGATCGTCGCCCGCACGACCTTGATCGCGTCCTTCCCCTCCCACGCAATCGCGATGACCGGCGCGCTCGTGATGAACTCCACCAGTCCCGGGAAGAACGGCTTGCCGACGTGCTCCGCGTAGTGCCGCTCCGCAAGCTCCCGGGTAACCCGCAGCAGCTTCATCCCCACGATTTTCAGCCCGCGCCGCTCCAGCCGCGCGATAATCTCGCCGGCGAGCCCCCGCTGCATGGCGTCCGGCTTCACCAGGAAGAGCGTTCGCTCCGTGTGTTCCAACAGGGTCCTCCTCGTTACCCGGCCGCGCGCTGCCGCCGGGAGATCGTAATCGCAGGTTCGCGCAGGTAGAACGGCTCAGCCCCCGCGGCAAGCTCGCCGCGGCGCGCCGCCGGTGCCAGCGCTTCCAGCAGCGCCCGCACCCGTTCGCCGGGTCCGACCTCCGTACCCCCGAGCGCTCCGGCTCCTTCGCCCGCGAGCCGTTCGCCCTCCGGCAGCGAAGCCGTCAGCTCGATCGGTCCGGCCGGCGCGCCGCCCTCCCACCGCTGCATGCCCCACTCGCCCCGGCCTGCCGGGTGGATGGCCGTCACGGTCCCGCCGCCGTCCGCGGCCAGCGCAATCGCCTCGAACGTCCGCACGCCGTGGAGCGGCGCCCCGGTTGCCAGCGCAAGGCCCTGCGCGGTGGCGATGCCCACCCGCAGCCCCGCGTACGACCCCGGCCCCGTAACCACCAGGATCGCCGCCGGCCGCTCGTCCCTGAGCAGCCGCTCGATCGCCGCCAGCAGCCCTGTCGTGTGCGTCCGCTCCGCATCCGCCACGACGATGACGCGCTCCCCGTCGCGGTCAACGCCGACCGCAAAACGGTCCGATGCCGAATCGATGGCGAGGATGGTGCTCACGCGGCCTGCAGCGCCTCCACCAGCTCGCGCCCGCGCGCGCCCCGCGCGATGAAGCGCAGCCGCCGCGTCCGCGGCCCCTGCTCGCCCGGCCGCAGCTCGATGATCAGTCCGTCGCCCGGCAGCAGCTCCGCCCCGCGCTCCGGCCACTCGATGACCAGCACGCCCTTCTCCGCGTAGTCCCACAGCCCGAGCTCGTCCAGCTCCTCCACGTCCTCAATCCGGTACAGGTCGACGTGGTAGAGCACCTCACGGCCAACGTACTCGTTCATCAGCACGAACGACGGGCTGTTCACCTGCCCGCGGCAGCCGAGCCCGCGCCCGATGCCCTGGGTGAGGCACGTCTTCCCGCTCCCGAGGTCCCCGCTCAGCAGCACGACGTCGCCGCGGCGCAGGTGGCGTCCCAGCCGCTCCCCAAGCGCCCGCGTCTCCTCCTCGCTCGAAGAGGCCAGTTCGATCGCCAGTTCCTCTGCCATGAGGCCAGTATAGGTCCCCCTTCGCTAACGCCCTAAGCCGCCACCCCTTCGCGTCTTCGTAATTGCGCAACCTTATGCCGCTGATTGACCACTAGGTAGCCGCTGGCTACCTTGTCCTTGCAAACGCCTCGGCCACCGCCCACGGCGCCCCCTATCCTAACCGTCCCTACACGGAGTCCTGCACGCATGATGAGAACGTCCTCCGAAACCGGTAAGCCCCCTGTCTCCGCCAGCCTTGGGAGCCGCATCCGGGCGGCCCGCCGCGATGCTGGCATGAGCCAGGGTCAGCTCGCCCAGGCGCTCAATACCACGCAGAGCGCCATCAGCCTCTACGAAGCCGGCCAGCGCTCCGTCGGCATCGACATGCTCCTCAACGTCGCCCGCATCCTCAATCGCCCCCTCCACTACTTCCTCGGCGAAGAGGGCGAGATGCTCTACGTCAAGGACAGCGAAATCGCCCAGCTCATCCAGGAGCTCGAGCGCCATCCCGAAGACCTCCCCGAACTCCTCCAGTACTGGAACTTCCTCCGCTGGCGCCGCATGTCCGCCAACGGCTCCGGCCGCCACTAACCGACCGCCGGCTCAAAACACCGCAGCGACAGCCGGGCCGCCGCCCGGCTGTTTCGCCGTCCGGCCCACCACCATCCCCGGAGGCCATCCAATGCGCCGCCTCTGCGACCCCGCCGATGCCCGCCGCCTCCTCAACCCCGGCCCTGTCGGCATCGTCACCACCGCCTGGCGCGGCTATACCAACGCCGCCCCCATCGCCTGGATGACGCCGCTCTCCATCGACCCGCCCCGCCTCGGCGTCGTCGTCGCTCCCGAACGCCACACCGCCGCCATGATCCGCTTCAGCGGCGCCTTCGCCATCAACATTCCCGGCCCGTCCCTCCTCAAGCACACCGCCTTCCTCGGCTCCCTCTCCGGGCTCGAAACCAACAAGCTCGAAGCCGCCGGCCTCGAAACCTTCGCCCCGCTCGTCATCGATGCTCCCCTCATCCGCGACTGCCTCGCCTGGATCGAATGCCTCGTCCAGGACGCCATCAAGACGGGCGACCACACCCTCTTCGTGGCCGAGCCGGTCAAAGTCCAGGCCGACGACGAAGCCTACGCCGCCCACTGGCTCCTCGCCTCCCGTGAGAAGAGCCCCCTCGTCTTCATCGGCGGCAACCGGTACGCCGTCATCGGCGACCCCCTCGAGGCCGTCATCCACGTCGATGAGCATGGCGCCCTCGTCGTCGAAACCCCCGAAGAGCGCGAAGCCCGCCTCGAGCGCGAAGCCCGCGAGGCCGAACTCCGCCGGCTCGAAGGCGAGGAAGGCTACCGCCAGCGCCTTCAGTCTGAATCCGGCTGAGCCGTTCCCCGCACGAACGCCGCAGGGCCGGCCGCATGCGGCCGGCCCTGCCATCTTCTCGGGAATTCCGCAGCTACCGCTGGTCCAGCGGTACGTACGGCCGCGGGTCCGCGCCCTCGTAGAGCGCGTTCGGCCGCACCAGCCGGTTGTCCGCGTACTGCTCCAGCAGGTGCGCTGTCCACCCCGCAATCCGCGACATGGCGAAGATCGGCGTGTACAGGTCGCTCGGGATGCCGAGCATCTTGTACACCGACGCGCTGAAGAAGTCGACGTTCGGGTAGAGGGGCTTCCCCTCCAGCTTCTTGGCGAGGTAGTCCCGCAGCTTCAGCGAGAGGTCGTAGTACTTCCGGTCCGGCGACGTTGCCGCCAGCTTGTGCCCCAGCTGCTCGAGGATGATCGCCCGCGGGTCCGTCGTCTTGTACACCCGGTGCCCGATGCCCATCACCCGCTCGCCCCGGGCCAGCAGGTCGTCCACGTAGCGCGGGATGTTCTCCTCCGTGCCGATCGCCTCCAGCGTCCGATACACCGCCTCGTTCGCCCCGCCGTGCAGCGGCCCTTTCAGCGTCCCGATGGCAGAGGCGATTGCCGAGTACATGTCGCTGAGCGTCGACGCGGTCACCAGCGCCGAGAAGGTCGAGGCGTTCATCTCGTGCTCGGCGTGGAGGATCATCGCCACGTCGAACACCCGCGCCTCGAGCTCGTTCGGCTCCTCCCCCTTGAGCATCCAGAGGAAGTTCGCCGCGTGCCCGAGGTCATCCCGCGGCGGCACCGGCTCGAGCCCCTGCCGGAGCCGGTGGTACTGCGCCAGCACCGTCGGCATCCGCGCCGTCAGCAGCGCAGCCGTCTTCTTGAGCTGCTCCTGCGAAAGGTCGCTCGACTTCGGGTCCAGCGCCCCCGCGATGATCACCGAGATCTCCAGCGCCCGCATCGGCCGGATCTTCCCGACGATCTCCCGCTGCACCCGGTCGTTCAGGTCCGAAAGCGGCCGCTCACGCCGGAGGTCCGCCTTCAGCTGCTCCAGCTCCTCCCGCGTCGGCAGCCGCAGGTTCCACAGCAGGAACGCCGTTTCCTCGAACGTCGAATGCTCCGCCAGGTCGAAAATGTTGTACCCGGCGTAAATCAGCTCGCCCTTCTGGCCGTCGATCCGGCACAGCTTCGTCGCTGTGACGTTGACGCCTTCGAGCCCCCGTGCGATGACCTCGGTCACGTGCCTACTCCCTCGCCGCGGAACCCGCGGATTGTATACACCCGTTGCCGCACTGATCCTACCACGCCCGCACCCCGCCGTGCGTAATCACCTCACCGGTACTTCGCGGCCAGCGGCAGCCGCCGGTCCCGCCCGAACGCCCGCGGCGTAATCTTCACCCCCGGCGCCGCCTGCCGCCGCTTGTACTCGTTCCGGTCCACCATCCGCACCACCCGCTCCACCGTCGCCCGCTCGAACCCCATCGCCACAATCTCGTCCACCGTCCGGTCGTCCTCCACGTACGCCTCGAGGATCGGGTCCAGCACTTCGTACGGCGGCAACGAATCCTGGTCCAGCTGCCCCGGGCGCAGCTCCGCACTCGGCGGCTTCGTAATCGACCGCTCCGGGATCCACGGCTTCCCCGCCCGCGCGTTCCGCCACCGGGCCAGCCGATACACCAGCGTCTTCGGCACGTCCTTCAGTACCGCGTAGCCGCCCGCCATGTCGCCATACAGCGTCGCGTACCCCGTCGCCATCTCGCTCTTGTTCCCGGTCGTCAGCACAATCGCGCCCGTCTTGTTCGAAAGCGTCATCAGCACGTTCCCGCGCTGCCGGGCCTGCAGGTTCTCCTCCGCTGTCCCCGGGTCCGATCCTTCGAACACGTCCGCCATCATCTCCAGCATCGCCGCGTGCGCCGGCTCGATCGGAATCGTCAGGAACCGGATGCCGAGATTCTCCGCCAGCGCCCGCGCATCCTCCTTGCTGTGCTCGCTCGAGTACCGGCTCGGCATCGAAACCCCAATCACCCGCTCCGCCCCGATCGCATCGACCGCAACCGCTGCCACCACCGCTGAGTCAATCCCGCCCGAAAGACCGATGATCGCCTCCCGGAAGCCCGTCTTCCGCAGGTAGTCGCGCGTCGCCAGCACCAGCGCCGACCACACCTCCTCCTCCTCGTCCATGAGTGCCGCCATGGCACCGCCCATCGCGGGCTCACGGCTCGTCTCCAGCGCCACCCCGAGGTCCACGAACTCTGCGCCCGTCTCCCAGTCCCGCGCCCGCAGCTCCACCCGCCGCCGCGGGTCGTGCAGCCGCCGCTGCGCCACCTCGTCGAGGTCCACGTCCACCACCAGCAGCTCCTCCGCGAACTGCCGCGCCCGCGCCACCGTCCGGCCCTCCGCGTCCATCACCACCGACGCCCCATCAAACACCAGCTCGTCCTGCCCGCCCACCGCGTTCAGGTACGCCACCGCAATACTGTTGTCGGCCGCCCGCGTGGCGAGCATCCGTTCCCGCTCCCGCGCCTTCCCTCGGTGGTACGGCGAGGCGTTGATATTGATGCACAGCTCGGCGCCCGCCAGCGCCATCGCATCCAGCGGCGCCCCCGGGTACCAGATGTCCTCGCAGATGCTTACCCCGAACCGCACCCCGCCCGCCCGGTACACCGCCGTCCGCCGCCCGGCCCGGAAGTACCGCTCCTCATCGAATACGCCGTAGTTCGGCAGCCGCTGCTTGTCGTACGTATCCACCCATCGCCCGTCCGCAAACACGGCGGCCGCGTTGTACGCGTCGTCGTCCCGCCAGTCGACAAACCCCACCACCGCCACCAGCCCGCGGGTCGCCTCCGCCAGCCCGGCAGTCGCCTCGCGCGACGCCTCGCAGAACGCCCGCCGCAGCACGAGGTCCTCCGGCGGATACCCGGTGACCGCCAGCTCAGGGAACGCCACGATATCGCAGCCCGCTGCCCGCGCCGCCGCCAGCTGCGCCCGGATCTTCTCCGTATTCCCCTCGAGGTCTCCCACCGTTGTGTTGATTTGCGCCAGTCCGAGCCGCAGCGCCTTCATCGTCGCCTCCTCGCCGCGAGTATATGCCCCGGCCACCCTGTGGGCCGGTGCGCGCCTCCGGGATTCCGTTCCCCGGAATCAGGGATTCGCCTAGGCACTCCTCCCGATTCACGCCCGCTGTCCCCTCTGGCACCCTCATCCCCGGCGGGGTTTCGAGGTAGGGAGATGACTCGAAACACCACATCCTTCAGCCCCTGCCCGCTCTGCGGGCGCCAGACCCGCGCGCACTCGCGCATCCTCATCGCCGATGTCGAGCCCATCGGCCGACGCCGGACCAGCTACGCGACCGTCATTTGTCGAGATTGTGCGTTCGCGATGGTCCTCCGCTCCGAGGCAGCAGCCATGCGCGCCAGCTAGCCCGGCCCCCTCGCAGGCAGCCGGCCCCCGGTTTCGGGGGCCGGCTGCCGTCCGTAGAATGGGTTCCAACCCCGGCGGCAGGAGGCAGCCCGTGAACGACGTCCTCGCGATGATCCTCGCAGGCGGACAGGGCGACCGGCTCTCCATCCTCTCCGAACAGCGCGCCAAGCCTGCCGTCGTCTTCGGCGGCAACTACCGCATCATCGATTTCGTCCTCTCCAACTGCGCCAACAGCGATATCAGCAAGCTCGCTGTCCTCACCCAGTACCGCCCCCGCTCGCTCTTCAACCACATCGGCGCCGGCCGCCCCTGGGGCTACGACACCCCCGAGGGCGGCATCCAGATCCTCCAGCCCTACCTCGGAAAAGCCGATGCCGACTGGTACCAGGGCACCGCCGACGCCGTCTACCAGAACCTCTACGTCATCGAAGAAGCCCGCGTCCGCGAAATCCTCATCCTCGCCGGCGACCACATCTACCTCACCTCCTACCGCAACCTCGTCGCCTACCACCGCTCCCAGGGCGCCGACGCCACCGTCGCCGTCTACAGCGTCCCCCGCAGCGAAGCCCACCGCTTCGGCGTCCTCGACCTCGACCCCTCCGGCCGCGTCATCGACTTCCAGGAGAAACCCAAAGAGCCCCGCGGCTCCTGGATCTCCATGGGCATCTACGTCTTCAACAAAGACGTCCTCGTCGAACAGCTCCAGGCCGATGCCGACCTCGGCGAAGCCAGCTCCCACGACTTCGGCAAGGACATCATCCCCCGCATGTTCCGCACCCACCGGGTCTTCGGCTACCAGTACCACGACTACTGGCGCGATGTCGGCACCATCGAGTCCTACTGGGCCGCTCACATGGACCTCCTCCAGCCCAACCCGCCGCTCGACCTCGAAGACCCCGACCTGAAGCTCCGCACCGCCGGCTCCATCCCCCCGCCCGCGCGCTTCGGCCCGAACGCCCGTGTCACCGAGTCGCTCATCTCCCCCTCCGCCCGCATCGACGGCGAAGTCTACCGCTCCGTCATCTCCCCCGGCGTCGTCATCGAACCCGGCGCCGTCGTCCGCGAATCCATCATCCAGCACCGTTGCGTCATCCGCTCCGGCACCGTCATCGACCGCTGCATTCTCGATAAAGAGGTCTCCGTCGGCGCCGGCTGCGTCATCGGCACCGGCGACCCGAACATCCCCAACCGCGAGCGTCCCGATATCGTCAACACGGGCATCTCCATCATCGGCAAGCGCGCCACCATCCCCTCCGGCCTCCGCATCGGCCGCAACGTCGTCGTCGGCCCCGGCGTCCACGAAGAACTCGCCGACCTCACCGAACTCGAATCCGGCGCTTCCGTCCACCCCACCCACATCCCCCTCCACCTCTTCGTCTGATGCCGCCCGCCATGCGCCTCTTCACGCTCGAAGAAGCCCGCGCCGCCCTCCCCGAGGTCATCCCCATCCTCGAACGGCTCCGGCAGGCCTCCCTCGAACTCCGCGCCATCGCCGCCGCCCGGGCCGCCGCCGCCCGCGGCGCCACCGCCGATGGCCACGACCTCGCCTCGCCCTTCGCCCCCGCCGAATCCGACCCCGCCGGCCCCCTCCGTGCAGCCATCCGCTCCGCCATGGAAGCCCTTGAAGCCCGCGGCATCGAACTCAAAGACCCGGCCCGCGGCCTCATCGACTTCCCCCATCGCCGCGGCGACCGCATCGTCTACCTCTGCTACGAACTCGGCGAACCCACCATCACCAGCTGGCACGACATCGATGCCGGCTACGCCGGGCGCCAGCCGCTCTGACCGTTCCCCCGGACTCCCTATAATCCCGCCAACCTCCCAGCGGGAGCCGCAGCATGTCCACCGTCTACCCCGTGCGCGATATCTTCGTCCAGGCGAACGGCCTCCGGCATCACCTCCTCGCCCGCGGCGCCCCCGGCGCACCCGTGGTCCTCATGATCCACGGCCTCGCCGGCCAGGCCCACACCTTCGACGGCATCGCCAACATCCTCGCCGCCCGCTACCACGTCTACTGCCTCGACGTCCGCGGCCGCGGCGAATCCGAATGGGGCCCGCCCGGCCAGTACAACATCGATACCTACGTCGAAGACCTCGAAGCCGTCCGCGAAGCCCTCGGCCTCCAGCGCTTCGCCCTCGTCGGCACCTCCATGGGCGGCCTCATCACCATGCAGTACGCCCCCCGCTTCCCCGAACGGGTTTCACGCGCCGTCCTGAACGATATCGGCCCCGAAATCGACCCCGCCGGCCTCCAGCGCATCCTTGCCTACGTCCAGAACGCCCCCGAGATGTTCGCCGACCTCAAGGCCGTGGTCCGCTACTACCGCGAACACTACGCCCCCATGGTCGCCCACCTCAACGACGACCAGCTCGCCGAGTTCGCCCGCTACAACGTCCGCCGCTCCGATTCCGGCGTCTACGTCTGGAAGATGGACCCCGCCGTCCGCACCGCCCCCCCGAAACCCCCGGCCCTCGACCCGTGGGACGCCTTCCGCGCCATGGAGTGCCCCGTGCTTATCATCCGCGGCGCCCAGAGCGACGTCCTCTCCGCGGAGACGGCCCGCAAAATGCTCGAGGCGAACCCCCGCGCCCGCCTTGTCGAAGTTCCCGGCGTCGGCCACGCCCCGCTCCTCGTCGAGCCGGAGGCCCGCAAGGCCCTCGAAGCCTTCCTCGCCGAAGGCGCCTGAGGCCGCCCTCCCGTTGACAGCCGTCCGCCGCCGTCCTACCTTGGGCACCTCAACTGAAGAGCAGGCGACGAACGGGAAGAGTACCCTGCAAGGCGAGCCACCAGAGAGCCGGGGCAGCTGAGAACCGGCGGCGGCGCAGCAGGCGAATGGGCCCGGGAGCCCCGCAGCCCAACCCCCGCACCCCGCGGGGCAGTAGGTTGCGGCGGAGTGGCACCGTTATCACAGCCATGGCCCTCGCGGGCACCCGCCCGCGGCGGCTGAAGAGTGCCCCGCCGGCGCAAGCCGCGGGGAACAAAGGTGGCACCGCGAGCGACCCCTCGTCCTTTGGCTGACGAGGGGTCGTTTTGCTTCGCAGGCCTCCGCCTGCATCCCGCATCACCCGTATGGAGGGGACTCCCATGGCAACCCGCAAATTCCTCCTCAGCGACGACCGCATCCCCACCCACTGGTACAACATCGCGGCCGACCTCCCCACCCCGCCCCCTCCGCCTCTCCATCCCGCCACCCATCAGCCCATCGGCCCCGAAGCGCTCGCCCCGCTCTTCCCCATGGAGCTCATCAAGCAGGAAGTCAGCACCGAGCGCTACATCGAAATCCCCGAGGAAGTGCGCCGCATTTACAGCATCTGGCGCCCCTCGCCCCTCATCCGCGCCACCTTCCTTGAGCAGACGCTCCAGACCCCTGCCCACATCTACTACAAGTACGAAGGCGTCTCCCCCTCCGGCTCCCACAAGCCCAACACCGCCGTCGCCCAGGCCTACTACAACAAACAGGAAGGCGTGAAGCGGATCGCCACCGAAACCGGCGCCGGCCAGTGGGGCTCCTCCCTTGCATTCGCCTGCCAGATTTTCGGCCTCGAATGCAAGGTCTACATGGTCCGCGTCTCCTACAACCAGAAACCCTACCGCCGCTCCCTCATGCAGGTCTGGGGCGGCACCGTCGTCCCCAGCCCCAGCCACGACACCGAAGCCGGCCGGAAAATCCTCGCCGAAGACCCCGAAAACTCCGGCTCCCTCGGCATCGCCATCTCCGAAGCCGTCGAAGACGCCGCCATGCGCGAGGATACGAAGTACTCCCTCGGCAGCGTGCTCAACCACGTCCTCCTCCACCAGACCGTCATCGGCCAGGAAGCCATCGCCCAGATGGAAATGGCCGGCGAATACCCCGACGTCGTCATCGGCTGCGCCGGCGGCGGCTCCAACGCGGCCGGCCTCATCTTCCCCTTCATGAAGGACCGCCTCGCCGGGAAGACCTCCACCCGCTTCCTCGCCGTCGAACCCGCCTCCTGCCCCTCCCTCACCAAGGGCGAATACCGCTACGACTTCGGTGATACCGCCGGGCTCACCCCGCTCATGAAGATGTACACCCTCGGCCACACCTTCATGCCCCCGGGCATCCATGCCGGCGGCCTCCGCTACCACGCCATGGCCCCGCTCATCTGCCACCTCTACGACCAGGGCTACATCGAAGCCCGCGCCTACCCCCAGAACGCCTGCTTCGAAGCCGCCACCCTCTTCGCCCGCACCGAGGGCATCGTTCCCGCCCCCGAAAGCTCCCACGCCATCCGCGCCGCCATCGACGAGGCCATCCAGGCCCGCGAGGAGGGCCGCTCCCGCGTCATCCTCTTCAACCTCTCCGGCCACGGCCTCCTCGACCTCCAGGCCTACGACGACTACCTCGCAGGCAAACTCATCGACGACTTCTACCCGGAGGAGAAGGTCCGCGAGGCGATGAAGGACCTCCCCGTCATCTAACGCCCGCGCCAGCTATCCTGAAAGCACCACACCCCAGACCACACCCGGAGTATCCGCCGTGTCCATGCTCACCGTCTCCACCGAGTTCGAAGCCCGCCTCAAGGCAGTCCTCGAGGCGAAGTCCATGCTCAAGCACCCCTTCTACGTCGAGTGGACGCAGGGCACCCTCCCCATGCACAAGATGCAGGAGTACGCCCGCCAGTACTACCACTTCGAGGCCGCGTTCCCGCGCTTCCTCTCCGCCATCCACACCCGCACCGAAAGCCCCAATATCCGTCAGCTCATTCTCGATAACCTCTGGGACGAAGAGCATGGCGAACGGAACCATCCTGCCCTCTGGCTCGAATTCGCCCGCGCCGTCGGCGTCGAACCTGACGAGGTGATCACCGCCGAGCTTCGCCCCGAGACGCGCGCCCTCGTCGACCACTTCCGCCACATGGCGTCAACCTCCCCCATCGCGGAGGCGCTCGGCACCCTCTTCGCCTACGAAGGGCAGGTCCCGGCTATCGCCTGGCAGAAGATCAAGGGCCTCACGGAGTTCTACGGCTTCGAGCCGAAGCAGTTCGAATTCTTCTCCGTGCACCTCGTCGCCGATATCGCCCACTCCGGCGCCGAGATGGAGGCCATCGCCGAGGCCTGCACCGATGAAGACGCCGTCATCCGCGCCGTCGACACCGCCTGCGACCGCCTCCTCGCGTTCCTCGACGGCTGCTACGCCGCTGCCGCCTGACATGACCGCCGCCGACCACCACGACATCGAGGCCTGGAACACGGCCATCCGGCTCGCCGCGTCCATCGGCCGCCTCAAGATCGGCTCGAACCTCCGCGCCTCCCAGGAGGCCCACGAGCGCGCCTTCGAGGCCGCCGGCGAAGCCGCCGCCCGCATCGCCGAAGCCGGCGCCCGAGAAGGCCAGGCCCAGGCCGCCATCCTCCGCGAGGCGCGCGGTGCGCTTGCCGCCTGCCGCTCCTGGCTCCACGTCCTCGCCGCGCTCACCAACGAGCCGGAAACCGTCTTCGCCGATGAGCTCGAACTCATCGAGCAGGCCGGCAAGCAGATCAACGCCTACCTGCGCGTGGCCGAGCGCGCCGGCGCAGCGGGCGCGCCCGCGCGCCAGCCCGCTGCCGGCCGCCCGGCGCCCCAGCCCGGCACGGGCCGCCCGCCCGGACGCCTCGGAGGCCCCCGGTGACCGACCGCAAGCGGATCCTCACCGGCATCCGCCCCACCGGCGCCCTCCACCTCGGCCACTACGCCGGCGCGCTCGAAAACTGGGTGCGGCTCCAGCACGACTACGAGTGCTACTTCCTCATCGCCGACTACCAGGTCTCCGACTACGCCGACGACATCCCCCGCGTCCGCGAGGCCGTCTGGGAGGTCGCCCTCGACTGGCTCGCCGTCGGCCTCGACCCCGAAGGCTCCGCCTTCGTCATCGAAAGCCTCGTCCCCGAACACGCCGAACTCGCCACCCTCCTCGGCTGGTTCCTCCCCGTCTCCATGCTCGAGCGCAACCCGACCCTCAAGGCGGAAATGGCTGCCATGGAGAACCCCGAGGACGGCTCCACCGAGCGCAAGTCCGTGCCCGTCGCCTTCTACACCTACCCGGTCATGCAGGTGGCCAACATCCTCATGCCCCGCGCCCACCTCGTGCCCGTCGGCGAAGACCAGCTCCCCCACATCGAGCTCACCCGCGAAACCGCCCGCCGCTTCAACCGCCGCTTCAAAGAGGTCTTCCCCGAACCCGAAGCCCTCGTCGGCCGCGTGCCCCGCCTCGTCGGCATCGACGGCAACGCCAAGATGAGCAAATCGCGCGGCAACACCATCGACCTCAAAGACGACGCCGAAACCGTCGCCCGCAAGGTCCGCGCCATGTACGGCGGCCCGCCCCGCGCCGCCAACGAACCCGGCCGCTGCGACGAAAACCCCATCTTCCTCTACCTCCGCGCCTTCGACCCCGACACCGGGGGCCTCGCCGAACTCGAGCGCGAATACGAAACCCGTGGGGTGCCCAACAAAGTCCTCAAGGACCGCCTCACGAAGGTCCTCAACGACCTCCTCGACCCCTTCCGCGAGCGCCGCGCCTACTACCAGGCCCGCATGCGGCTCGTCCGCGACGCCCTCGCCTCCGGATCCGAGCGGATGCGCCGTATCGCCCGCGAAACGATGGACATGGTCCACGACGCCCTCGACCTCAACTACCTCGAGAAGTACTGATGCTTCGCCCAACGCTCGACGAGGTTCGCCAGCTCGCCCGGTCCGGCCAGGGCAACCTCGTGGCCGTCTACCGCGAGGTCACGGCCGACCTCGAGACGCCCGTCTCCGCCTACCTCAAGGTCGCCAGCGGCCCCTATTCCTTCCTCCTCGAATCGGTCGAAGGCGGCGAGCGGCTCGCCCGCTACTCCTTCATCGGCACCCAGCCCTACCGCGTCCTGCGCACCGGCCCCGGCCAGGAGTGGGAAGGCGACCCCCTCATTCCCGTCGAGCAGGAGCTCGCCCGCTTCCGCCAGGTCGTCACCCCCGGCATTCCCGCCTTCACCGGCGGCGCCATCGGCTACGTCGCCTACGATGCCGTCCGCCACTTCGAGCCGCGCGTCCGCCCGCCCGAGGTCGACGAAATCGGCATCCCCGAGTCGATGTGGCTCTTCACCGATGCCATGGTCGTCTTCGACCACATCCACCACACCATCAAGGTCATCGCCCACTGCCGCCTCGACGGTGACGTGGAGAGCGCCTACCGGCAGGCCGCCTTCCAGATCGACGCCATCGTGGAGCGCCTCGAAAACCCCACCGTGCCCCTCCCCCACCAGGATATCGCCGCCGTCCTCCGCACCAATGGCCAGGCCGAGTCCAACGTTGGGCGCGAAGGCTACGAGCTGATGGTCGAGAAGATCCGGGAGTACATCATCGCCGGCGACGCCATCCAGGTCGTCCCCTCCCAGCGCCTCCGCCGCCCCACCGCCGTTCACCCGTTCAACATTTACCGCCAGCTCCGGACCATCAACCCCTCGCCCTACATGTTCTACCTCGACCTCGGCGAGTTCCAGGTCGTCGGCGCCTCGCCTGAGCTCCTCGTCCGCGTCGAAGACGGCATCGTCACCACCCACCCCATCGCCGGCACCCGCCCCCGCGGTGCCACCCCCGAGGAGGACGAACGCCTCGCCGCCGAACTCCTCGCCGACGAAAAGGAGCGCGCCGAGCACATCATGCTCGTCGACCTCGGCCGGAACGATATCGGCCGCGTCGCCCGTCCCGGCACCGTGCGGGTCGATAGCCTGATGCACATCGAGAAGTACTCGCACGTCATGCACATCGTCTCCAACGTCTCGGGCCAGCTCGCCCCCGACAAAACCCGCTTCGATGCCTTCCGCTCCGTCTTCCCCGCCGGCACGCTCTCCGGCGCGCCAAAGGTCCGCGCCATGGAGATCATCGCCGAGCTCGAACCCTCCCGCCGCGGCATCTACGGCGGCGCCGTCGGCTACGCCAGCTTCGCCGGCAGCCTCGATACCTGCATTGCCATCCGCACCATGGTCGTCAAGGACGGCGTCGCCTACCTCCAGGCCGGCGGCGGCATCGTCTACGACTCCGTCCCCGCAACCGAATACATGGAAACCGTCAACAAGATGCGCGCCCTCATGCGCGCCATCGACCAGGCCGAAGTCGCCGCCGCTCAGCTCAAAACCGGGAGTATCGGCTACGGCTGACCCACGGAGCCGCGCCATGTCCGACCGCCGCCCCGACCGCGTCTACGGCATCCTCGTCCGCCCCGGACAGGTCTTCGTGCGCGACGTCGCCGGCGCGCTCGGCCTCCCCGGCGGCGTCTTCCGCCCCCTCGCCGAAGACCGCAAGGTCGAGCTCCGCGCCCACCTCTGGGACCAGCTCGGCATCGAAGCCTCCGCCATCTGGGCCCAGGGCGCCTTCGACTACCGCGACCCCGCCGAAGACCGCCCCTGGTTCTCCGGCTTCTACACCGTCTGGCAGTGGCAGCCCGACCCGCCCCCTTCCGCCGGCCGCTGGCTCGGCCGCGAAGACGTCCTCCGCGCCGACCTCCCCGCCCCGCTCCGCATCCTCCTCATCTCCGTCCTCGATACGATCGCAATCAAGACCACATGAAACAGCACATTACCATGGCCGCCATCCTCGAGCGCGGCGGACGCATCTTCCTCGTCCGGCCGCAGCCCGGCGCGCCCTGGGAGCTCCCCTCCGGCCCCCTCCCGCCCGGCGTCGACGACGTCGACGAAGAGATGGACCGCATCCTCCAGCGGCTCGGCGTCCACGCCCCCGCCGTCGAAGAAGACTTCCTCCAGACCCACTACTTCCCCGCCGACGACGGCCAGGTCGTCTACAACCTCTACGCCCCCACCGGCTGGCAGGGCGAACCGGCCCCCCCGCCCGGTGTCGGCAGCGGGTGGTTCACCCTTGACGAGCTCGACGCCATCGACCTCCTCCCCGGCGTCCGCCAGGCCATCCTCGAGGCCTTCGGCCTCGTCCAGCCGCCCGACCGCACCGGCGAAATCCTCGCAGCCCTCGGCGCAGAACTCGCCGAAGCCGTGCGCGAACCCGCAGCCCCCGCCTCCCTCGACTCCCGGGCTGCGGGCCTCGACGTCCTCCGGACCCTCGGCGGCCGCGACCCGGGCGCCGCCTTCGAGAACCTCCGGCGCACCGCCCCCGAGCTCGCCGACGACATCGTCGACTTCGCCCTCGCCCGCGGCTGGTCCAGCCCCATCCTCGACCGCCGCACCCGCAGCCTGCTGGTCATCGCGATGCTCGCCGCCCAGGGCCGCACCGGAGGCCCGCTCCGCTCCCATATCGAGGGCGCACTCAACCACGGCGCATCCCCGGCCCAGGTCATCGAAGTGCTGCGCATGGTCGCCGTCTACGCCGGCTTCCCGGCCGCTCTCGAAGCCTGGCCCGCCATGGAAGAGGTCTTCGCCCGCCGCGGCATCCCCCGGCCCGGCCGCCCGGAGGCCGCCCCGTGAGCGCCATCCTCTGGGACCTCGACGATACGCTCCTCGAGACCCTCCCCGCCCGGATGGCCTCGCTCGCCCACGCCCACCAGGTCGTCCTCGGCGAACCCGTCGACCCGGTCGAACTCTGGCGCTCCAACCGCGGCGGCACCCTCGAAGACCTCGCCCGCCGCCTCCTCGGCGACGACTACCAGCGCTTCACCCGCGCCTACCGCGAGCACTACTACGTCCCCGGCCGCCCGGCGCCCCGCCCCTTCGAGGGCGTCGAAGCCGTCCTCCGCTCCCTCCACGCCGCCGGCATCCCCATGGCCGTCGTCACCTCGAAGGTCTCGTACGGCGCCGTCGAAGAGCTCGAGGCCGCCGGCCTCCTCCGCTACTTCCGCGCCGTCATCGGCTTCGACGACACCGAGCGCCATAAGCCCGACCCCGAGCCGGTCTACGCCGCGCTCGACCGCCTCCTCGCCGACTACCCCGAACGCGCCGTCATCGTCGGCGACAGCCCCGCCGACATCTGGGCCGCCCGCAACGCTGGCATTCGCTCCGTCGCGGCCCTCTGGGGCAGCATCGATGCCGCCGCCACGCTCGATGCCCTCCCCGACTTCACCGCCCGGACCCCGGGACACGTCCTCGAGCTCGCCGTCGAACAGGGGTTCGGCCGATGACCGCCCCCAATCCGCCCCTCCAGAAGTACATCGCCCATGTCGCGGTCCGCTTCTACCGCTCCGGCGGTGTCGAGCTCGCCCTCGTGCCGCTCCTCCGTGAATCAGCGGCCTTCACCCGCTCCGCCGGCGACGGCTACTTCCTCGTCGCCCTCATCGGCGAGCCCGGTACCGCCTACCCCCTCGACCTCCGCTCGCCTGCCGCGCTCGACCCCGCCTACCTCGCCGCCAAGTTCCGCCTCGACCGCCGCGGCTACGGCTACACGCCCGAAGAGCTCGCCGCGGTCCTCCGCCTCATCGCGGACGATCTCTACCGGGAGGAAGCCCTCGACCAGTGACCACCCTGCTCATCGATAACTACGACTCCTTCACCTACAACCTCTACCAGTACCTCTGCGAACTCGGCGCCGATGTCCGCGTCTTCCGCAACGACCAGGTCACGCTCGAGGAGTGCCTCGCGCTCGAGCCCGACCACGTCGTCATCTCGCCCGGCCCCGGCGACCCGGAGGATGCCGGCATCTCCCGCGACGTCATCCGTGCCTTCGCCGGCAGGGTGCCCGTCCTCGGCGTCTGTCTCGGCCACCAGTGCATCTACGACGTCTACGGCGGCACCGTCGCCGGCGCCGGCGAAATCAAGCACGGCAAAACCTCCCGGATCACCCACGACGGCCGCGGCGTCTTCGCCGGCATCCCCTCGCCCTTCGAAGCGGTCCGCTACCACTCCCTCTGCGGCACCCCCGAGACGCTCCCGCCCGAGCTCGAAGTTACCGCCCGCTCCGAATCCGGCATCATCATGGGCGTCCGCCACCGCCGCTACACCGTCGAAGGCGTCCAGTTCCACCCCGAGTCGATCGCCACGCAGTACGGCAAGGAGCTCCTCGCGAACTTCCTCCGCATGGAGGGTGGCGAATGGCCCGCCTGATTCGCCACACTGGAACCTGCATCCCTGCCCGGGGTCCCGCCTGATGGCCGTCCAGGAAGCAATCAAGTCCCTCGTCGACGCCGGAGACCTCCCCCCGGCGCTCGCCGCTGCCGCCCTCGAGGAGCTCATGACCGGCGCCGCCACCCCCGCGCAGGTCGGCGCCTTCCTCGCCGCGTGGCGCATCCGCGGCGAATCCGCACCCGCAATCGCCGCCTGCCTTGAGGTCATGCTCCGCCACGCCGAGCCCGTGCCTGCCGCCGGCACCATCGACATCTGCGGCACCGGCGGCGACGGCATCGATACCATCAACGTCTCCACCGCCGCCGGCTTCATCGTCGCCGCCTGCGGCGTCCGCGTCGCCAAGCACGGCAACCGCGCCGCCAGCTCGAAGTGCGGCAGCGCCGATGTCCTAGAAGCCCTCGGCGCCCGCATCGACCTCGACGGGCAGGCCATCGCCCGCATCATCGATGCCTGCAACTTCTGCTTCCTCTTCGCCCAGCGGATGCACCCCGCCATGCGCCACGTCGGCGGCGCCCGCCGCGAAATCGGCATCCGCACCGTCTTCAACATCCTCGGCCCGCTCTCGAACCCCGCCGCGCCCGCCCGCCAGCTCGTCGGTGTCGGCGCTGCCTCCCTCGGCCCGCTCGTCGCTCAGGCCCTCGCCCTCCGCGGCGTCGAATACGCCCTCGTCGTCCACTCCGAAGACGGCCTCGACGAAATCAGCCCCGCGGCCCCGACCCGCGCATGGGTCGTCGCCGATGGCGCCGTCGCCGAGCGCACCATCGCCCCCGCAGACTTTGGCCTGCCCCTCGCTCCCCTTTCCGCCGTCGCCGGCGGCGATGCCGCGGCCAACGCCGGCGACATCCTCGCCATCCTCGATGGCGCCGAAGGACCGAAGACCGACTTCACCCTCATGAACGCCGCAGCCGCCCTCGTGGTCGCCGGCCGCGCCGCCGATTTCCGCGAGGGCGTCCGCCTCGCCCGGGAGGCCGTCGCCGCCGGCCGCGCCCGCGAAGTCCTCGATACCTACATCGCGCTCTCCCGGGAGGCCGCCGGTGGGTAGCCCCACCATCCTCGACACCATCCTCGCCCGCCGCGAACGCGACGTCGCCGAGGCCAGGGCCGCTGTGCCCCCGTCGGAGCTCGAGGCCCGCCTTGCCGAGGCTCCGCCCGCCATCGACTTCATCGCCCGCCTCCGCCGCGATGCCCCCATGGCCGTCATCGCCGAGGTCAAGCGCGCCTCCCCGAGCAAGGGCGACATCGCCCCCGGCATGGATGCCGCCGCCCAGGCCCTCCGCTACGCCCGCGGCGGCGCGAGCGCCATCTCCGTCCTCACCGAACCCACGTGGTTCAAAGGCACCCTCGCCGATATGGCCGCGGTCCGCGCCGCCGTCGAAGAACTCGGCCCTGCCCGGCCGGCCATCCTCCGCAAGGATTTCATCATCGATGAGTACCAGCTCCTCGAAGCCCGGGTCCACGGCGCCGATGCCGTCCTCCTGATCGTCGCCGCGCTCGACGACGCCCGGCTCCGGCAGCTCTACGCAGCCGCCGCCCGCCTCGGCATGCAGGCCCTCGTCGAAGTCAACAGCGCCGACGAAATGGCCCGCGCCGCCGAACTCGGCGCCGCCCTTGTCGGCATCAACAACCGCGACCTCCGCAGCTTCCGGGTCGACCTCGCCACCACCGACCGCCTCGCCAGCCTCGCCCCGCCCGGCGCTCTGCTCGCCGCCCTCAGCGGCATCAGCTCCCGCGCCGATGTCGAACGCTTCGCCGCCGTCGGCGCCGCAGCTGTCCTCGTCGGCGAGTCGCTCATGGTCGCGCCGGACCCCGCCGAGAAAATCCGCGAACTCCGCGGCGTCTCTGCCGCCGCCCCCGGGGCCTCCCCATGACCCTCGTGAAAATCTGCGGCATCCGCGACGCCGCCACCGCCCTCGCCGCCGCCGATGCCGGCGCTGACTTCATCGGCCTCGTCTTCGCCGAGTCCCGCCGCCAGGTCACCCCGCAGGACTGCCACGACATCGTCGAGGCCATCGCCGGCCGCCGCCGCGCCGAAACCCCGCTCGCCCTTTCCGGCCCCGCACTCGGCGAAGTCTCGGCCCGCAGCTGGTTCCCCGCCTGGGCCGATGCTATCGAGCTCGCCCTGGCCCGCGCCCGGCCCCTCGTCGTCGGCGTCTTCGCCCGCATGTCGTCCGGCGAGGTCAACGACATCGCCGAGGCCGCCCGCATCGACCTCGTCCAGCTCTCCGGCGGCGAAGACGACGCCTTCGTCCGCGCCATCCGCCGCCCCGTCTTCCGCACCATCCACGTGCGCGAGGGCGACGACCCCGCCGACATCACCGAGCGTATCGTGCCCGGCCTCGCCGCCGGCACGCTCCTCGATACTGCCCACGACGCCGCCCTCGGCGGCACCGGCGTTACCTTCGACTGGTCCATCGCCGAAGACGTCGCTGCCCGCTTCCCCGTCATCCTCGCCGGCGGCCTCACACCCGACAACGTCGCCGAGGCCGTCCGCACCGTCCGCCCGTGGGCGGTCGACGTCTCCTCCGGCGTCGAAACCGGCCGCGTCAAAGACCCCGAGAAAATCCGCGCCTTCATCCGCGCGGCGAAAGGTGCCAGCCGTGACGTCTGAAACCGTGACCCCGCTTCCCGCCCGCTTCGGCGAATTCGGCGGCCGGTACATCCCCGAAACCCTCGTCGCCGCCCACGAAGACCTCGAGGCCGCCTACCTCGAAGCCCGCAGCGACCCCGCTTTCCAGCAGGAGCTCGACCACCTCCTCCGCCACTACGTCGGCCGTCCAACCCCGCTCTACTTCGCTGAGCGACTCACCCGCGAAGTCGGCGGCGCCCGCATCTGGCTCAAGCGCGAAGACCTCGCCCACACCGGCGCCCACAAGATCAACAACGCCCTCGGCCAGGCCCTCCTCGCCCGCCGGCTCGGCAAAACCCGCATCATCGCCGAGACCGGCGCCGGCCAGCACGGCGTTGCAACCGCCACCGTCTGCGCCATGCTCGGCCTCGAATGCGTCGTCTACATGGGCTCCGAAGACATCAAGCGCCAGTCGCTCAACGCCTTCCGCATGAAGATGCTCGGCGCCACCCTCGTCTCCGTCGACTCCGGCTCGAAGACCCTCAAGGACGCCATCAACGAAGCGATGCGCGACTGGGTCACCAACGTCCGCACCACCCACTACATCATCGGCTCCGCCATCGGCCCCCACCCCTTCCCTACCATCGTCCGCGACTTCCAGTCCGTCATCGGCCGCGAGGCACGCGCCCAGATGCTCGAACAGGCCGGCAAACTCCCGGATGTCGCCGTCGCCTGCGTCGGCGGCGGCTCCAACGCCATCGGGCTTTTCCACCCCTTCCTCGATGACCCAGTCCGCCTCGTTGGCGTCGAAGCCGGCGGCGGCGGTGTCGGCACCGGGAAGCACTCCGCCACCCTCGTTGCCGGCAGGCCCGGGGTTCTCCACGGCACCCGCACCTATCTCCTCCAGGACGAGAACGGCCAGATTCTCGAAACGCACTCCATCTCCGCCGGCCTCGACTACCCCGGCGTCGGCCCCGAACACTCCTGGCTCAAAACCAGCGAGCGCGCCGAGTACGTCGCCGTCGACGACCGCCAGGCCCTCGAAGGCTTCCAGGCACTCACCCGCACCGAGGGCATCATCCCCGCCCTCGAACCGAGCCATGCCATCTACCACGCCATCCGCCTCGCCCGTGAACTCGGCCCCGGCAAGGACATCCTCGTCGGCCTCTCCGGCCGCGGCGACAAGGACATGCACACGGTGGCAGCCGCCCTCGGAGTAACCCTCTGACTACTGTGGCCCGCCGGTCCCTCGTCCCCTGGGGGCCCCGCCAGGCCGCCGCCGGACTCGCTGCGTTCATCGCCCTCATGGTGCTCACCAACGTCGTCGCCCTCGGCGTCGCGCTCGCCCTCGACCTCGACTTCCGCACCCGCGACGTCGGCGACACGTTCGAAAAGGCCGCCCGCATCGCAGCCTACGCCGATGAGCGCCTCGCGGCCGCCTCCCGCGGCGAACCCCTGCCTGCCCCGCCGAACCTCCTCGCCGACCAGGCCAGCCTCCAGGTGCTCTTTATCGTCACCTCGGTCTCCCAGGCCGCCGTCATCGCCATCGTCGGCATCACCACCGGCCGCTCCGCCCGCGACCTCGCCCGCGCGCTCGGCCTGCATCGCTTCGACTGGGCCGGCGCCTGGCTCCCGCTCGCGGCGGTCTTCTTCGCCTACGTCGGCACCTACGCCTGGGTCCAGTTCGTCGACCGCCTCGGCATCGGCTGGCTCGAGCCCCGCAGCACCGTCCCCATCGAAATCACGCGCGACGACCTCACCCTCAGCATCGCCGCCGCCGTCACCCTCGTCGGCGCGCCCTTCACCGAAGAGCTCTTCTTCCGCGGTCTCGTCTTCGGCGGCTTCAGCCGCTGGGGATTCTGGCCCGCCGCCGCCATATCCGGCATCCTTTTCTCCGTCGTCCACTTCGACCCCGGCAGCGTCGTCCCCTTCTTTGCCATCGGTGTCGCCCTCGCCTGGCTCTTCCGGCGCAGCGGCACCCTCTGGTATCCAATCCTCTTCCACCTCCTCTTCAACACCGTCAGCTTCTCCATTCTCGCTTTCGGATGACCACCGACCGCCTTCGCCCCGCGCCCTGGAACGAACTCAGCGTCCTGCTCGGCCTCTGGGCCGCCGTTGCCGCCTACGTCGTGCCGCTCGCCCTCATCGACCCCGTCGCCCGCCTGCTCGGCGCTGAAGCCGGCTTCCGCGACGCCGGCGACGCCTTCGAAAAAGCCTCCCGCGTCGCCGCCTACGCCGACCTCGCCCTCGCCCGCGCCGTCGCCGGGAACCCCATCCCCGGGCCGCCGCGCCTCCTCGCCGACCCGGTGGCCGTCCGCGTCGCCTGGGCCATGGCTCTCGTCAGCTCGGCCTTCTTCCTCGGCGCCCTCCTCCTCGGCGCGCGCCAGCGCCCGCGGGACCTCGCCCGGGTGCTCGGCCTCGACCGCTTCGACGCCGGCCGCCTCTGGCTCCCCGCCCTCTGCGTCGCCATCAGCTACCCCCTCACCGGGGTATACGCCGCCGCCGTCGAGGCGCTCGGTATCGGCCCCCTCATCCCGGTGCCGTCCCCGGCCACCGTCGAGCCCGTCCTGCGCGACCCCGCGGCTCTCGCCCTCTACGGCCTCGCTACCGTCATCGCCGCCCCGCTCAGCGAAGAGGCCGTCTTCCGCGGACTCGCCTTCACCGGAACCCTCCGCTGGGGCTTCTGGCCCGCGGCCGCCTTCAGCGCCGCGCTCTTCTCCTTGGGCCACCGCGACCCCGCCACCCTCCTCCCCTTCTTCGCCGTCGGGCTCGTGCTCGCCTGGCTCTACTGGCGCGCCGGCAGCCTCTGGGATGCCATCGCCTTCCATGTGCTCTTCAACGGGCTCAGCTTTATCCTGCTCGTCGCGAGGTCCTGAAACCCGTATGTCCCAGCGTCTCCGCGATACCTTCGCCCGCGCCCGCGAAACCGGCCGCAAACTCTTTGTCGGCTACGTCACCGCCGGCTACCCGCGCCGCGCCGATACCGTCCCCATCCTTCTCGCCATGCAGGAGGGCGGCGCCGACGTCATCGAACTCGGTGTGCCGTTCACCGACCCCCTCGCCGATGGCGCCACCATCCAGCACGCAAACCAGGTCGCCCTCGAGCAGGGCGTCTCACTCGCCGATTGCTTCGCCTTCATCCGCTCCGCCCGCGAACAGGGCCTCACCGTCCCCGTCATCCTTATGGGCTACTACAACCCCATCCTCGCCCGCGGCGAAGCGCGCGCCTGCGCCGAAGCCGCTGCCGCCGGCGCCGACGGCTGGATCGTCGTCGACCTCCCGCCCGAGGAGGCCGCCAGCTTCCTCCAGGCCTGCCGCGCCCACGACCTCAGCTTCGTCCCCCTCGTCGCACCCACCACCCGCGACGAGCGCATCTCCCGCATCGCCAGCGTCGCCGATGCCTTCCTCTACTGCGTCTCCGTCACCGGCACCACCGGCAAGGGCAACGTCGCCCTCGATGCCCTCCCCGAGTTCATCAGCCGCGTCCGCGCCCGCACCAGCCTCCCGCTCGCCGTCGGCTTCGGCATCAACACCCGCGAGCAGGCCGAAGCCGTCCGCCGCCTCGCCGATGCCGCCGTCGTCGGCTCTGCTATAATCACCGCCATCGACGCTGCGGAGGAAAACCACCGCGCGCAGAGCGTCAGGGAGTTCGTGGAGGATGTCTCCGGCCGGTAGCGGACAGGTGATCGCGGCCCACAGACGGCCGGCTGCGCCTCAACAGGCGTGGCCGCGTCCACCTGTGGGCCGTGCATATGGCAGTCCCCCGGCCGGGGCCTTTGGCGCCCGCCCGTCCTGAAGCCTGCCATCCCACCCCCCAGGAACACCCAGGAGGACCTGCGCGTATGCCCGTCCGCGGCGTCCGCGGCGCGACGACCGTCGACCGCAACCAGAAAGAAGAGATCCTCGAACGCACCCGCGAACTCCTCATCCACATGGTGGAGGCCAACGGAATCCGCACCGAGGACATCGCTTCCGCCTGGCTCACCACCACCCCCGACGTCTACGCCGAATTCCCCGCCGTGGCCGCCCGCCAGCTCGGCTGGACCCTCGTGCCCCTCATGCAGAGCCACGAAATGTCCGTCCCCGGCATGCTCCCGCGCTGTATCCGGGTGCTCCTCCACTGGAATACGGACAAAGCCCAGAGTGAAATCCGCCACATCTACCTGCGCGAGGCCGCACGGCTCCGCCCCGACCTCGCCTCCAACCTCCCCTGACTCACCCTCACCGTCAAACGGAGCAAACGACCCCGTGATTATCGTCGTATCCCCCGAAGCTACCCCGGATGACCTCGACGTCATCATCAAACGCATCGAAGAAACCGGCCGCCAGGCCCACCTCTCCGTCGGCCAGGAGCGCACCATCATCGGCGTCATCGGCACCGACGAGCCCGGCCTCGAAGATATCTTCCAGGCCCTTCCCCGTGTCGAATCCGTCCACCGCGTCACCCGTCCCTACAAGCTCGCCTCCCGGGAATTCCACCCGGCCGACTCCGTCATCGATGTCGGCTACGGCGTCAAAATCGGCGGCACCGAGCTCGCCGTCATGGCCGGCCCCTGCTCCATCGAAAACGAGGAGCACATCTTCGATTCCGCCCGCGCCGTCAAAGCCGCCGGCGCCAACATCCTCCGCGGCGGTGCCTTCAAGCCCCGCACCTCCCCCTACACCTTCCGCGGCCTCGGCGAGGAGGGCCTCCGCTACCTCCACGCCGCCGGCAAAGCCCATGGCCTCCCCGTCATCACCGAGCTCATGAGCGTCCGCGACATCGACGCCGTCTGCGAGTACGCCGACATCATCCAGATCGGCGCCCGCAACATGCAGAACTTCATGCTGCTCGATGAAGTCGGCCGCGTGAAAAAGCCCGTCATGCTTAAGCGCGGCCTCTCCGGCCAGGTCGAGGAGTGGCTCCTTGCCGCCGAGTACATCATGGCCCAGGGCAACCCCAACGTGATCCTCTGCGAGCGCGGCATCCGCACCTTCGAAACCGCCTACCGCAACACCTTCGACGTCAACGCCATCCCGCTCGTCCGCGAGCTCAGCCACCTCCCCATCATCGCCGACCCCTCCCACGGCACCGGCAAAGCATCCCTCGTCACGCCCGTCGCCATGGCCGCCATCGCAGCCGGCGCCGACGGCCTCATGATCGAGGTCCACAACAACCCCGACCACGCGCTCTCCGACGGCGCCCAGTCATTGACATACGAACGCTTCGCTTCCATGATGCGCTCGGTCGGTGCTGTCGCCGCTGCCGTCGAGCGGACGCTCCCGGGGGTGTGGGCGTCTGCCAGCGCGTAACAGCACAATCGGTCGCAAGACCGCGCCGGCGCCGCCTCAGCGGGGGGGCAGCGCGCCGGCAGGAGCTATGGCAGAAATCTCGCTGCCCGTCTTCCAGGGGCCGCTCGACCTCCTTCTCCACCTCATCGAGAAGGAGGACCTCGACATCACCGCCGTCTCCCTCGTCGCGGTGACCGACCAGTACCTCGCCGCCATCCACAACGGCGAAGGCTTCGACCCCTCCGCACTCGCAGAGTTCGTCGCCATCGGCGCACGCCTCATCTACCTCAAGTCCCGCGCCCTCCTCCCCCGCCCGCAGGGGGAGGAGGCGCCTTCGCTCGAAGACGACGACGTCGGCGCCGAGCTCGTCGAACTCCTCCGCGAGTACCGCCGCTTCCTCCAGGTCGTCGAACTCCTCGAAGAGCGCCAGGAAGCCGGCCTCCGCATCTACACCCGCCTGGCGCCGCCGCCTGCCCTCCCCGAGGCCTCCCCGCTCGAAGGCGTCAGCATCGAACGCCTCCATGCCCTCATGCTCAAGCTCCTCCAGCGCCGCCCGCGCGAGGCACGCCCGCGCGCCATCCTCCCCCGCGACACCACCATCACCCTCGCGCAGCGCCTCGAACAGTTCCGCGAGCGGCTCCGCCGGCGCGGCCGCTTCTCCTTCCGCCGCGCCATCCTCGAATGCGCGACCCGCGTCGAGGTCGTCGTCTCCTTCCTCGCCGTCCTCGAGCTTCTCCGCTCAGGCGAGGCCGATGCCCTCCAGGAAACCCCCTGGGGGGATATCCAGGTCGTCGCCCTCGCCCCCGCCGCCTGACCGCCCGCCCGCATCTTCCGCATCGCCAGCCGTCCTGCTACCCTTGCTCCAGCGTCAAGAGGGCGACCGCGCCCGGCAACCTGGTTATGCCTCCAAGGTGCCAAATCGACGCGGCCCCGCGGCTCCGGCCGCACGGGCAACAAAAGGCGGGCTTGCGGGAAGGCCCGCCCCTCGCCGCCAAATCAGCCCGGCGCGAGGGGATTTTTCATGCCCGCGCGAAGGCAACTCCATCACCGAAAGGGCAGCACGTGTCCGAACGCAAGCTCCTCACCTCCGAATCCGTCACCGAAGGCCACCCCGATAAGCTCTGCGACCAGGTCAGTGACGCTGTCCTGGACGCCCTCCTCGAGCAGGACCCCCAGGCCCGCGTCGCCTGCGAAACCGCCACCACCAACGGCCTCGTCCTCGTCATGGGCGAAATCACCACCACGGGCTACGTCGATATCAACAAGCTCGTCCGCAAGACCATCGTCGATATCGGCTACGACTCCTCCGTCAAAGGCTTCGATGGCCACACCTGCGGCGTCATCACCTCCATCTCCGAGCAGTCCCCCGATATCTCGCAGGGCGTCAACAACAAGGACCCCCGCAACATCGGCGCCGGCGACCAGGGCATGATGATGGGCTTCGCCTGCCGCGAAACCCCCGAACTCATGCCCCTCACCATCTCCCTCGCCCATCGCCTCACCCGCCGCCTCGCCGAAGTCCGCAAATCCGGCATCCTCCCTTGGGTCTGGCCCGACGGCAAATCCCAGGTCACCGTCGAATACGACGAGCACTGGAACCCCATCCAGGTCGATACCGTCGTCATCTCTACCCAGCACGCCCCCGACGTCGAAGACCCTGAGTTCATCGCCACCCAGGTCAAGAAGCACGTCATCGACCCCGTCGCCGGGCCCCTCCTCAGCAAGGACGTCACCATCCACGTGAACCCCACCGGCCGCTTCGTCATCGGCGGCCCTCGCGGCGACGCCGGCCTCACCGGTCGCAAAATCATCGTCGATACCTACGGCGGCGTCGCCCGCCACGGCGGCGGCGCGTTCTCCGGCAAGGACCCGACCAAGGTCGACCGCTCCGGCGCCTACGCCGCCCGCTGGGTCGCCAAGAACATCGTCGCCGCCGGTCTCGCCAGCCGCTGCGAATTCATGCTCTCCTACGCCATCGGCGTCTCCCACCCCACCTCGATCGGCATCGAAACCTTCGGCACCGGCATCATCCCCGATTCCGAAATCCTCGCCGCCGTCCGCAAAGTCTTCGACCTCCGGCCCGGCGCCATCATCGAAGACCTCCAGCTCCGCCGGCCCATCTACCGCCCCACCGCCGCCTACGGCCACTTCGGCCGCACCGACCTCGACCTCCCCTGGGAGGATACCTCCCGCGCCGCCGAGCTCCGCGCCGCCGCCGGCCGCTAGCCAGCGTGGACGCCATCCTGCTCGTCGGCGGACAGGGGACGCGCCTCCGCCCCCTCACCGCGCGGCGCCATAAGAGCCTCGTGCCCGTCTGCAACCGGCCTGCCATCGAGTACCTCTTCGACTGGCTGGCGCGCTCCGGCGTCCGGCGCGCCATCCTCGCACTCGGCCTCGCCAACGAAGACCTCGCCCGCTGCTACCCCGCCGGCCCACGCGGCCCGCTCGAACTCCTGCCCATCATCGAAACCGCCCGTCTCGAATCCGGCGGCGCCATCCGCAACGCCGTCCACGCTGCCGGCATCGACGACCGCTTCCTTGTCCTCAACGGCGACATCTACCTCGACTTCGACCTCGCTCCCGCCCTCGCCGGCCACGTCGCCCGCGGGGCCGACCTCACCCTCGCCCTCCACGAAGTCGACGATCCCTCCCAGTTCGGCGTCGCTGTCTGCGATAGCGACGGCTTCATCACCGGCTTCGTCGAAAAGCCGCCCCCCGGCGAAGCCCCCAGCCGCCTCGTCAACGCCGGCGCCTGGATCTTCGAGCGCCGCATCGTCGACGAAATCCCCCCTGGCGCCGTCCGCGTCGAGGAGACCCTCTTCCCCTCGCTCGTCGCCCGCCGCCGGCCGGTCCTCGGCTACCGCTTCGAAGGCCACTGGGCCGACCTCGGCACGCCGGCACGCTACCTCGCCCTCCATCGCGCACTCCTCGGCGCAGCCAACGCCATCGACCCCGCCGCCCGCATCGCGCCCGGCGCGCGCATCACGGGCACCGCCATCGGCCCCGGCAGCGACGTCGCCCCCGGCGCCGAAATCTCCGCCTCCGTCCTCTGGGAGAACGTCCGCATCGGCCGCGGCGCAGTCGTCCGCGATTCCGTCGTCGCCGACGGCGCTGTCGTCGGCGAAGGCGCCGTCCTCGACCGGTGCGTCGTCGGCCCGGGTGCGACCATCGCTCCCGGCAGCCGGCTCCCCGCGGGGACGATCGTTGACGCAGGTGCCAGCTATCATGAGCCCCATGCCGGATAACCCCGTTCGCTTCGGCACCGATGGCTGGCGCGCCATCATCGCCGATACCTTCACCTTCGAAAACGTCCGCGCCTGCGCCCGCGCCGTCGCCGAGCACTTCGCCGAGCACGGCGGCACATCCCGACCCCTCGTCGTCGGGTTCGATACCCGCTTCCTCTCCGACCACTTCGCCCGCGAGGTCGCCCGCGTCCTCGCCGGCGCCGGGTTCACCGTCCAGCTCGCCGACCGCCCCGCCCCCACGCCCGCCATCAGCTACCGCATCATCGAAATCGGCGCGGCCGGCGGCGTCGTCGTCACCAGCTCCCACAACCCGTTCAACTGGAACGGCATCAAGGTCAAGCCGCACTACGGCGGCAGCGCCAGCCCCGAAATCGTCGCCGATATCGAGCGGCGCGTCCCCGAAATACTCGCCGACCCCGCCCGCATCCGCCTCGCGCCGCCCGCCTCCGACGCCATCACGCCCTTCGATCCCGTGCCCGGCTACCTCGCCGCCCTCGGCCGGCAGGTCAGCCTCCAACGCATCCGCGCCGCCGGGCTCACCGTCGCCGTCGACCCCATGTACGGCGCCGGCGCCGGCCTCTTCGGCGAACTGCTCTCCGGCGGCTCTACCACCGTCCGCGAAATCCACAGCGAACGGAACCCCCTCTTCCCCGGCATCCGCGCACCCGAGCCAATCGAAAGCAACCTCTCCGAGTTCCTCTTCCTCATGTCCACCGGCCGCTACGCCATCGGCATCGCCAACGACGGCGACGCTGACCGCGTCGGCCTCGTCGATGAGCGGGGCCGCTACGTCGACCAGCTCCGCACCTTCGCCCTCCTGATTGACTACCTCCTCGGCGAGCGCGGGCTCCGCGGCCCCATCGTCCGTTCCATCACCACCACCCGCATGGCCAACCTCCTCGCCGCCCACTACGGCGTGGAGTGCTTCGAAACTCCAGTCGGCTTCAAGTTCATCGGCCCGCTCATGATGGAGAAAGACGCCCTCATCGGCGGCGAAGAATCCGGCGGCTACGGCTTCCGCGGCCACCTGCCCGAGCGCGACGGCATCCTCGCCGGCCTCTTCCTCCTCGACTACGTCGCCGCCACCGGCAAACCGCCCTCCGAACTGCTCGAAAAGGTCTTCGCCATCACCGGCCCCCACTTCTACGCCCGTGATGATTACGAGCTCGAACCCGGCCAGCGCGAGTCCGTCCGCGCCGCCCTCGACGCCGCCGCACCCGCCGAGATCGCCGGCCGCCGGGTCACCGGCTCCGACCGCACCGACGGCTGGCGCTTCCTCTTCGATGGCGGCTGGCTCCTCTTCCGCCTCTCCGGCACCGAGCCGCTCCTCCGCATCTATACCGAAGTCACCGACGAAGCCCTCGTTCGGCCCGTGCTCGATGCCGGCCGGGCGATCGCCGGGGTGCATGCGTGAGCCAGCCCGCCGGCCAGTCCCCGACCGACGCCTCCCCCATGTGGCGGCACGTCGCCGCCTTCGGCGATGTCCTCCGGGCCGAATGGCGCCGCGCCGCCGACCTCGACCTCCCGACCAGCCACGAGCCCGACCACCTCGTCATCGCTGCCACCGGTGGCTCCGCCGCCGCCGGCGATATCGTCGCCGGCCTCGCCGCCGCAACCAGCGATATCCCCGTCTGCGTCGTCCGCGGCCGCCAGCTCCCCAACTTCGTCGGCGAACGCTCCCTCGTCGTCGCCGTCTCCTGCTCCGGCAACACCGCCGAAACCCTCGCCCTCTACGACGACGCCTGGCGCCGCGATGCTCCCATCGTCGCCATCACCCGGGGCGGCCGCCTCGGCGAGCGCGCCGCCGAGGACGGGATTCCCGTCTGGTCGTTCGCTTCCGATGCGCCTCCGCGCGCAGCCGTCGCCCACATCCTCGCGCCCCTGCTCCGCATCCTCGAGCGGCTCGGCCTCTACGTCGTCACCACCCCCGAAGTCGATGCCGCCGCCGTCCGCTGCACCCGCTACGCCGAATCGCTCGCCCCCGGCATCCCCGCAGACCGGAACTCGGTCCGCGCCGCCGCCGAAGCCCTCGTCGGGCGGGTGCCGCTCGTCCTTGCCGGCGCACGGCTCGCCCCGGTCGCCGAGCGCGCCCGCAACCAGCTCGCCGAAAACGCCAAGACCCTCGCCGCCGCCGCCGTCCTGCCCGAAGCCGCCCACAACATCGTCGTCGGCTTCGACGCCGCCGCTGCCGGCCGGTGGAGCATCGTCGCCCTCGCCGCCGCCGGCGACCCCGCCGCTCCGTACCTCGAAGCCGTCGCCGACCTCGCCGCCGGCCGGGGCATCCCGTGGCTCCCCCTCGAGGTCCCCGGCAGCGACCCCTTCGAGCAGGTCCTCGCCGGCCTCGTCGCCGTGGATGCCCTCTCCTGCCACCTCGCCATGGTCCGGGGCATCGACCCGCTCCCCATCCCCGAGATCGAAGCGATCCGCGCACGCATCGCCGGCCTTCCCTCCGCCGAAGTATCGACGTAATCTCAAGATCAGCGGACCGAACGGAGGGCAATCGGCTTACCGGCCACCCCTCCCGCCAGCGCCCATCCCACGGGCAGCCGCGACCGCACGGCGCGGCAGGCAGCCGGCTCCCCGACCGGGTTCAGCCGGCTCGGTTGTTCGCTCCGCGGAAAGGGTCCCCCATGTCGCGCATGACTGGCGCACAAATGGTGCTGGAAGGCCTCCAGCGCGAAGGAGTCGAAGTCATCTTCGGCTACCCCGGAGGCGTCGTCCTCCCCCTCTACGACACCCTTCCCCAGTACCCCGGTATTCGCCACATCCTCGTCCGCCACGAGCAGGGCGCAGCCCACATGGCCGACGGCTACGCCCGCGCCAGCGGCAAAATGGGCGTCTGCCTCGGCACCAGCGGTCCCGGCGCCACCAATCTTGTGACCGGCATCTGCACCGCCTGGATGGACTCCGTCCCGGTCTTCGCCCTCACGGGGAACGTCAGCCGCACCCTCCTCGGCAAAGACGGCTTCCAGGAAGCCGACATTACCGGCATCACCCACTCCATCACCAAGCACAACTACCTGGTGATGCGCGCCGAGGAGATTCCCCTCACCATCCGCGAGGCTGCCCACATCTGCCGCACCGGCCGCCCCGGCCCCGTCCTCGTCGACATCCCCAAGGACGTCTTCCAGGAAACCGCTGAGTTCGACTGGCCCGAAAAAGTCCACCTCCGCGGCTACCGGCCAACCTATGAAGGCCACGCCGGCATGATCCGCCGCGCCGCCGAGCTCATCGACCAGGCCCGCCGGCCCATCATCATCGCCGGACACGGCGTCATCTGGTCCGATGCCCAGGCCGAACTCGTTGCCCTCGCCGAGAAGGCCGAAATCCCCGTCATCACCACCTTCCTCGGCATCGGCGCCTTCCCCGAAGCGCACCGCCTCTCCTACGGCTGGCTCGGCATGCACGGTATGTTCTACGCCAACATGGCCGCCGACAACGCCGATGTCGTCATCGGCATCGGCATGCGCTTCGACGACCGCGCCATGGGCCGCTTCAAGGACTTTAACCCCGGCGCCAAGATCATCCACATCGATATCGACCCCGCCGAGATCGGCAAGAACTTCCCCACCGCCGTCCCCATCGTCGGCAGCGCCAAGAACGTCCTCCCCCGCCTCACCGAGCACGTGCGCGAGGCGAAGCACACCGAGTGGCTGAACTGGATCGACCAGGTCCGCGAGGAGCATCCGAGCCTCCACATCCGCGAAAGCCGCCGCATGCTCCCCCAGTACGTCGTCCGCACCCTCTACGAAGAGACCGAGGGCAACGCCACCATCGTCACCGGCGTCGGCCAGCACCAGATGTGGGCCGGCCAGCACTACTTCTACAAGCGACCCCGCCAGCTCATCTCCTCCGGCGGGCTCGGCACCATGGGCTTCGAGCTCCCCGGCGCCATCGGCGCCCAGGTCGCCCTCCCCGAGGCGGAAGTCTGGGCCATCTGCGGCGACGGCGGCTTCCAGATGACCATGCAGGAGCTCGCCGTCGTCGTCGATGAAAACCTCCCGCTCAAGATCGCCATCTTCAACAACGGCTACCTCGGCATGGTCCGCCAGTGGCAGCAGCTCTTCTACGACCGCAACTTCGTCGCTGTCGCTATGACCCAGCCCGACTTCTGCAAGATCGCCGACGCCTACGGCATTCGCGCCATCCGCGTCGAAACCAAGGCCGAGGTCGCACCCGCCATCCGCGAAGCGCGCGCCCACCGCGGCCCCATCCTGCTCGACTTCATGATCGACCAGGAGGAGAACGTCTGGCCGATGGTGCCTGCCGGCGCTGCCCTCTCTGAGACCATCGAAGCCCCAGCCGAGGAGCTTGCCCGGTGAACCCCTCAAGCAACGGCCACGCCCCGCGCAAGCGCGCCAACCATCACACCGTCGTCGCCATCGTCGAAGACAAGCCCGGCGTCCTCATGCGCGTCGCCAGCCTCTTCCGCCGGCGCGGCTTCAACATCGAATCGCTCACCGTCGGCCACTCCGAAATGCCCGGCCTCAGCCGGATGACCATCGTGGTCGATGGCGACAGCGCACCCGTCGAGCAGGTCGAAAAGCAGCTCTACAAGCTCATCGACGTCGTCAAAGTCAGCGACCTCAGCCAGGAAGACATCGTCGCGCGCGAACTCGCCATGATTAAGGTTCGCTGCAACAACGTGAACCGCCACGAACTCCTCGACATCGCAAACGTCTTCCGCGCCGACGTCGTCGACATCGCCACCAACTCCATCATCCTCCAGGTCGTCGGCGACGAAGACAAAATCGACGGCCTCATCAAGATGTGCGAGCCCTACGGCATCCGGGAACTGTCGCGCACCGGCCGCATCGCGATGGTCCGCGGCACCAAGACCACGACGGTCCACGAGCCTGTGCCCGAGCCGATCGCCCGCATCCACGAAAAGCAGGGCCGGCGCGTCGAGGGCGAACTCCCCTTCTCCAGCGACTGAGCGCCGGCACCGCCGTTCGCCCGCGTCCGCGCCGAGGGCCCCCGGACTGCCGGGGGCCCTCGGCGCGTCATCGCCCCGGCGCCCGTCAGAGCGGATTGCCCGGCCCGCTCACCCCGTGCTTCGCCCGCTCCTGCTCCTGCAGCGCACCGATCGTCTCCGCCGCCCGGTTGTAAATCTGCGGCACCTCCCAGCCGTTCAGGCCCGCATACGTGTCAATCTGGCTGCGGTGGTGGATGTCATGCTCAATCATCATCATCAGGATGCGCCATCCCGAAAGCGTCCCGTCGCTGTCGATCATCGGAATGCGCCGCTCGAGCCACGCGTCGGGCGTCCCTGCCAGCAGCTCCCTGAACTCCGCGAAGCTCGCCTCCAGTGCCGGCACCCACAGCTCCCGCCGGCTCACGTCGGGCGGCGGCGGGCTGATCCATCCCCGGCCGAGGTATGCGCTCGCGAAGTACAGCCGCGAACCGCACATGTGCCCCACCAGCTTGTTGATGCTCCACGCACGCTCGCCGTCGCCCGTTTTCGGCGTCCACCCGTCCGCCTCGGGCGGCAGCGCGCCGATGTCGCGCACCGCCCTCCGGTTCACCCCCTCGAAGTACCGCAAAAACGCATCGACCGACCGAAACACCTGCCTCGCCTCCAGACCGGATTGCACTCCACCCTTCCGCAGCCCCATCCTACGCTACATCCCCGCACGGGCGGCTCCATGATTCGCCTCGAACTCTCCTTCCGCGGCATCCTCGCCATTGCGCTGGTGCTCGTGGGCCTCTGGTTCCTCATCCAGCTCTGGCCCCTCCTCCTCATCCTCACCACCTCCTTCATCTTCATGGCCGCACTCCTGCCCTACGTCGAGTGGATGGTCAGGCGCGGCATCAACCGGGTGGCCGCCGTCGTCATCATCCTCGTCATCATCCTTGCCGTGCTCGGCTCCATGATTGCCATCGTCGCACCCGCCGTCGTCGACGAGTTCCGCGACCTCCGTGCCAACCTCCCCGATTACGCCCGGGACGTCGAAACCTTCGCCTCCGACCTCGGCTTCAACACCGAACGGTGGGACCTCCCCGAGCGCGCCGCCGAGATCGACTGGAACCGCATCATCTCCGGCAGCCAGGTGGTCGACTACGGCCAGCGTGTTCTCGTCGGCATCCTCACCGGCCTCACCGTCGCCGTCATCACGGCCTACCTCCTCGTCGAAACCCACCGCCTCCGCGCCTTCCTGTTCCGCTTCATCCCGCCCGAACGCGAGGCCGATGCCCAGCACTTTCTCCGAGCCCTCGAGCGCGTCGTCGGTGGCTACGTCCGCGGCCAGCTGATTACCTCTCTCATCATTGGCGTCTACACCACGGTCGTCATGCTCCTCGTCGGGGTCCCGAACGCCATCGCCTTCGGCGTCCTCGCGGCCTTCGCCGATATCATCCCGCTCGTCGGCGGTATCATCGCTGTCGTCCCTGCCTCCATCGCCGCCTTCCAGGAATCTCCCACCCAGGCGCTCATCGTCCTCGTCGCCCTGCTCGTCTACCAGCAGTTCGAAGACCGCCTCCTCGTCCCCCGAGTCTACGGCCAGACGCTCAACCTCCCGGCGCTCGTCGTCCTCCTGGCCGTCCTGGCTGGCGCCGAGCTGATGGGTGTGGTCGGCGTCCTCCTCGCGCTTCCCGCAGCGGCCGCCGGAAGGGTTGTCCTCGATTACTACCTTGACCGCCACGCCAGCGGCCGGCTCGCTGCCGACGAATCCGTCGAAGTCCTCGCCCCGGACGAACCCCCGGCTACCCCCTGACGTTCGCCCGCAGCGCCCCGAGCTCCAGCGCGTACCGCTCGAATACCGGGAAGCGCCCCAGCATCGTCCGCGCTACCCCTGCGGGTTCATCCCCGAGCAGTCGCCAGCGAATGAGCAGCACCGTCACCTGCCAGAGCAGCGAGGCCCGTACCAGCGCCGGCAGGATCCCGAACTCCTGGTTCGAAACCGGCCGGACCGCCGCATACCCCTCGAACAGCGCCTGCGCGTGCGGGAGGTCCAGCGGCCCGTGGGGCATCAGCAGCGGCGCAAGGTCGCACATCGCCGCGTCCCGCCGCGCGAACTCCCAGCCGATGAGGCCCGTCAGCTCGCCGCTGGTCCACAGCAGGTTCTTTGGCGAAGAGTCCCCGTGGATCGGCTGCTCCGCCAGCTCGGGATACCCCAGCCGGGCCAGCTCCCGCAGGTTCCGGTACCGCTCCCTCCGGATGCTCGCGGCAAGGTCCGGGTAGCGCTCTCCGAACGCCGCCACCAGCCGGTTGAACGTGCCGGCGCCCGCGGCCTCGGTCAAAACGTCCAGCTCCCACACCTTCCCCAGCCCCGGCCGTTGCGTCCCCGGGTCCGACCGTGCAAGGTCGCTGTGCAGCCGCCCCAGGAGCCGGCCGAGAATCCGCCAGCCCGCCACGGACCGCACCTCCCGGCGCTCCCCGGGCAGCCAGGTTTCGCAGGTCCAGGTCTCGCCTCCGGCCGCCGCCGCCGCTGAACCGTCAGCCGCGCGGACCAGCCCCCCGGCAGGCCAGCCTGCCGCCGCAGCCTGCCGTCGCAGCTCCGCCTCCCAGTCGGCGCCCGCTCCGCTTCCCGGCAGCCGGCGGCGTTTCAGCACCACCTGCGGCTCCGCCCGGGTCGCCCAGGCGTTGCCGCCGTCCAGCGGCGCCGCTGCTGCCCCCGCGAGCCCGTAGGCCGCGAGCACGATGTCCGGCGGTTCGTTGCCTGCCACGCAGACTATGGTGCGGCTCCCGCCCCGCCCCGTCGACCGCGGCGCCCACCCATTCCGCATACGGAACGGGCCCCTCGCAGTGCGAGGGGCCCGAGCGCGGCGCACCGAGTGGCGTGCGCCTACTTCTGCAGGATGTGAATCGTGCAGGCCGAGCAGAGGCCGATGACGTGGGCCAGACCCACCTTCGAGCCCTCGACCTGCCGCGCGCCGGCCTGGCCGCGCAGGTGGAACACAATCTCCGCGATGTTCGCCACGCCCGTCGCCCCGAGCGGGTGCCCCTTCGAGAGCAGACCGCCGGAAACATTGACCACCGCCTTCGTCTTCGGCTGGTAGGTCTTGTCCCGGAACGGCGCCACGTCCTCCTCGTACTTCGTCGGGACCTTGTTCCCGAGCCACGGGATGCCGCTGGCGACATGGGCCGCCGCCTCGCCCTCGCCGCACAGGCCGAGGTTCTCGTAGTGCAGCAGCTCGGCCGTCGCGAAGCAGTCGTGCAGCTCGACCTGGTCCAGGTCCTCCGGCCCGACGCCCGCCTGCTCGTAGGCCAGCTTCGCCGCGTTCCGGGTCAGCGTGTTGATGTCCGGCAGCGTCAGGTCGCGGTCCGTGTACGGGTCGCTGGTCAGCACGCTCGCCGCCACCTTGATCGGCTGCGTCGTGAACTGCCGCGCCTTCTCCATCGTCGTCAGGATCGCCGCCGCTGCGCCGTCGCCCGTCGGGCAGCACATCAGCAGCGTGTTCGGATAGGCGATCATCCGCGAGTTCAGCACTTCATCCAGCGGCGATTCCTTCTGGTACTGGGCCAGCGGGTTCATCGTGCTGTGCCAGTGGTTCTTCACGCTCGCCAGCGCGAAGTGTTCCTGCTTCGTGCCGTACTTGCGGGAATGCTCCATGCCTGCCATGCCGAACACCGCCGGCATCATGTACGAGCCGACCCGCCCCTCGAGGCTCGTCGCCGGGTCGCCCCGGGAGCCCAGCAGGCCCTGCTTCCCCATCTGCTCCGAGCCGACCGCCATCACCACGTCGTACGCGCCCGAGGCGACCGCGAAGTACGCCTCGCGGAACGCCGTCGAACCCGTCGCGCAGGCGTTCGCCACGTTCACCACCGGGATGCCCGTCTGGCCCACCTGCTGCAGGATCCGCTGCCCGGAGCCCGAGGTCTGGTACAGGTTTCCGCTGTACAGCGCCTCGATCTGCTTCATCTCCATGCCCGCGTCCTTCAGCGCCTCGAGCACGGCCTGCGCCGAAAGCTGGGCAAAGTCCCGGTCCGCGTAGCGGCCGAACTTGATCATCGAAACGCCAACGATTGCTACTTCGCGCATCCTCTTACCTCCTTCGCGCGCCCGGGCCTACTGGCCCTCCTCGATCGGCTTGAACCGGTAGGCAATGTACGAATTGCCCTCTTTGTCCTCCGAAACCTTCTCGGTGAACATCTTCACCCGCATGCCGAACCGCATGTTCTCCGGCTTCGGCTCGATCCCCACGATGTTCGTGTTCACGCTGCCGCCCCCGTCGAGATCGACCACCGCCGCGATGTACGGCGCCTGCACGTACGGCGTCGCCTGGTGGATGATCGTCCAGACGTACACGCTGCCCGTGTCCGCCAGCCGGACCGTCTCGAACGGGCCGTCGCTGCTGCACACCCCGCAGAACAGCCGCGGGCCGACGTACTTCGTCCCGCACTTCTTGCAGATGGAGCCGTTCAGATAATCCTGATCGCGGGTCTCACCGAGCGTCAGGTGTGGCACCAGTGGGCGAATCTCGCCCTGCGTTGCTGTCGCTTCTGCCAATCCTGGACCTCCTTCTTCTACGCTGCCCGGGAATCCTTCCGCTCGCGGCGAACACGCCCCGGGGCCAGGGCCTCGCCGCCCCGTATTGTTCGCCTGCCGTAAAACGCTGTCAACGAACCTTCACACACCCGCCGCCGCCCGCTCCCCGGCCGGCGCCATCGCCCGCAGAATCCGTACGAGCAGCGGCATCCATCCCTCCCCGGCGCCCACCCGGTCCACCCGCACCTGCCGCGGCCCCACAAGCACCGAGCGCAGCCCCAGCCGTTCGACCCGTTCCCGCAGCTCCGGCGTGGTCCCGCCCCGCACATAGAGATGAAACATCTGCTCGTCCGTCTTAATCGCCTCGACCCCCGCCCGCCGGGCAAGGTTTCGCACCAGCGCCACGTACAGCAGGTTCTCCACCGCCGGCGGCAGCGGCCCGAACCGGTCCCGCAGCTCGTCGTGCATCTCCGCGACCTGCTCCACCGTCTGCAGGTTCGCCACCCGCTGGTAGATGTTCAGCCGTGCATTGACGTCGGCCACATAGCTCTCCGGGATATGGGCGCTCACCGGCAGGTCGACCACCGGAGGCGTCGGCTCCGGTTCCGCAGCCGGCGCGACCGCCTCGCCCATCCCCCGCTTGAGCGCTGCCACCGCCTCGGCCACCAGCTTCGTGTACAGCTCAAACCCGACCTCCGCGATGTGCCCGCTCTGCTCCGTGCCGAGGACATTCCCGGCGCCCCGGATCTCCAGGTCGCGCAGCGCCAGCTGGAACCCCGCACCTAGGTCCGATGCCTCGAAAATCGCCTCCAGCCGCTTCTGCGCCGCCTCGCTCAGCACCCGGTCCCGGTCATACAGCAGATAGGCGTACGCCCGGTTCGCCGAACGCCCGACCCGCCCGCGCAGCTGGTAGAGCTGGGCCAGCCCCAGCCGGTCGGCCTGGTCGATGATGATCGTGTTCGCATTCGGGATATCCAGCCCGCTCTCGATGATCGTCGTGCACACCAGCACATCGTGCTCCCCCGCCTGGAACTCCAGCATCACCCGCTCGAGCTGCTCCTCCGGCATCTGCCCGTGGCCGATCGCCACCCGCGCCTCCGGCACCAGCTCCTGCACCCGCCGCGCCACCCGCTCGATGTCCTGTACCCGGTTGTGGACGAAGAACACCTGCCCGCCGCGCTGCAGCTCCCGCTCGATCGCTTCCCGCAGGATGGTGTCGTCCCACGCCATCACGTACGTCCGGATCGGCTGCCGCTCCTCCGGCGGCGTCATGATCGTGCTCATGTCGCGGATGCCCACCAGCGACATCTGCAGCGTCCGTGGGATCGGCGTCGCCGAAAGCGTCAGCGTGTCCACCTCCGCCCGCATCTGGCGCAGCCGCTCCTTGTGGCTCACCCCGAACCGCTGCTCCTCGTCAATGATCACCAGCCCGAGGTCCTTGAACGCCACGTCCTTCTGCAGCAGCCGGTGCGTCCCGACGACGATGTCCGCCTCCCCCGCCGCCAGGTCTTCCAGGATCCGCCGCTGCTCTTCGGCCGTCCGGAACCGGGACAGCACCTCCACCCGCACCGGGAATCCCGCCATCCGCTCCCGGAACGTCGCCCCGTGCTGCTCAGCCAGCACCGTCGTCGGCACCAGCACCGCCACCTGCTTCCCGTCCATCACTGCCTTGAACGCCGCCCGCACCGCCACCTCCGTCTTCCCGTAGCCCACGTCCCCGCAGATCAGCCGGTCCATCGGCCGGGCCCGCTCCATGTCCGCCTTCACCTCCGCAATCGCCGCCAGCTGGTCATTCGTCTCGACGTACGGGAACGATGCCTCCATCTCCATCTGCCACGGCGTATCCGGCTTGAACGCGTGCCCCGGCACGAGCTGCCGCTTCGCGTACAGCTCCAGCAGGTCGTGCGCCATCTCGACCACCGCCTGCTTCACCCGCCGCTTCGAACGCGCCCAGTCCTGCGTCCCCAGCCGCGTCAGCGCCGGCGGGTGGTCGCTCGGGCCGACGTACCGGCTCAGCGCCTCAAGCTGGTCCGCCGGCACGTACAGCCGGTCGCCCTCGGCGTACTGCAGCTCGAGGTACTCCCGCTCCACGCCGTCCATCGAACGCCGCACCAGCCCCCCGTACCGCGCAATCCCGTGATCAGCATGGACGACATAATCTCCGACCTCCAGCGTCTCCAGCAGGTCTGACCTCACCCCGTGGTGGGGGCGGGTCGGCTTCCGCCGCTTCCGGAATCCGAAGATCTCCGCATCGGTCAGCACCACCGTCCCGGCCGCCGTCACGATGCCGCCCGAAACCGCCGCCGGCACGAGCGTCACGCTCCCGCTTTCCGGCGCACTCGTCAGCTTCCGCGTCTTGGCGCAGGCAACGTCCTCCTCTTCGAGCACGTCAGCCAGCCGCAGCGCCTGCAGCGAGGCCGCCACCACCCGCCGCCCTTCCCGCCGCCACGCCTCCGCCTGCTGCGCCACGACCCGCAGCTTCCCGCCGAACCCCGGCGCCGTGCCTACCGGCAGCTCCCGCGCACCCCGTTCCGATGTCCCAAACCGTTCCAGCACGTACGCTGCCCGCTCGAGCAGCCCGGCGGCTGCCGCGCCAGGCTCCGCCCGCAGGTCCGGGAATCCCCGGGGAATCGCCCCGCGCGCCTCCATTTCGGCCCGGGCCCGCCGCTCGTACTCCAGCGCCTGCTCGAGCGCCTGCCTCCCGTCCTCCGGGTCGATGACCAGGACCAGCGCGCCCGGCCCGAGGTGGTCCAGCACCGTCGACCCGTACAGCAGCGGCTCGAGAAACTGGTGGTACTCCGTCCTCCCGCCGGCGGCCACCGCTTCGACCTGCTCGATGACCGCCTCCGACTCCGCTTCGGTCGCCTCCAGCCGCTCGGCGAGCGCGAGCGCCGCTGCTCTCCCGGCGCCCAGCGAGGTCGACACCGGCGGCACAAGGAGCGAATCGAGCCGCCCCGCGCTCCGCTGCGTCGCGAGGTCGACCAGCCGGATGCTCTCCACGGTGTCGCCGAAAAACTCGATGCGCACCGGCCGCTCGAATCCGGCCGGGAAAATGTCGATGAGCCCGCCCCGGCGCGCGGCGGTCCCCGGCGCATCCGCCAGCGGCTCCATGGCATACCCGGCAGCCTCGAGCCACGCCACCACATCGCCCGGCCTCGCTGCCGCACCGACCTCCAGCCTGAGGTCCTCGGCCTCCGGCGCCGGCGGCGCCACGTGCTCGGTCACCCCGGCCCACGAGCCCGTCACGATAGCCGGCGCATCCCCGGCCAGCGCCCGCAGCGCCCGCGCCCGCTCCACCCCCGCCGAAGGGTCGTCGCGCACAAACTCGTACGGCAGGGCGTCGCGCTGGGGCAGCCGCAGCACCGGCCGGTCGCTCAGCAGGTCGAGGTCGTCCGCAAGCGATTGCGCCGCCAGCGGCGTCGGCGCCACGACCAGCACCGGCCCGGTGTGCGTGCTTGCCAGAGCCGCCGCGATGTACGCCCGCGCCCCCTCGGGCACCGAAAGGCGCACGCTGTCCTCCCCGCGGCGGAGCAGCGGGGCCAGCTCCTCGGCGACCGCGGCCGTCACGCCCGCGAGTTCACCAGCCAGTGCCAATCCCTCGGCGGCAGCTGCCGCCTGCACTTCCACTCTACCGCCCGGTCTGCTGCCCGGCCACGGCGCAGCTCCCGTCCCGCCCAATCCCGCCCCGGCCCGGTGCTACCATGGAGCCGTGGCAGCCGCGCACACCCGCCGCCGGGCGCTCCTGCTCGGGCTCTCGCTCACCCTCCTCTTCGCCGCCGCGCAGGCCGTGGTCGGCTTCGCCTTCGGCTCCATCGCTCTCGTCTCCGATGCCGGCCACATGCTCACCGATGCACTCGGGCTCGGCCTCGCCTTCGCCGCCGCGACCATCGCCGCGCGCCCGCCCGATGCCCGCCGCACCTTCGGCTATGCCCGCGCCGAGGTCCTCGCCGTCCCCCTCCACGTCGCGCTCCTCGCCGGGATCGCCGCGTTTATCATCTACGAGTCCCTTGGCCGGCTCGACGGCGCCCACCACATCCGCACCGGTCCGGTCCTCGCCACTGCAGTTGCCGGCCTCGCCGTCAACCTCCTTGTTCTCCGCATCCTCCATGGCCACAGCCACGACAACCTGAACGTCCGCGGCGCCGCCCTCGAAGCGATGGCCGACGCCCTCGGCTCGGTCCTCGTCATCCTCTCCGCCGCAGCCATTGCCCTCGGCGCCACCCCCGCGCTCGACCCCATCGCGGCCCTCCTGATCGCAGCGCTCATCCTTCCCCGCGCGATCGGCCTCCTCCGGCAGGCCGCCGCCATCCTCCTCGAGAGTGCACCGCCCGGCCTCGACCCCCGCGCTATCGCCGAAGCCGCGCGCGATGTCCGCGGTGTGCTCGACCTCCACGACGTCCACGTCTGGAGCATCGCCCCGTCCTTCCCCGCCCTCAGCGCGCACGTCGAACTCGCCGATGCCGGCTGCACCGAGCACGTCCTCACCGACCTCGCCGCCCTCCTGCGCGAACGATTCGGCATCGTCCACGTCACCCTCCAGCCCGAAACGCCGGCGCTTCACCTCGCCATGGAGTGCTGCTCCGCCCCCGACGCGGCCCTCTTCGACCCCGGCCACTCCCACGAACTCGCCCGCCGATGACCCGGCTATCCCGCCGCGCGCTCCTCATCGGCGCCGGCTCACTCGCCGGGGCCGGAACTGTTGTCGGCGTGGTCGCTGCGTCGCGCCGGCGCCGCCCCGGAGCCTTGCCGCTAGGCCCATCGGCCGCGCCGCCTGTTCCCGGTGCACCAGCCGCCACGCCGACCCCTACGCCGCTTCCCCGCGGCGGCCGCCTCGCCATCGCTGCCGCTGCAGGCTTCGACTTTGATACCTTCGACGCCGCCCGCTCCGGCGAACCCTCCGTCGTCGAGTTGCTCGGGCGGGTGCACGCCCGGCTCATCCAGTGGGCCGACCCTGCCGCTGCGGTCCTCGGCCCCGACCTCGCCGCCGCGTGGGAACAGCCCGACCCCCTGACCCTCGTCCTCCGCCTCGACCCCCGCGCCCGCTGGCACGACGTCCCGCCCCTCGCCGGCGCCCCTGTCACGGCCGCCGAGGTGCAGGCCCACCTCGCCCGGGTCGTGGCGATCGCCCGCGCGGGCGATGCCCCCCGGTCGCAGCGCTCCGCTGCCCTGCTCGACATCGCCCGCGTCGAAACCCCCGGCCTCGCCGCCGTCCGGCTCGTCCTCGACCGCCCGTCGCCGCTCCTCCTCCCCGCCCTGGCCGGCGAATTCGCCCTCGTCCAGCCGCCGGCCGTCCTCGAAGGCCCGTCGGCCCCCTCCGACCCCCTCGACCCGGCCCTCCTCGCCGGCTGCGGCCCGTGGGTCTTCTCCGGCTTCGATGGCCCCGCGGCCCGCTTCCGGGCCCACGCCTCCGGCCACCGTTCGCCGCTCCTAGATGCAATGGCCGTCAGCCCGCCCGTCGACACCCTCGCCCGCTACCGCGCCGGCGAACTCGACGAATTCCCCGCCATCGACCCGCGCGACGCGGAGGCGGCCCGCGCCCTGCCCGGCATTGTGGAGCTTCCCCGCTTCCACCGCGAACTCGTCCTCTCCACCTTCGCGGCCTCCGGTCCGCCCTGGTCCGACCCGCGCCTCGTCGAAGCGATCTCCGGCGCGCTCAATCGCACCTGCCTGGCCGACGCGCTCTTCGCGGGGCGCGCCCGCCCTTCCGGCCCGCTCCCGCCGGTCTCCCGCGCGGCGCTCGAACCCCCGGTCCTCGCGCCCTTCCCCGGCTATGCCGCCGACGCGGCCGACGATGCCCGGGCCGCCCGCCAGCGCTGGGAGGCAGCCGGTGGGCCGTCGCTGGGCCCCGTCACGGTCGACATTCCCTCCATCTTCGACCCCCGCTACGCCGCCAGCGCCGTCGTCATCGCCCGCCTGAACGACGTGCTCGGGCCGCAGTTCCGCCCCGGCGTCGAAACCTACACCACCATCGCTCGCCGCGTTCAGGAGGGCGCCTACGGCAACGGCCGCGCCGCCTTCTGGTTCGGCTGGGGCACGCCGCTCCCCTCCCCCGACCCGCGCGAACTCCTCCTCGACCTCTACGGCCACGCCCTGGCTCCCGCCGAGCGCTCGAACCTCCTGGCAGCCGACCCCGCCGACTCCGCCGCCTTCGCCGGGCTCCAGCGCGCCATCCTCCGTGACGGCTTCCGCGGTGTCGTCCCGTGGCTCCAGCAGGTCGGGGAGACCTTCCGCCGACCCGGCACGTTCGGCCCGCCGCCATCGCCGTTCTGGGATGGCTACCGCGACGTTCAGCGGTATCGGCTGTCCTGACCCTTGCCCGCCGTTCCCCGCCGCCCCCCGCCCGGCGATACTGGGGAATGCATGGACCCCCTTTCCCTCGCCCTGTTCGTCGCCGGCATCGCCATGCTCATCGTCGGCGCTGAAGGACTGGTGCGCGGCGCCGGCCACCTCGCCATCGCGATGGGCGTCTCGCCGCTCGTCGTCGGCCTCACCGTCGTCGCCTTCGGCACAAGCTCGCCCGAGCTCGCGGTCAGCATCTCCTCCTCCCTGGGCGGCAAGCCCGACCTCGCGATCGGCAACGTCGTCGGGAGCAACATCTTCAACATCCTCGTCATCCTCGGAGTCTCCGCCCTCGCTGCGCCCCTCATCGTTCACCAGCAGCTCGTCCGCTTCGAGGTCCCGCTCATGATCGCCGTTTCGTTCCTTGTGCTGATGTTTGCCCTCGATGGCAGCATCCAGCGCTACGAAGGCGCCCTCCTCTTCGCCGGCGTCGTGGCCTACACCTGGTGGGCAGTCCGCAAAAGCCGCAGCGAATCCCGTGAGGTCGAGGACGAATACGAGGCCGAGATCGGCCGCCGCCCGGTGACCCCGCGCACCGTCACGCTCGACATCATCCTCGTCGCCGCCGGCCTCGGGCTGCTCGTCCTCGGCTCCGAATGGTTCACTGCCGGCGCCATCGACATCGCCGAAGCCCTCGGCGTGAGCGAACTGGTCATCGGACTCACGATCGTCGCGGCCGGCACCTCCATGCCCGAGCTCGCCACCTCGGTCGTTGCCGCCATCCGTGGAGAACGTGATATCGCCGTCGGCAACGCCGTCGGCAGCAACCTTTTCAACCTGATGGCCGTGCTGGGTGCTGCGGCAGCCGTCTCGCCCGGAGGCATCCCCGTCGCCGATTCAGCTGCCCGCTTCGACCTCCCCGTCATGACCGCCGTCGCGGTCGCCGCCCTCCCCATCTTCTTCACGGGCTACGTGATCACCCGCGCCAACGGCGCCCTCTTCCTCGGCCTCTACGCCGCCTACGCCCTCTACCTCTTCCTCGACGCCAGCGGCCACGACGCGCTCGATGCCTACAGCATGGTGATGCTGGGCGTCATTCTCCCCGTCATCGCCGCCGTCACCCTCGCCCTCGCCCTCCGCTACTACCTCCGCGAACGCCGACGCCAAAACGCCGGGGCCTGAACCCCGGCGCCTGCCTGCGGATCCGCCGCGCCCGGCATCCCTACGGAACTTCGACGACCTCGAGCCCCCACACGGGCCGGAACCGCCACGTCCGGATGCCCGCCACCGAAATCTTGTGCTTCTTCAGCAGCTTCTTCGTCTCCGGCACCATGCCGACCGGCACGTACAGGTAGAGCGGCCCAATCTTCGACATCGGCAGCCAGTCCTGCACCGCCGACTCATCGTTCACCGTGTCCGGCATCTCCACTTCCGCCATCATCCGCAGGAAGAGGCCCGGTTTGTGCACCACCACGATGTCCGGCACCAGCTCCCGGCCGTTCGCTTCGCCCACCGAAAGCCGCGGCTTCGGCACATTCACAATCGTCTCGTAATCCGGGAACTCCTCGTTCGGATACGGGAACTTGACCTTCGCAATCTCCGCCACCGTCCCCTGGTGGCGCAGCCGGCTGAGCTCCTTGACGGTCACGCGATACCGACCTCCGCTGTGGCGCTGCCTCGATTCTACGGAGGCTCCCTCCCTCGGTCGAACCGCCCCGTCGCTCACGGCCCGGCCGCCGCAACCTCCGGCCGCACCAGCGGGCGGAACTGCTCGAAGTTCGCCGCAAACCGCTCCGCCAGCCCCCGGTAGACCCGGTCGTACTCCTCCGGGTCGCCCCAGGCCGCCCGCGGGTCCAGCAGCCGCATATCCACGCCCGGCACCCGCAGCGGCACCTCGAACCCGAACACCGGGTCCTTCCGGCACTCTGCGCCCGCCAGCAGGTCGTTCAGCACGGCCCGCACCATCTTCCGCGTCTCCTGGATCGCAATCCGCTTGCCGACCCCGTACTTCCCGCCGGTCCAGCCTGTATTGATCAGCCACGTCTGTGCCCCGGTCATCCGCAGCCGCTGCTCCAGCAGCTCAGCGTAGACCGTCGGGTTCAGCGCCATGAACGGCGCGCCGTAGCACGGGCTGAACGTCACCTCGGGGTCCTTGAGGCCCACCTCCGTCCCGGCCAGCTTGCACGTATACCCCGAGAGAAAGTGGTAGAGCGCCTGCTCCGGCGTCAGCCGCGCCACCGGCGGCAGCACCCCGAACGCATCGGCCGTCAGCAGGATGACGTGCGACGGGTGCGGCGCCACCGGCTCCAGGTACACATGCTTCAGCGATTCCAGCGGGTAGCTGCCCCGCGTGTTCTCCGTGATGCTGTCATCGTTCAGGTCGACTTCGCGCGTCTCCTCGTCGAAGATTACGTTCTCCAGGATCGTCCCGAACTCGTGCGTCTGCTCGAAAATGTCCGGCTCCGCCTCCTTCGAAAGCCGGATTGTCTTCGCGTAGCACCCGCCCTCGATGTTGAAAATCCCCCGCTCCGTCCAGGCGTGCTCGTCGTCCCCGACCAGCAGCCGCTCAGGGTCCGTGCTCAGCGTCGTCTTCCCCGTGCCCGAAAGCCCGAAAAACAGCGCCGATTTCCCCGTCCGAGGGTCCACGTTCGCCGCCGAGTGCAGCGAGAGGATGCCCTCGAGCGGCAGGTAGTAGTTCATCGCCGTAAAGACAGCCTTCTTCATCTCGCCCGCATAGGCCGTCCCTGCGATCAGGATGATCCCTTCCGTCAGGTTCAGCGCGACTACCGCGTCGCTCCGCACCCCGTCGGCCTCCCCGGCCAGGTGGAGGAACGGGCAGTGGATGATCGTAATGTCCGCCTTCTCGTCGAACGGCCGCTTCTCCGAAGGGATGAACATCGTTCGTGCGAACAGCGAGTGGTACGCCTGCTCCGTAATCACGCGCACCGTCTTCCGGTGTGCCGGGTCCTGCGAGACCACCGTGTCCTGCACGAAGATCTCCCGCCCCCTCAGGTACTGCATCGCCTTCGCCAGCAGCCGCTCAAACGTCTCCACCGGCAGAGGCTGGTTGTGCTTCCCCCACCACACGTGCTCCGAAATCTCCGGCGTCTTCACAACGAACTTGTCCTGCGGGCTCCGCCCCGTCCGCTCGCCGCTGAACACCGCAAACGACCCGCCCTGGAGCAGCTTCCCCTCGCGCCGCCGCACCGCGTATTCGTACAGCACCGGGACCGAAAGGTTGTGATGGACCTCGACAGCGTTCCCGATGATCGCGCTGCCTGCGTTGCTGGGTGCCGGGGATATTGCCATGGCTGCTGCTCTGCTCGTCCGAGGAATGAGAGCTCCAGCCTACTCGAACGCTTCGGGAATGTGAATAGCTCGCTGGCGAGCTATAGCCAACGCTGATGTATTTCCCGGCGAGCCTTGATGCCGGCTATGCCGCCCGAACGCCCACAGGCTGGCCCGTTACCAGCTCCATCAGCGCGTCGACCTGCTTCATCAGCTGCGCAAACTCAGGCGCCGGCACCCGCACCGTCCCCGGCTCCGGCGGCAGCACGTATCCCGGAAGCAGCCCGTTCTCAACGACGTACCGGTCGGCCATCGCCACGCACCCCGCAAGCGTCTGGTTCGTCTCCAGCGGCTCGTGGTGCCGCCCGATCGCCTCGCAGATCGCCTCCGGCAGCTTCCACTTCCGTGCCAGCAGCTCGCCCGCCGCCGCATGGTCGAAGCCCAGCTCCGCCTCCACCTCCTCGAGCGTCCGCCCCTCCGCCATCGCCCGCGCGACCGCCTGGTCGACCAGCGCCGGGTCACGGTAGAACAGCGCGAGGCGGCCCATGTTGTGCACAATCCCCGCCGTGAACGCGCTCGGCACATCCACCCGCCGCCCCTGCCCTGCCAGCTCCGCGGCCTTGAACGCCACCGCGATCGAATGCCGCCAGAACGTCTCGATCCGGAAGAGCGCGTTCAGCGCGTCCGGCGCATACGACCCCGCGATCGCCCCGCTAATCGCCAGGTTCCGCGCCTGCACGAACCCCAGCGTCACCAGCGCCTGCTGGACCGAGGTCACCTCCCGCATCCGCCGGTACGCCGCCGAGTTCACCACCCGCAGGATCCGGCTGCTGAGGCCCGGGTCCGCCGAAACCACCAGCGCCAGGTCCGAGGCCGACGCCTTCGGGTCCTGCGCGACCTGCATCACCCGCAGCGCTACCGCCGGCAGCGGCGGCAGCGCCTCGATCGCCGCGACCACATCCACGCCCGCCTGGCGAGCCTCCGGCATGGCGCACCTCCTCCTGCAACGCACCAGTTCTCGCCACAGTGTCGTGCGCCCGCCCCGCCGCCGGCATCGGGGAGTTCCCCGCTTCTTGCGGTGGAGCTTCCCGAAGCGCCCCGCTCCGCCGCCTACAGCGGGATGTTCCCGTGCTTCTTCGGCGGGTTCCGGTCCGCCTTATTCTGGAGCATCTCCAGCGCCCGGATGATCTTCGGCCGCGTCTGCCGCGGGTCGATTACGTCGTCAATGAACCCCCGTCCCGCCGGGATATACGGGTTCGCGAACTTCTGCCGGTACTCCTCGATCAGCTCCTTCCGCCGGGCCTCGGGGTCCGGGGCGTTCGCAATCTCGTCCCGGTACACCACGTTCGCCGCCCCGTCAGGCCCCATCACCGCAATCTCGCCCGTCGGCCATGCAAAGTTCATGTCGCCCCGCAGGTGCTTCGACGACATCACGAGGTACGCACCTCCGTACGCCTTCCGCAGCACCACCGCCACCTTCGGCACCGTCGCCTCGCTGTACGCATAGAGCAGCTTGGCGCCGTGCGTGATGATGCCGTTGTACTCCTGCGATGTCCCCGGCAGGTAGCCCGGCACGTCCACCAGCGTCACCAGCGGAATGTTGAAGCAGTCGCAGAAGCGGACGAAGCGCGCCGCCTTCCGGCTTGCGTTGATGTCCAGTGAACCCGCGAGGTGCATCGGCTGGTTCGCCACAAACCCCACGCTCCGCCCGCCCATCCGGCCGAATCCGACCACGATGTTCGGCGCAAACGCCTCGTGCACCTCCATGAAGTCGCCGTCGTCGACGATCCGATCGATCACCTCCCGCACGTCGTACGGCCGGTTCGGCTCCGCCGGCACAATCGTCAGCAGGTCCTCCTCGGTCCGGTTCACGTCATCGTTCGTCGGCACAAACGGCGGGTCCTCCGCATTGTTCGACGGGAGGAACGACAGCAGTCGCCGCACCTCCGCCAGCGTCGCCTCCTCGCCCGCGATGGCGAAATGCGCCACCCCGCTCCGCGATGCGTGAACGTCCGCGCCGCCCAGCGTCTCCTGTGTCACCTCTTCGCCTGTCACCGACTTCACCACGTCCGGGCCCGTGATGAACATGTAGCTCGAGCCCTCGGCCATAAAGACGAAGTCCGTGATCGCCGGGCTGTACACGGCGCCGCCCGCGCACGGCCCCATAATCACGCTGATCTGCGGAACCACCCCGCTCGCGAGCGTGTTCATCGCAAAGATTTCGCCGAAGCCGCGCAGGCTCTCCGGGCCGTCCTGGATGCGCGCCCCGCCCGAGTCCTGGATCCCGATGATCGGTGCCCCCGTCATCATCGCCAGGTCCATCACCTTCAAAATCTTCTCGGCGACCGCCTCGCTCAGCGAACCGCCCGCGACCGTGAAGTCGTACGAAAACACGTACACCGGCCGCCCGTCGACCTTCCCCCATCCAGTCACGACCGCCTCGACGTTGCCGCCCGCCAGCGAACCCCGCGGCCGCATGAGCATGTCCAGCTCTTCGAACGTCCCCGGGTCCAGCAGCAGGTCGATCCGCTCCCGCGCCGTCAGCTTCCCGCGCGCGTGCTGCGCCTCGATCCGCTTCGGGCCGCCGCCCAGCGCGGCAGCTTCCTTCAGGGCGATCAACTGCTGGAGCTTCTGCTCAGCGGTCAACTGTTCGGTCATCCTGGCCTCGGCTCGTAGGGGAATTCGGCCCGCTCTCCGCGGCAGCACGGCCGCGGGCCTGCACGGCGAAGATACCATCCGCCGCCCTCCCGGGCGATTCACGAATCTGCTGCCGCCCCTGCCGGCGCCGGCTCGGCCCAGAATCGCCCGTTGGTCCGCGCATTCCGCCCCGGCCGCCGCGGCCCCTCCGCCAGGATCCGCACCACCTCCGACCACGCACTCGCGAACCCCAGCGGCGCACCCAGCCCCGCTTCCGCCTCCTCAACGGTCATCGAGTCGAGGAACTTCTCCCCGAAATAGTCCAGGCTCGACCGCGGCAGGATGTAGCAGTCGGGCGGCCGCTCGCCCCGCACCTGCTCCACATAATCCTGGCCGCACACCAGCCCGCTCACGTTCACCCGCTCGCCGAACACCCGGTTCGTCACCCCCCGGACCTCCACCTCCGCCCCGGTCAGCGCGGAGAACTCCCGCGCAATCGCCGCCAGCGTCGGTGCCATCAGCCGCGCCGTACCCACCACCGCCCGCCGGCCTGCCACGCCCGGGGGCACGCCCCGCACCTGCAATCGCCGGCGCGTCCGCGCCCAGTCGTCCAGCATCCGCCGCACCATCCCGATCCCGTTCTCGTACTGCGGGAAGCCGTCATACGCCCGCGCCGTTGGCACCGGCAGCCCCGCTGTCATGTAGTACTCGTCGCTGCACTGCACAATCGTCGCGCCGAACCGCCGCCGGAACTCGCGCTGGAACGGCCGGATGAGCCCGATCACCTCCCGGGCGTACGCGGGGGTCGGCCGCTCCAGCGGAATCCCGTCCCGCTCCAGCGCCCACTCCTCCAGCCGCGGGCTCGCACCCACCGGCACCACGCTGATCGTCAGCACCGTCGGGTACAGCGCTCCCAGCTCCGCAATCGACCGCCGAAGGTGCTCCCCATCGTTCACACCCGGGCAGAGCACAATCTGCGTGTGCGCCTGGATGCCCAGCTCCCCGAGCCGCCGCAGCTGCCCGAGGATGTCCGGGGCATCGGGGTTCGCCAGCATCCGCCGCCGCAGCTCCAGGTCGGTCGCGTGCACGGACACGTTGAGCGGGCTGAGCCGCTGCTCCTCCAGCCGCGCCCAGTCGTCCTCGGTCAGGTTCGTCAGCGTCACGAAATTGCCGTGCAGGAACGAAAGCCGGTAGTCGTCGTCCTTCACGTACAGCGTCTTCCGCATTCCCCTGGGCAGCCCCTTGAGGAAGCAGAAGAAGCAGTTGTTGTTGCAGAGGATCACCTCATCCCACGTCGCCCGCTCGAACTCCCACCCGATGTCCTCGTCGATCGCTTTCTCGAACACGATGAGGTCGTCGAGCCCGTTCGCCTTCCGGACCAGCACCTCTACCTCGGGCTCGGCGGCGTAGAACTGCACATCCACGACGTCGCGCGGCACCCGCCCGTTCACCCGCACCACAGCATCGCCCGGTTCCAGCCCGGCAAGCGCCGCCAGCGAACCGGGCCGTACCCCGCTGATTACCCCCGGTGCCGGCGTATTCCTCACGGTTCGATTATGGCACGGGAGCCCGCCCGGGCATCCCCGTTACCGCGCGCCGACCAGCTCCCGGATGCGCGCCTCCACAGCGTCCACCGAGAAGTCCGGCGTCGAAGCCCCGGCCGTCAGCCCGATCCGCTCTGCGCCGGCGAACCACGCGGCCTCCAGCTCCTCCGGCCCCTCGATATGGTAGGCGCGCGTCCCCTGCTCCTCAGCCACCTCCCGTAGATGCCGCGTGTTCGCGCTCTTCTTGCCGCCCACCACGACCATCACGTCCACCTGCCTCGCCAGCGCCGCCGCGGCCTCCTGCTGGCCCGTCGTCGCGTGGCAGAGCGTATTCACCACATGCAGCTCGAAGTTGTGGTCCCGCCGCAGCAGCATCAGGTTCGCCACAAACTTCGCGAAGTCTTCCATCTTATGCGTGGTCTGGGCCATCACGCCGATCTTGTTCGGGAACCCGCCCGGGAACTCCTCCACCAGCCGGCGCAGGCTCTCGTAGTCCGCCTGCGGCACCACCGTCGCCCGCGGCTCGCCGTCCTGCCCGAAGGTCCACCCGAGGATGCCGCGCACCTCCTTATGCCCCGGGTCGCCGAAAATCAGCACGTGCCAGCCCTCGCGGGCGAACTTCTGCCCGTACCGCTGCGCCCGCGTCACGATCGGGCAGGTCGTGTCGATAATCTCCAGCCCGCTCGCCTCCAGCTCGCGCACCACCCGCTCGCCCACGCCGTGCGCGGTAATCGCGACCCGGCCGGACTTCACCCGCTCGGCCGTCGCCTTCCCAATATCCCCATCCACGTCGTCCGGGCCCGGCAGCTGCACCACCCCGCTTCGCTCCAGCGCCCGCACGACGTGCGGGTTGTGGACGATCTCCCCCACGCTGAACACCGGCCGCTCCGGCGTCGCTTCGCTCTCCATGATCTGCACGGCGCGCCGGACGCCCATGCAGAACCCCATGTCACTCGCGCGGATGATCTGGACCATCGGTCTCCCCGGGCGCGGTGCCCTCACTGCCAGTATAGGGACCGGCGTACTGGGGCGGTAAGAGCGCCCGGATCGCCTCGTAAATCCGCGCCGTGAGGGCGCTCACCTGCTCCTCTGTGGGCCGCTTCACCGCCTCCACCCGGATCGGCTCGCCGATCGTCACCGTAAACCGCGGCCGCCGCAGCAGCACCAGCGGGTTGCGCAGCTTCTCCGTGCCCGTCACCGCGCACGGCAGGACCGGCGCACCCGTCCGCAGCGCGATCAGCGCCGTCCCCGGGTGCGGCTTGCCGAGGTACCCCGTCCGCGAGCGCGTTCCTTCCGGGAACATCCCGAGGACGCCGCCCTGCCGCAGGATCCGCTCAGCCGTCAGCATCGCCCCGAGGTCGGCCTCGAACCGCCGCACCGGGAAGGCGCCCCACAGCCGCGGGATCACCCCGAACGGGTACCTGAACAGCTCCACCTTCGCCATCCACCGGATCCGCCGCTTCGCAACCCCGGCGCCCACAATCGGCGGGTCGGCGTTGTTCAGGTGGTTCGACACCACAATCAGCCCGCCTTCCATCGGCACGTGCTCCCGGCCCCGCACCTCCCACCGCACCACCAGCCAGAGCGCGCCCCGCAGCAGATAGGTGCACGCCCAGTAGAACGGCGGGACAAACGTCTCCCAGCGCAGCCTCGGCAGCCTCAGTTGCATCCCAGCAGCTCCAGCGCGAACCGGATGACCTCCTCCAGCGTGAGGTCCGTGGTGTCAATCACAACGGCATCCTCGGCAGGACGCAGCGGGCTCGCCGCCCGCGAACTGTCCAGCCGGTCCCGCTGCTCGATGTCCCGGCGGGCCTCCGCCGCTTCCTGCGCCATGCCCCACTCGTGCGCCTGCCGGCTCCGGCGCGCCGCCCGCGCCTCCGGCGACGCCTCGAGGAACAGCTTCACCGGCGCATCCGGCAGCACAACCGTCCCGATGTCCCGCCCCGCGAGGATTGCCGGCCCCTGCGCCGCGATCGCCCGCTGCGCCGCCACCATCGCCGCCCGGACCGAGGGCAGCGCGCTGTAGGCGCTGACGTGGTGCTCTACCTCCGGCTCCCGCAGCCGCCCCGTCACATCCCGCCCCCCCAGCAGGATCCGCGTCTCCTCCCCCGCCACGGCGCGGATGTCGAGCGACCGCGCGAACGCGCCCGCAGCCGCGTCCTCCGGCGGTACGCCCGCCTCGAGGGCCGCCAGCGTCACGGCCCGGTACATCAGCCCCGTGTCGAGGAACAGGTACCCGAACCGCCGCGCCAGCGCCATGCCGAGCGAACTCTTCCCCGAGGCAGCCGGCCCATCGATGGCAATCGGCCACGGGATGCATCCTTCCTGCTTCATCGCCGCGATGGTAGACGACCGCTCCGTTCCGGCCCATCCGCCGCCCGCTCGCCGGCCGCCTGTGCCGCCCGTCCCGCACGGTAGAGCGCCGCCACCTCGTCTGCCGTCAGCTCCCGGAACGCCCCGCTCCCGAGGTCGCCCAGCCGCAGCGGCCCCACCCGCAGCCGCCGCAGGACCACTACCTTTCGCCCCAGCGCGGCGAGCATCCGCCGGATCTCCCGGTTCTTTCCCTGGCGCAGCGTCACCAGCAGCCACGCACCGGCCCCGGCATCGGGCTCCGCATCGGCGGGGGGTTCCGCCGGCCGGACCGAAGCCGCGCGCAGCCGCTCGCCGTCGACCCTGATGCCCCGCACCATCCGCTCGATGTCCTTCGCCGGCACTGGCGCATCTACCCCAACGAGGTACTCCTTCTCCACCCCGTAGCGCGGGTGCGTGAGCAGGTCCGTCAGGTGCCCGTCGTTCGTCACGATGACCAGACCCTCGCTTTCCCGGTCGAGCCGGCCGACCGGGTGGAGCTGCACGTCGCCGATCGGCACCAGGTCGAGCACCGTCTCCCGGCCCTGCTCGTCGCGCGCCGTCGTCACGAAGCCCCGCGGCTTGTTCAGCATGAAGTACCGGTACCGGTCCCGGCGCACCGGCTCCCCATCCACCAGCACCTCGTCGACGTCGAGGTCAGCCCGCGCGCCGAGCGTCGTCACCACCTGCCCGTTCACCTGCACCCGCCCCGCGAGGATCAGCTCCTCGGCCTTGCGCCGTGACGCCACGCCCGCGTTCGAGAGAATCTTCTGGAGCCGTTCCTGCACCATGGCTCCACTCCACACTGCTTTCGGGCGCGGCGCAAGCGGACGCGGGCCGTCGGTCACCGCGCGATGAGCGGCGCAGCGCCGAGGTGCGCCCCGGCGTCCACAATCAGCAGCTCGCCCGTCACGAGGTCCGCCCCCTCGATGAACCAGACCGCTGCCTGCGCCATCTCCTCCGGCGTCCCCGCCCGGCGCAGCGGCGTCGTCCGCTCCTGCTGCGCCAGCGCCGCTTCGTACGCCGCATCGCCGAGTCCGCTCCGCAGCCACCGCCCCTGGATGAACCCCGGGCAGATCGCGTTCACCCGGATCTCCGGCCCCAGCGCCCGAGCCAGCGAAAGCGTCATCGTGTTCAGCGCCCCTTTCGAGGCCGCATACGCAATCGAACTCCCAATCCCCATCACGCCCGCAATCGACGAAACGTTCACGATGGCGCCCCGCCCCTGAGCCTTCATCTGCGGCGCCACCGCCCGGGTCATCTGGTACGCCCCAATCACGTTCACCGCGTAGATCCGCTGGAAATCCTCCGCCGTCAGCCCCTCAAGGTCGGTGTGGTTGACGAACTTCGTCGTCCCGGCGTTGTTGATCAGCCCGTCAATGCGCCCCCAGCGGTCGATCGCTGCCTGCGCCATCCGACGGCAGTCGGCATCGTTGGCGACATCCGCCTGGACGAGCAGCGTCTCGACCCCCAGCGCCTCGCAGGCCGCCTGCGTCTCCCGCGCGTCCGCCTCCGACTTCGTGTAGTTGATGACCACGTTGCAGCCCTTGCTCGCCAGCAGCTTCGCACACGCCGCCCCGACCCCTGTGGCCGACCCCGTGACGATCACCACGCCTCCGCGGATATCCATCGCCAGTCCTCCTGCCAGGATGGTCTTGGCGCGCTCGCGCACCCGGCCGCCGAAGTCTACCGGCGCCAGCTGCCTCCGGGGAAGCCGCCCGGCACCCCGGTCCCCGCCACGCGCCCGCACGCCGCTCCCCGGCACCGGCTTGTCGCCGTTCCCGCCGTTCCCCTACAGTTCCCCCACCTCTTCTCGTGGCGGGAGGAACCCGGATGCCGCGGAGCGGACGAACCATCCTTCTCCCGCTGGCGTGCCTCGCAATCGTCACCGCCTCCCTGCTGCCTGCCGGCCCTGGCGCCCGGCGCGCCGCAGCCGAAGGCAACCTCCTCGAAAACCCCGCCTTCCAGCCGCCGGTCGATGACGCCTGGACCCTGAACGGCCTCGAACCGGACGGCGACGCCTTCCGTCTCACCCTCGACCGGGCCACCGTCTCCCAGGTAGCTCCTGCCGCACCCGGCAACCGCTACGACGCCTCGGTTCGAATCTCCGGCCAAACCGGCGTTACCGCGCGGCTCCGCCTCGAATTCTGGAAAACTGAGGGCCCGATCCCCGCGGCGACCGTTTCCTCCCCCGAATACCAGCTCAGCGCGAACCTCCGCCTCGATGTCATGACGCCGTCCGCGCCCCCCGGCACGCTCTTCGCGATGTTCGTTATCGAACTGCGCGGCCAGGCCGGCGCAACCGTCGGCCTTGTCGAAGCCAGCCTTGTCGAGTCAGCCGGCAACCCGACGCCGACCCCGACCCCCACCCCCACGCCCGCCGCCACCGCAACCCCCACCCCCGCGGCTGATGGCGATGCCGGCGCCGGCGATGACGGCCCCGGCGGCGCCCCCGGCGCTCCGACCCCGACCCGGACGCCAACGCCGACGAAAACCCCGACCCCCACCAAAACTCCCACGCCGCCCCGCGTGAGCACGCCCCGGCCGACGCCGACCATGCCCCCAACCGCTACCCCGACCCTGCCGCCCGGCTCCGCCTCCGGCGGCCTCCTCCGCAACGGCGACTTCGAAGTGGTCCAGTCCGGCAGGCCGGCCTACTGGTCCAAAGTCGGCGGCGAGCTCCGCGCCTCCTCCGACGCCTACGAAGGCCGCTACGCCGGCTGCCTCGATTCCGATACGTCCTCAACCAAGTGGCTCTACCAGGCCGTCCCCGTCGCTGGCGGCGCCTGGTACGAGGCCGTCGCCTGGGCCGCGGCCAGCGGCGGCGACGCGTTCCTCCGCGTGACCTGGTACACCTCCGCCGACGGCTCCGGAACCGGCGGCGACCAGGCCGACAGCGACCCGGCCTCCGGCGGCTGGACCCGCCTCGCCACCGGCCCGCTCCAGGCGCCTCCCGACGCCCGCTCCGCCCGCGTCCGGCTCATGCTCCGTCCCGGCAGCGCCGCCGCCACCGCCTGCTTCGACGACGCCTGGTTCGGCGAGGTCGCCGAACCCCCGCCGACGCCGACGCCCACGCCGCGCGCCACCACCGCTCCGACGACGGCGGCCTCCGGCGCGGCCTCGACCCCGAAACCCTCTCCGACCCCGCGGTCCTCGAGCCGGGGCCAGTCCCCGCCCGCGCCGCCCGTCCAGGCCCAGGCCGCCGGTCCGTCGTCTGGCTCGCTGCGCATCACGGAGTTCATGAGCGACCCGCCCGAAACCGGCCGCGACGCCCCCTACGAATGGGTCGAGCTGTTCAACCCCGGCCCCGGCGACGTCGACCTCGCCGGCTGGGTCATCGCCGACGCCGCATCCTCCGACACCCTGCCCTCCCTCGTCATCCCTGCCGGCGGCTACGCCGTCGTCGCCGGCGCCGCCGCAAAGTTCGACCCGGCGGTCCCCGTCGTGCGTGTGCCCGACGGCGAAATCGGCAACGGCCTCGGCAATACCGGCGACGTCCTCCGCCTCCGCGACCCCGCCGGCCGGGTCGTCGACGAACTCTCCTTCGGCGCCCGCCCCGATGTCTTCGACCCCGCGCCGCCCGCCCCGGAAGCCGGCGAGACCCTCGGTCTCCGCGACCCCCTCGCCGAGCCCGACCCCGGCCTCTGGGCGGTCACCTCGCGGCCGACTCCCGGCGAGCCGAACCTCTTCCCGGCCCGGCAGTCCGGGGCGGTCGCCGGCGCGGCGTCGGCCGGCCCTGCCGCCAGCCCGGGCGCCCGCCCCGCCGGCACACTCCGGGTCGAAGAGGGCAGCGGCGGCGGCTCCGTTGTTCCCTGGATGGTGCTCGGCGGCCTCGCAGGCATCTCGGTCGGCATGATCGGCGCAGCCCTCGCCCGCCCCATCCGTCGCTTCCTCGAGCGCCGGCGGAAATCGCCGCCCCCGTCGGGTTCCGGCGGCCCGCCCGCGGCCAGCTGAACGTCCCGCCGCCTGCTACACTCCCCGCCATCCCCACCGGGAGGCCCCAGATGGCAGCGCTCGACGGCATGAAGGTCCTCGACCTCACCCAGTACGAAGCCGGGACAACCTGCACCCAGTACCTCGCCTGGCTCGGCGCCGATGTCGTCAAGGTGGAGCGCCCCGGCGTCGGCGACCCCGGCCGCAACGTTGCCGGAAAAGGCCGCGACTCCTACTACTTCCTCTCCTTCAACAACAACAAGAAGAGCGTCGCCATCGCCCTCGATACCCCCGAAGGCCGCGACCTCTTCCTTCGCCTCGTGCCGAAGTTCGATGTCGTCGTCGAAAACTTCACCCTCGGCACCATGGAGAAGCTCGGCCTCGGCTACGACGTCCTCAGCGCGCTCAACCCCGGCATCATTTACGCCACCATTAAAGGCTTCGGGACCTCCGGTCCCTGCGCCGGCTACAAGTGCTTCGACATGATCGCCCAGGCCGCCGGCGGTGCCTTCAGCGTGACCGGCGACCCCGACGGCCCGCCCATGCGCCCCGGCGCCACCTTCGGCGATACCGGCTCCGGCGTCCACGCTGCCCTCGGCATCCTCGCCGCCTACGTCCAGCGCCAGCGCACCGGCCGCGGCCAGGTCGTCGAAATCGCCATGCAGGAAATCATCGCGAACTTCATGCGCGAGCCCATGTCCCAGCGCGAGTGGCGCTCCAGCCCCATCCAGCGCCGCGGCAACCGCACCGTCGTCCCCACCGACCTCTACCCCTGCGCCCCCGGCGGCCCCAACGACTACATCTACATCATGGTCGTCACCACCCGCATGTGGGACGCCCTTATCGCCGCCATCGACATGCCCGAGCTCGGCATGGACCCCCGCTTCGCCACCGTCCGCGACCGCCACGCCAACGGCGACGCCCTCTGGGAGATCATCGCCGGCTGGACCCGCAAGCGCACCAAGTTCGAAGCCATGCACCACCTCGCCGCCGCCGGCGTCCCCTGCAGCGCCGTCTACGACACTGAAGACCTGCTCAATGACCCCCACCTCCGCGCCCGCAACATGATCCGCACGATCGAACACCCGACCGTCGGCGAATTCCAGCTCCTCGCGCCGCCGATCCACCTGAGCGATTCCGAGGTCGAACTCCAGCGCGCTCCGCTCCTCGGCGAACACACCCGCGAAACCCTCGCCGCCGAACTCGGCCTCGCCGACGCCGAGCTCGAAGACCTCGCCGCCCGCGGCGTCGTCGGCCTGGGCACCGTGCCGACCACTCTGCCAGGCTGACCGGAACTTCGCACAATATCCGGGAATTCCCTGATAGGGACCCGCTGCGCGTGCCCGATGCTCATCGCAGAGGGGGTTGCCCGGGGGCCCTTCCCGACGACCACTGAGGCTGCTCTATGCGCGATGTCCGTGGTCTCCTGCTCCTCGCCTTTGGACTGGCGCATGAGGTGTCGGAAACCTGCCTGGATATCGAGCATGAACTCGGTCAGCACCGCTATTACGGAGCCCAGGTTGCCGACGCCGGCGTAACCGTCCTCGCCCACATTGCCTGCGCCGATGCTTCCTACCCCCCGTATGACGCCCAGACTCGCCTGGACCTCGCGCGATCGTTGTCCGGAGCCCGGTCCCGCCTTGACGAACTGCGGGGCCTCCTCAAGACGCTCAGCGACCGGCACATTCTCCCTGCCTCCCGGCTCGCCTCCATCCGTGACCAGGTTGAACAGCTGATGGCCCTGGTTCGCGCCATTGAAGCCGAGGTGCGCAACTCAGTTCGCCTCGCCAGCTGACCCGGCTGGCTTCTGCATCTCCGCTTCGGCAAGATCACTCCGTGGCCGAATCGCTCGCCGGAAAGCTCCTTGTCGCCTCCCTTTCGCTCGTCGACCCAAACTTCTTCCGCACCGTCGTGCTCGTCTGCATGCACGACCCCGACGGCGCCATGGGCCTCGTCCTCAACCGCCCCGTCATGGAGGCGCCCGTCGCCGACCACCTCCCCCAGTTCGCCGGTCTCGCCGCCGACCCGCCCGTCGTCTTCCAGGGCGGCCCGGTCGAACCCACCGCCGCCATCGCACTCGGACGCTTCCACCCCGGCGCAGCCCCGGCCAATCGCGTCGTCGGCGACGTCGCCCTGCTCGACCTCTCCCGCGCCGTCGACGACTATCGGCCTGGCCTCGCGGAAGCGCGCGTCTTCGCCGGCTACTCCGGCTGGAGCGCCGGCCAGCTCGACCGCGAAATCGCCGAAGAAGCCTGGTTCGTCGTCCCTGCCCTCGAAGGCGACGCCTTCGACCCCGACCCCGCCACCCTCTGGCGCCGCGTCCTCCAGCGCCAGCCCGGCCGGCTGAAGCTCTTCGCCTGGGCCCCCGCCGACCCCCGCGTCAACTGACCCTGCCGTTGACGTCCGCGCTGCGCCGTCGCACGCTCCCCGCATGAGCAGCGAACGCATCTCCTGGTTCCCCGTCCTCGAGCGCGACCAGCTTTCCGACGAAGCCCGCGCCCTGTTCGACCAGATGGAAGAGCGCATGGGCTTCGTCCCCAACGTCTTCCGCGCCCTTGCCTGGCGCGGCGACCGGATGCTCAAGTGGTACGCCCACTACCAGGCCGTCATGGAGCCAACCCCCGGCCTCGGCAAGGCCGAACGCGAGATGATCGCCGTCGTCGTCTCCATGCAGAACCAGTGCCTCTACTGCCTCACCACCCATGGCTTCGCCCTCCGCGCCATCCTCAAAGACCCGGTCCAGGGCGACCGCATCACCCTCGACTACCGCAAGGCCGGCCTCTCCGAAAAGCACATGGCAATGCTCGACTTCGCCGTGAAGCTCACCCTCGACCCCGTCACCGTCACCGAAGACGACATCGACGAGCTCCGCGCTCTCGGCTTCTCCGACGAAGACTGCTGGGACATCGTCGAAGTCACCTCCATGTTCAACTTCACCAACCGGCTCATGAGTGGCGCCGGCGTCCTCCCCAACCCCGAATATCACGGACTGGCCCGCTGAATTCCGGCGTTCGCTGCCCCGCAACACGACGGCGGGGGCTCCGCCCGAGCCCCCGCCGCAAGCTTCCGTGAAGCTGGCGTTTACTCGGGGATGAGCACCCGGTCGATCACGTGAATGACCCCGTTCGTTGCCATAACGTCCGCGGTCGTCACTGTCGCGTCGTTGATCATCACCCTGCCGCCCTCCACCTTGATCCGGGGCTTCGACCCCTCAACCGTGGTCGCCTCCGTCAGCTTCGCCACGTCCGCCGAAGTGACCTTCCCCGCCACGACGTGGTAGGTCAGCACCTTCGTCAGCTCCTCCTTGTTCGCCAGCAGCCGGTCGAGCGTCCCGGCCGGCAGGGCAGCGAACGCCGCGTCCGTGGGCGCAAACACCGTGAACGGCCCTGCGCTTTTCAGGGTCTCCACCAGGCCCGCCGCTTCGAGGGCGCGTGCCAGCGTCGTGAAATTCCCCGCAGCCACTGCCGTCTCGACGATATCCCCGGCCGCTGCCGGCGCGGTCGGCAGCGGCGTCGGCTCGGCGTCATCATCGCCACCGCCGCACGCGGCCATCCCGGCTGCGGCAATCGCCGCCCCCGCGAACAGGAGCAGCGACCTCCATCGAAAGACCTTCATGAGAACCCCCCCCTGTACAGGTAACTTCCGGCCCCGGTCTCCGGGCCGGTACACTGGGTACGAGAAACCGGGACCGATCGATCCCCGAAAAGAAAGACGCATTTCCTTTGCCCTAACCCGGCCTTGCCCGCCCGGCCTCCCGGCCGCGGCCTATACTTGTATCCAGGAGGTTAGCCAGCTCTCGACCATGAACTTCCTGAAAACCACCGTCCTGCTCGCTGCCCTCACCGGTCTCCTCGTGGCCGTCGGCGGTCTCATCGGCGGCACAGGCGGAGCCATCTTCTTCCTGCTCCTCGCAGGCGTCATGAACTTCTTCGCCTACTGGTTCAGCGACCGTGTCGCGCTCGCTATGGCCGGCGCCCGCCAAATCTCTGAAGCCGAGCACCCCCGCCTCTTCCAGATCGTCCGCGAGGTCGCCCGCGCATCCGGCATGCCCATGCCGCGCGTCTACATCGTCGAAAACCCCTCGCCGAACGCCTTTGCCACCGGCCGTGACCCAAAGCACGCCGTCGTCGCCGTCACCACCGGCATTCTCCGCCTGCTCGACGAGCGCGAACTCCGCGCCGTCATCGGCCACGAGATGGGCCACGTCAAGAACCGCGACATCCTCACCAGCTCGATCGTCGCGACCATCGCCGGCGCCATTTCGATGATCGCCCAGGTCCTCATGTGGTCCTCCATCTTCGGCGGCCGCAACCGCGACCAGAACCCCCTCGTCGCCCTCCTCGTCATCCTGGTCGCACCCATTGCTGCGACGCTCCTCCAGCTCGGCATCAGCCGCTCCCGCGAATACGCCGCCGATGAGACCGGCGCCCGCGTCACCCGCGACCCCCTGGCGCTCGCCAGCGCCCTCGAGAAGCTGAAGATGGGCATCGCCGCCGTGCCGATGGAGCCCACCCCTGCCCAGGAGGCCGTCTCCGCGCTCTACATCGCCAACCCGTTCCGCGGCGAAGGCCTCGCCAACCTCTTCAGCACCCACCCGCCGCTGGATGAGCGGATCCGGCGCCTCCGCGCCATGGCCGGCCGCATCTAACCCCTCCTCGCAAATCAGCCGCCCGGGCCGCCCGGCACACCCGCCGGGCGGCTCGCCATTTCAGCGCAGCTCAGGCACCATCCTTCCCATGGAAGCCCACCATCAGGTCCCCCTTTCCGGTGGCAGGGCCATGCCCGCCTTCCTCGCCGCGCCCGATGACCCCGCCCCGGCGCCGCGCCCGGGCATCCTTGTCATTCACGAGGTCTTCGGCCTCAACGACGATATCCGCGCCCAGGCCCGCCGCGTCGCTGCCCTCGGGTGGGTGGCCCTAGCCCCTGACCTGCTCGCCGCCCTCGGGCCACGGCCGCTCTGCATCGTCCGGGCCTTCCGCGACCTCTCCCGCGGTTCCGGCCCCGCGTTCGAAGCCCTCGAAGCCGCCCGCACCTGGCTCGGCGCCCGCCCGGAGGTCGACCCAGCCCGCCTCGGCGTCATCGGCTTCTGTATGGGCGGCGGCTTCGCCCTCCTCCTCGCTGCCCGCGCGCCGTACCGCTCCGCAGCCGTTTTCTACGGCGCCGTACCGAAAGACCCGGCCGCCCTCGAAGGCGCCTGCCCCATCCTCGCCGGCTACGGCGCCCGCGACCGCCTCTTCGCGCCGCAGGGCCGCCGGCTGCTGGAGCACCTCGAACACCTCGGCATCCCCCACGACGTCGTCATCTACCCCGACGCCGGCCACTCGTACATGAACCGCCACAGCGGGCTCATCGCGAAACTCGGTGCCTGGGGGCCCATGAAAGTCGCCTATAACCCCGCCGCCGCTGAGGACAGCTGGCGCCGTATCGCCGACTTCTTCGCCGCCCACCTCGGGGCCTGATTCAGTCTGACTCCAGCCGCTCGAACGCCACGGCCGCCGCGCCCAGCAATCCCGTGTTCTCCCCCAGCTCGCCGATGCGCACCAGCGCCCCTGAAGCCGGCCCGTACGCCATCGACCGCATCGCCTCCCGCATTGGCCCCAGCAGCATCTCGCCCATCGCCAGCAGCCCCCCTGAAAGCGTCACCGCATCCGGGTTCAGCACGTTCACGAGGCTCCCCAGCCCCAGCCCGAGGATGTGCCCGCCGTTCCGGATCTCCGCCTCGCAGGTACGGTCACCCCGCTTCGCAGCGTCGAACAGGTGCACCGCGGTCGGCTCCTCGTAGCCGACAAGCTCCTTCAGCACCGCCGATTTCCCCAGCTCCAGCAGCTTCCGCGCCCGGGCCGCGAACGCCACGCCGCTCACCAGCGCCTCGAGGCAGCCGCGCGAACCGCACGTGCACCGCGGCCCCGCCGGGTCGATGACGATGTGCCCGATCTCCCCCGCCAGCCCCTGCGCGCCGCGGTACAGCCGCCCATCGATGACGATGCCGCCCCCGATGCCCGTCCCAAGGGTCGCATGGAGCAGGTGCCGCGTTCCCCGTCCCGCGCCGAACCGGAACTCCCCCAGCGCAGCCGCCGAGGCGTCGTTTTCGATGTACGCCGGGATGCCCAGCCGCTGGGCCACCGGTGTCGTCAGCACCACATTCCGGAAGCCGGCAATGTTCGGCGCAAAGATGACTTTCCCCTCGTTCGCATTGATCAGCCCGGCCGTCGCGATGCAGGCCGCCGCCGGCGCCGCCCCCGACGCCTCCACGGTCCGCGCCAGCAGGTCCACCACCAGCTGCACCGCCTCGCCCGGGCTTGCCTGCGGCGGCGTCGGGTGGTCCTCCCGGAACAGCACCTCGCCCCGCTCATCGACGATTCCCGCCCGCAGGTGCGTGCCGCCGAAGTCCGCTGCGAGCACCACGCGCCCCATGCCCGCACTCTACCGCATCGCCCCCGCTGCCCGCATTCCGCTACCCTTCCGCCATGCCCGCCGCCCGCCTCGGCCCGCGCGAGCGCGCCCTCCTCGCATCCGAACCGGTCGCCCGGCTCGCGACCATCGCCCGCGATGGCCGACCCCACCTCGTCCCTGTCTGCTTCGCCCTCCTCGATGAGCCCGCTGGCCCCGTCCTCGCCATGTCCGTCGACGAAAAGCCGAAGCGCCCCGGCAGGCTCGCCCGCATCGCCAACCTCCAGCGCGACCCGCGCGCGACCCTCCTCGTCGACCGCTACGATGACGACTGGTCCCGCCTCGCATGGGTCCGTCTCGATGTCGACGCCGTCGTCCTCGAACGGGGCGACTGCTGGCCCGAAGCTCTCGCGGCCCTCCGCGCCCGCTACCCGCAGTACCGCACGATGGACCTCGAAGCCCTGCCCGTGGTCCGGTTTGTACCTGTTCGCATCGTCTCGTGGTTTGCCTCCGGCTGAGCCCGGCGAGCGCCGTTCGCCAGCGCCCTGCTACGATCGTCGGGGCACGTTCGCCCGCGGAGGTTGTTCGATGGTCCTGGAGTTCACCATGCAGCGGATCGACGGCACGGAAGAGCCGCTCGAGCGGTATCGCGGCAAGGTCCTCATGCTCGTCAACGTCGCCAGCAAGTGTGGCCTCACCCCCCAGTACGCTGCCCTCCAGGCCCTCTACGAACGCTACCGCGACCGCGGCTTCGAAATCCTCGGCTTCCCTGCCAACGACTTTATGGGTCAGGAGCCCGGCACGAACGAGGAGATCGCCGCCTTTTGCGACCTCAACTACGGGGTAACCTTCCCGCTCTTCGCCAAGATCTCCGTCAAGGGCGAAGGCATGCACCCGCTCTACCGGGCCCTCACCTCGCTCCCCGCACCGCTGGGCGGCGACGTCCTCTGGAACTTCCAGAAGTACCTCGTCGACCGCGACGGCAACGTCGTCGCGAAGTTCGACCCCCGCACCCCGCCCGACGCGCCCGAGGTCATCGAAGCGATCGAGCAGCTCCTCTGAGCAGGGCTGTCTTCAGACCTCGACCCCGTTCCTGCGGATGATCTCCGCGTACAGCTCCGCCGACTTCTTCGGGATGCGCGCCAGCGTCCGGTAATCCGTGTACACGATGCCGAACCGCTTGCTGTAGCCGAACGCCCACTCGAAGTTGTCCATCAGCGACCACTGGTAGTAGGCCCGCACATCGCAGCCGTCGGCAATCGCCCCGTGCAGCCCCGCGAGGAACCCCCGCAGGAGCTCCTGCCGCGTGGTGTCGTCGACCACGCCGCTGGCGTCCGGCTCCGTGTTGTCGCAGACCCCATTCTCGGTGATGTAGATCCGCGGCCGGTCGTACTCCCGCGAAACCCATCGGACGAACGCCCCAAGCGCATGCGGCGCCGCCTCGTACCCCATCGGCAGGAGCGGCAGCCGCGGCGGCGCGTACGTGAATCCCACACTGTTGTTCGCCGCCTGGATCAGGCCCCGCGAGTAGAGGTTCACCCCGAGGAAGTCGGTCGGCGTCGCGATGACCTCCATATCGCCCGGCTCGATCGGCAGCGGAACGCCCCGCTCGGCGAAATGCTTCACCACCGTCGCCGGGTACCCTCGCCCGAAGACCGGCCCGTGGAACAGCCGCGTGTCGAAATCGCGCGCCCGCTCCACGGCCGCCGCCGTCTCCGGCGAATCGTCCGCCGGCTCGTAGAACGTGTTCGCGTTCGTAATGCCGATCTCCCCGCGGTACCCGCCCTCGCGGAAGACCCGCACCGCCTTCCCGTGCGCCAGCAGCGCGTGGTGGATCGCCCGTGCGTACGCCCCGAGGTCCCGGATTCCCGGCGCCATCACACCCGTGCGGTGCCCCATTTCCGTGAACACGATCGGCTCGTTCAGCGTAATCCAGCGCGTCACCCGGTCTCCAAACCGGTCGAAGGCCGTCTTCGCGTACGCCGCGAAGGCATCCGTCGTCTCCCGGTTCATCCACCCGCCGAGGTCCTGCAGCGCCTGCGGCAGGTCCCAGTGGTAGAGCGTAATCGCCGGCTGGATGTTCTTTTCGAGCAGGGCATCAATCAGCCGGTCGTAGAACGCCAGGCCTTTCTCATTCACTGCGCCCCGGCCGAACGGGTAAATCCGGGACCACGCCAGCGAGAACCGGTACGTCTGGATGCCGAGGCTCGCCATCAGCTCGATGTCCTCGCGGTACCGGTGGTAGTGGTCGCACGCCACATCCCCCGTATCGCCGTTCTGCACACGCCCCGGCTGCCGGACGAACGTGTCCCAGATGGTCATGCCGCGGTCGTCTTCGTGGACCGCACCTTCGATCTGGTACGCCGCCGTCGCGACGCCCCACTGAAAACCTTCGGGAAACGCGAGAAACGCCATTCGCGGGATTCTAGCCGCGCCCGCCGTCGCAGGGAATACCATCCGCCTCCCGTTTACGCGCCGCTGCCGCTCGCGTATCGTTCCCCGCGCACAAACTATCCTGCGGAGTTGGCCCCGTGACACAGGAGAAGACGCCGCTCATCACCGATGAGATGCGCGCCCACGTCGGCAAGGAGTCCGAGCCCTACACCCTCGAGGTCGATAAGACCTCCATTCGCATGTTCGCCCGCGCCGTCGGCCACACCGACCCCATCTTCTACGACGAAGCCGCCGCCAAAGCTGCCGGCTACCGCAGCCTCGTCGCGCCCCCCGGCTACCTCGGCACCCCCGTCTACAATCCGCGCGCGGGCGGCCGCCGCGGCTTCGATATCGGCCCCCAGCCGTCCCGCCCGCTCACCCGCGTCCTCAACGGCGGCACCGACATCGAATACTTCGACGACATCTGCGCCGGCGACGTCCTCACCGCCCGCTCCCACGTCGCTTCCTACGAAGAACGCGAAGGCAGCATCGGCCAGATGCTCATCACCACCACCAAAACGGTCTACACCAACCAGGATGGCAAAGTCGTCGCCATCATGACCGGCACCAGCATCCGCTACTGACCCCGAGGAGCACCGCAATGGCAGCGAAATGGAACGAGATCAGCGAAGGCATGGCCATCCCCGAACTCAAGAAGAACTGCTCCACCCAGCAGCTCGTCCTCTGGGCCGCCGCCTCCGGCGACTTCTACCAGATCCACTACGATAAGGACTTCGCCAAGAGCACCGGCCTCAGCGACATCATTGTCCACGGCGCACTGAAGCACGCCTTCCTCGGCCAGCTCCTCCACGACTGGCTCGGCGGCAACGGCAAAATCAAGCGCTTCGGCTGCAGCTACCGCGGGATGGACTACCCGAACCAGGACATCCTCTGCAGGGGCGTCGTCACCCGCAAGTACGAAGAAAACGGCCAGAAGCTCGTCGACCTCGAAATCTGGACCGAGAACCCCGAGGGCAAGAAGACCACCCCCGGCTCAGCCACGGTCATCATCAACAGCTGACGGCGCCGCCGATTCTGCCGCATAAGGAGCACAACCCATGGGCAACCTCCTCGAGGGCAAAGTCATCGCCATGACCGGCGCCGGCCGCGGCATCGGCCGTGAATGCGCCCTCCTCGCCGCCTCTGAAGGCGCACGCGTCGTCGTCAACGACCCCGGCGTCAACCCCGACGGCACCGGCCACGACGATGGCCCCGCAGCCCAGGTCGTCGAGGAAATCAAGAAAATGGGCGGCGAAGCCGTCGCCAACTTCGCCGACGTCTCGACGATGGAGGGCGGCGAGAGCGTCATCCGCACCGCTCTCGATACCTGGGGGCGCCTCGACGGCCTCATCAACCTGGCCGCCATCCTCCGCGACCGCATGATCTTCAACCTCACCGAAGAGGAGTGGGACGACGTCATCCGCGTCGACCTCAAGGGACACTTCACCACCATCAAGCCCGCCTCCGTCCTCATGCGCCAGCAGCGCTACGGCCGCATCGTCAACTTCAGCTCGGTCTCCGGCCTCCAGGGCAACTCCGGCCAGGCGAACTACGGCGCCGCCAAGGCCGGGGTCGCCGGCCTCACCCGCGTCGCCGCGCGCGACCTCGGCCGCTACGGCGTCACCGTGAACTGCATCGCGCCCGGGGCCGCCACGCGGCTCACCGCCACCGTCCCCCAGAGCGCGCGCGAACTCCGCGCCCAGCGCGGCATCGCCGCCGCCGGCGGCCCGCCGCAGTCCGCAGCCAACCGCGCCGCCGAAGAAGCCGCCGCCATGCGCACACCCGACATGGTCGCCCCGATGACCATCTACCTTCTCCTGGACGAGGCCTGGAATATCAACGGCCGCATCTTCCAGGTTGCCGGCGGCCACATCGGCCTCCTCGCCGACCTCTATCCGCCATTTCGCAACATCTACAAGCACGGCAAATGGACGCTCGATGAGCTCCGCATGCTCGTGCCCACCCAGCTCATGGCCGGCATCGCGAACCCCGCGCCGCCCGCCGACGACATCAAGATCCCCGGCCGGGATTTCTAGGCGCAGCCGCATCGCCGGGCCATCCAGGGCCCGCCGGGGCACCCCGGCGGGCCTCTTCTTCTGTCGAGAACCTGCCGATACTCAGAGCAGGGACTTCAGCATGACCACCCGAGCCGCTCCGCCATCGGGCACGCCCCGCTCGCTCCGCGTCCTCATCATCGATGAGGACATCGCCCACATCCGCACCCTGCGGAAGCTCCTCGAGGCGTCGCCCCGCTTTGTGCCCCACGCCGCGCGCGGCGTTGAGGAGGCCGGCCGTCTGCTCGACGGCGGCGCCTTCGATGTCGCCCTCGTCTCTGCCCGCCTCTGGCACGACCCGGCCGCACCCCTGGTCCGCGCCCTCCGCGAACGCCGGCCCGACGTCGCCGTCGTTCTCCTCCTCGACCAGGACCCCGCCCTCGAAGCCGTGCCGTCGCTCAAGCTCGGCGCCCACGACTTCCTCACGCTCAACAGCCTCGATGAGGCCCAGCTCACCCTTCGCCTCGCCGCCGCCGTCGAAGAGAACCGCACCCTCCGCCGCCGCGACACCATGGTCCGCTGGCTCGAACGCGAAGCCCGCACGGACCACCTCACCGGCCTCTTCAACCGCCACGCCTTCGACGAGCGCCTCCGCGAGGAGTGCCGCGCCCGGCGCGGCACCCGCGAGCCGGTCACCCTCATCCTCGCCGACCTCGTCGGCACCCGCGTCGTCAATCAGTCCCACGGCCACGACGCCGGCGACGACATGCTACGCAGGGCCGCCGCCGCCATCCATCACTGCATCCGCGGCGGGGACTTCGCCGCCCGCATCGGCGGCGACGACTTCGGCATCATCCTCCCCGGCGCCGACCTCACCGTCGGCCGCCTCATCGCCCGCCGCATCGCCCAGGAGGTCGAGCGCCGCAACCTCGAAGAATGGGCCGACCTCGTGCCCGTCTCCCTCGCCTTCGGCGTCGCGACCGGCGTCGACTGCGATGCCGCCGACCTGTTCGCCGCCGCCGACCGGCAGCTCGCCGACCGGCCCCGCGGCGCAGCCGTGATTTCGCTCCTCCGCCGAAACGGCGACAGCGACGGCCCCTCGGTCGCCTAGCCGGTCTCGCCGGCCAGCAGCGCCAGCGCCTCGACGATTGCCTGCGTGCCCTCGCGTCCGCGCCCCCGCGCCTGCAGCATCTCGAACAGCTGCCGCACCAGCGCCGAGCCGGGCAGCGGCGTGTGCGTCTCGTGCGCGGCTTCCAGCACCAGCCCCAGGTCCTTCTGCATCAGGTCGACCATGAACCCCGGCGCGAAGTCGCCGGCCACCGCCCGCGGGCCCAGGTGCTGCAGCATCCACGAGCCGGCCGCCCCCGCCGACACCACCTCCAGCATCTTCGCCGGATCAACCCCCGACCGCCGGCACAGGCTGATCGCCTCCGCCATCGCCAGCAGGTTCAGGCCGCCCGCGACCTGGTTGCACAGCTTCACCACCTGTCCGGCCCCCGGCGGCCCCACGTGCACGATCGTCTTGCCGATGGCCCTCAGCACCGGCAGCGCCCGCTCAAACGTCTCCGCATCCCCGCCGACCATGATCGCGAGCGTCCCCGCCTTCGCGCCCACGTCGCCGCCCGAGACCGGCGCATCGAGCATCGCGACGCCCCGCTCCGCCAGCCGTGCATGCACCTTCCGCGCAGTGGCCGGCGCGATGGTCGAGCAGTCGACCACGATGCTGCCCGGCGTCGCGCCCTCGATGACCCCGCCCGGCCCGAGGACCACCGCCTCCACATCGGCCGACGCCGTCACACACGTGAACGTCACCTCCGAGGCGGCGGCCACCTCGGCCGGCGACCCCGCCACGCGCGCCCCTGCAGCGGCCAGCGGCTCGGTCTTCGCCGCCGTCCGGTTCCAGACCGTCAGCTCGTAGCCGGCGGCCAGCAGATTCGCCGCCATCGGCCCGCCCATAATCCCAAGTCCGACGAATCCCACGCGCCGGATGGTCATCCAGCCCTCCTCTGCCGGTGTGCTCTGCCGATCATGCCCGGGTCGGGCGAACGGCGCGCGCCCGCGTCAGCGCAGCGGCGCATCCCACGGCAGCACCGAGCGCCCCGGCTGGAGGATCGGCTTCACCACCCCGTCGGCAATCACCGCCAGGATGTCGAACCCCGCGTAAAGCGTCGGGTCCATCCCCCGCAGCGCCCACGAGAGCTTCTCATCCTCCGCGTACGTCGCCGGCCCCAGCACGACCAGCGCGCGCGCATCCGCCCCGCCCGCTGGGGCCTCGTTCGCCGCTTTCACCAGCCGGCGGAGGTTCCGCCGCAGCGACGCACTCCACTCGTCGTTCTCCGGCGCAGGGGTCCCGAGGATACACGCCCCGCCGCCCCCGAGGTCGTTCGCTGTCCAGCAGTCCCGCGCCGGCACCACCACCGTGTCATCCACCTCCGGCTGCTGCGACGCCAGCACGATCCGATCGAACAGCTTCTGCCGCTCTTCCTGCGAAGCCGGCAGCCGGAACAGCTCATTCGAGTTCAGCTGGAACGTCCCGGGAACGCGGTTCGTGAATTGCGCCCAATGCCCGGCGAGCCCGCCCAGGGCCGTCACCACTGAGCCCGTCGTCGCCACCCGCCGCAGGTACAGGTTCACCGGCCTGCAGAACTCGAGCCGGCCGTCATCCAGCCGCTTCGCCTCGTCGAGACTCAGCACAAACTGTGAGAGCCCCGGCTCCTCGCTCGGGAAGCTGGCGCCCCGCGGCACCCAGACCGCCAGCGGCCGCCCTTCCGCATCCAGCCGCCGTTCGAGCGCCGCCCGCGCTGCCTCCCACGCTACCGTCGCATCGGGCCCGAACGTGTTCACCACGGTCGTCCGCAGCGACCACCTCCGCCCGACGATGACCTTCGCTGTCAGCGTGGTCCCGTCCGAACTTGCGTCCTCAACCGATGTGCTGCGCGCGTAGTGGGGCCCGAACCAGCCGAGAAACAGCCGCAGGCCCGCTTCTGCCTGGTCCGCCGGGTAGTTTCGTTCGGCCACAGCGCCCTGGGGTTAGCCGCCGCGCTGGCCGCGCAGGCGCGGCTTCGCCACGGTCGCCACCACCACCGAGGGGTCCGTCAGGATCTCGACCCCCGGCGGCGGCGTAATGTCGCCCACCGTCAGCACCGAGTCGAACCCCTTGAGCGGTGCAATGTCGACCGGGATGGTGTCCGGAATATCCAGCGGGCGGCACCGCACCGACACAATTTCGATGCCGGGGAGGAGCGTCCCCGCAAGGTCGCGCACCGCCGGCGCCTCGCCGACAAGCCGCAGCGGGACGTTCGCCGTAATCGGCCGCTCCGGGTCGACCTGGAAGAAGTCCACGTGGATCGGCTCCCCGGTTCCGTGGGCCCGCGCAATCCCGCGCAGGATCACGTACCGCGGCTCCGTCTCGCCCGCCACCTTGAGCTCGATCATCGCCCGCAGGCCGGCCGATTTAATCGTCCGCGCAAACTGGCGCGCATCAATTTCAATCGCCCGCGACGGGATCGCCTTCCCGTACACATTCGCCGGCAGCCGGCCTTCGGCCCGGAGCTGCTTCACCTTCTTGCCGAGGACGGTCCGGGGCGCCGCCTCGATGGTCACGCGTTCAGCCATCTGGGTACTCCCTCAGCCACGCTCCATACGTGGCGCAACAGTTCAAATCTAGCCGAGGCCCTCGCAGGGTCAAGCCTGCGCAACGAAAAGCGAGCCCGCCGGCGACCGGCTGGCTCGCTTCGTCGTCGTTGCCGGGTGCCGGAAGATCAGGCCGGCGGCTTCAGCTCGTTCACCTTGGCGCGCGCGGCCGCCTTATCGCTGTACCAGAGCACGTTGATCTCCTTATACACCGCGCGGTCCGCCGGGACGTCATCCTCCGCGAAAATCGCCGTCACGGGGCAGGCAGGCTCGCATGCACCGCAGTCGATGCACTCGTCGGGGTTGATGTACAGCATCCGGTCCTCGCCTTCGTCGAAGTGGATGCAGTCGACCGGGCAGACCTCGACGCATGCCTGGTCCTGGACGTCAATGCAGGGTTCCGTGATTACGTAGGCCATTCGGGGCTCCTCTCCCGTCGGGGGTGCTGCGTTCCTGCCGCGTGGGCGTCTCGCATACTACTATTCGGCCCCGCGGTCTGTGAAGAAGAGCGGGCAACCCGGCATCCCGGCCATGACGACCTGCGCGGGATTACTCCCGCATTCGCTCCCGGCGCGCATCGCGCACCGCGATCGGCTTCCCCGTCCGCAGGTCCACCGCATAGAACCGCCCGGCGCGCAGCTCCTCGATCAGCTCCCGCTCGTCCCGGATCTCCCGCTCGAAATACGTCGCGCACTTGCCGATGTCCGAGATCGCGTGGGAATCGGTCCCGCCCGTCCCCGGCAGGTGCATCATCTCGCACAGCCGCTGCGAGAACTCGTTCTCCTTGTCCGAGCCCCGCCCGTTAATCTCCTCCAGCCCCTGGACGTACTGGTACGCCGGGTTCCGCGCCGCCTTCTCCAGCGCCGCCCGGTACTCATCGTCGTTCCGCGAGAACCACGGCATCTGCCGCCGGTACGGGTGCGCCGCGATCAGCGCCCCGTTCACCTTCTCCACGTACGCCGCAAGCTCCCGCGAGCGGTGCATCCCGAACACGTACTTGTCGATGCCGAACGCAAGGATGTGCCCGTCGTCCGTCGAAATTTCTACTCCGGCGAGCACCAGGAAGTTGTGCTTCGCCCGCAGCTCCTCGATCGCCTTGTAGTCCCAGACCGTGTCGTGCTCGGTGAACACAATCGCATCGAGCCCCGCCGCCTTCGCCCGGACAATCAGGTCATCCGGGTTCAATACGCTGTCGTGCGACCGGGGCCACGTGTGGCTGTGGATGTCGATGAGCATGGGGCTGCCCGGTACTATAGGGCCGCCTCACGGCCCCGGGCAACGCAAACGGCTGCAGGTGCACCCCGCACGCCAACCTGACATGTCGCCGTCATCAGAAACGATTCGTTCATCTCCTCAGCCGATACTGATGGCATGGAACGCACGTACGACCCCTGCCGTCACGAATGGCGCTACCTCGTCGACGTCCGCACCCGCGCCATCCGCATCCGCGAATGCGCCGTCTGCGGCCGCCGCATGGTCATCCCGGTCGAGCTCGCCCCGCTCCCCGGCGACGAGTCGCGCCTTCGCTCCTCCGCCTGACCCGCGTCCTCAGGCGAGTCCCTGCTGCCTCCGCGCCACCAGCTCGAGGCGCGCTTTCCGCTGGTTCGGCTCTCGCCCCTTGAAGTTCGGCTGGTAGTCGCTCTGCCGCCCGAGAATCTGCGCCGTGTGCTGCCGGTCGTGCCGGTAGAACGAACGCAGCCACTGCAGCACCGTGAGCGTCCCGAACATCGGGCTTGTCGCCACCCGGTCGAAGTCCTCCAGCCGCATCCCATCGATCAGCCCCAGCGTGTACTGCCGCTCCAGCTCCAGCTGCCGCAGGAGGTCCGCCACCGTGTACCGGTTCGCCTCCTCCACCGGGATCGGCACGGTCTGCCACGGCACCTTCGAAAGGTCCGGGTTCTCCTCCCGGAGCGCCGCCCGCACCCAGGCGTCATACGTCCGCTCCATTTCGCACAGGTGGGCAAGCTGCTCCAGCGCCGTCCACTGCTCCTCCCCCTCCGCGTCGACCGGCACCCGGAGCGCATCCTCCGGGCTCAGCCCCTCTGCCACCCGGATAAGGTTGGCCCGTTCAGCCGCCATCTTCTCCAGCAGCTCATCGACCTGTTCGCGTGTCGCCATGGTCCGTTCCTCCAATCGCCCGGCGGAGCCGCCGGATGCCCTGCAACGCCGCATAGGGAATCGCGGCAGCCAGGGCAATCACCCACAGGAGCGCCCCGTACAGCCCTCCGAAGACGAGGTCCGTCGCGAACTCCACCAGCGGCATGCCCCGATTCTACGCATTCCCGCCGACGCCGTTGGGCGAAGGAACCCGCCATGCCACACTCCAACCATGCCCTTCCGCAGGAGCTCCGGCGCCCCCGGCCCGCGGTTCGCCGCCGACTGGCTCGTCGTCGGGCTCGGCAACCCCGGCGAAGAGTACGCCCGTACGCGCCATAACGTCGGCTTCTGGGTGGTCAACCGCCTTGCAAAGCGCGCGGGCACCCAGCCGAAGTCCGTCGGCAGCCTGATGCAGATCGGCGTCGGCACGCTCCAGGGCCAGCGCATCGCCCTCGTCAGGCCCAAGACGTATATGAACGCCAGCGGCCGGGCTGTCGCCCAGGCCCTCCAGTGGACCGGCTGCACCCTCGCCCGCACCATCGTCGTCTACGACGAACTCGACCTCCCCGTCGGCCAGATCCGCGTCCGCGCCGGCGGCGGCCACGGCGGACATAACGGCCTCAAGAGCATCGCCCAGCACGCCGGCCTCGACTTCATCCGCGTCCGCATCGGTATCGGCCGCCCCACCGTGAACGGCGAGCCCTCCTGGGACCCCGACATCGTCGCCGACTGGGTGCTCTCGCCGCCCTCTCCTGCCGACCGCGAACTGCTCGAGGCCGCCGCCGACCGCGCCGCCGATGCCGTCGAAACCATCATCGCCTCCGGCGTCGATGCCGCCGCTGCTGCCTTTAACCGCAAGGTCTAGACCCCGCGCCGCTCCCCGATCGCGACAAACGCTGTCGTCTTTCCGGCCTGGCCGTCCCACCGGCGCCCGCTGCCGCTAGACTCCCTGCCGGGTGATTCCCGTGCCGGTCAGCTCCACCGACGAAACCCTGCAGCGCGTCGCCAGCATCTTCCCCCCGCCGATGAGCGGCACCCTCCTCCCCTGCCTGCGGCTCGATACCACCATCTCACCCGCGAACACCCGCCCGAACCCGTACCGGGAAGAGGTGGTCCTCGGCGACCTCCTCCCCTCGCCGGCCTCCCGCGACCCCGCCGTTCTCGCCGAGGCCCGCGCCGTCTCCGACGCCATCGATGAGGTCCTCGCAACCCTCGACGAACGCGCTCGTGCGGTCATCGAGCTCCGCTTCGGCTTCGCCGGCCCGCCGCTGACCCTCGAGCAGATCGGCCGCCGCTTCGACGTCACCCGCGAACGCATCCGCCAGATCGAGGCCAAGGCCCTCAAGGCCATCGCTCCGAGGCTCGCCGCCGCCCTGGGGATGCCCTTCCCCGGCCGGGCGGGCGTCTCCACGAACGGTGCCGGTCCCGGGCCGGGCGCCCCGCCCCGGGCTCTGCATGCCCCGCACCGTCCCGCCGTGCCGGTACCGGCGGCGGCCGCCTTCCCCCGCCCCGGCCCGCCGGTGGTGCCCTCCCCGGCGCAGGCCGAACGGCCCCCGGCAGCCCGGCCCCTCCAGCCCGGTCCGCCGCCCCCGCCGGCCTCGCTCCGCCTGCCGCCGTCACCGCGGCCAGCGCCAGCGCCGGCGCCGGCCTCGGCCGAGGACCGTATCTTCCGGGCCCTCCTCGAGCCGTGGCAGCACGTTCCTCCGCCCGGGCCGCGGCGCCCCGCAGTCCGCCCCTCGGAAACGTCCCCGCCGCCCCCGCCGCCGCCCGCCCGGGCCCCGGAATCCCCGGGGCTGGCGGCCGGCCTGCCGCTCGACGCATGGCTCGCCGACTGGCAGGCGCGCGGCTTCACCGTCATCGACGACCGCCCGTGCGGCGGCAGCGTCTGGGTCCGCGACGCCGGCATGGCCCTCGCCGCCGAAATCGAGCACCTCCGCCGGGAAGGCACCTGGTTCCGCTTCGCAGAAAACCGGAGCCTTGGTGCGTGGGGCTGGTTCCTCGACCGCGCATCCTGACCCCCCGCGCGCAGTACGCGCCGCCTAATCGCCCGGGCCAGCAGCGCCACGCGCGCATTGTCCGGGTCCAAACTTAGAATCGTTCCATATGACCGCCACACCCGCTGACATCGAACGCTATCGCCGCAACCTCCGCGACGAGGTCGATGGCATCGCGCTCTACCGCGCGCTCGCCGAGGCCGAAAACGACCCCCACCTTCGCGAGGTCTTCCTCCGCCTCGCGGCGAGCGAAGAGCGCCACCGCGACCTCTGGGAGCAGAAGCTGCGCGAAGCAGGCGCCGAAGTTCCGGCCTACCGCCCCTCGTTCCGCGTCCGCGTCCTCGGCTGGCTCGCCCGCCGCTTCGGGACCGCTGCAGTCAGCCCCATCGTCGCCCGCATGGAGGCGTCCGCCTACACCATGTACGACAACCAGCCCGAGGCCATCGCCGCAGACCTCCCCCGCGACGAGCGCTCACACGCCCGCCTCTTCCGCGAGCTCGCCCGCTCCACCCGCGGCCGTCCTGTCGACGTCGACATCGCCCGCCTCGAAGGCCGCCACCGCGGCGGCACCGGGAACGCCCTCCGTGCCGCGGTCCTTGGCGCCAACGATGGCCTCGTCTCCAATCTTTCGCTCGTTATGGGTGTCGCCGGCGCGAACCCCGGCCGCAGCGTCGTCCTCCTCGCCGGCATCTCCGGCCTCCTCGCCGGCGCCCTCAGCATGGCCCTCGGCGAGTGGATCAGCGTCCGCAGCTCCGCCGAGGCCTTCTCCCGGCAGCTCGAAATCGAGCGGGACGAGCTCGCCCTCATGCCCGATGAAGAGCTCGAAGAACTCGTCCTCATCTACCGCGCCAAGGGCCTCGATGAGGAGGAAGCCCGCGCCACGGCTACCCGCATCCTCGCCAACCGCGAAAAGGCGCTCGATACCCTCGCCCGCGAAGAGCTCGGCATGTCCGAAGAAGAGGCCGGCAACGCCTGGGTCGCGGCCATTACCTCCTTCCTCACCTTCAGCGCCGGCGCCATCATCCCCGTCCTGCCGTGGCTCATCGTCGGCGGCGTCGCGGGTGTCGCGGCCAGCGCGGCCGCCAGCGCCCTCGGCCTGTTCGGAGTGGGTGCTGCCATCACCCTCTATACCGGCCGCGGCGTCCTCTTCTCGGGCTCGCGCATGCTCGGCTTCGGCCTCGCAGCCTCCGCCATCACCTTTGGCATCGGCAGGCTCATCGGCGTCAGCACCGGCATTTAGCCGCCCCTCAGTCGATGGCCAGGTCCAGCGTCAGGCGGCGGTCCGTCGTCCGGATGGCGACCAGCCGGTACGGCAGCGAACCGGCCGCCTCGTCCAGCCGCGCCTGCAGCGGGGGCTCGACCAGCGCCGCCACCGCCTCCGGCGCCGCCAGTCCCCCGAGCGAGGCGCCCGCGACATCGAGCCGCAGCCGCCCGTCCGCCACGTTCGGGTCGAAGCGGATCGACCCCCGCACACCAATGCCCTGGCTCCCGATGGCAAAAGTGACCAGGATCAGCCCCTCCTGCTGGACCTCAACCTCAACCACCGGCCGCGCACTCACCCCCGGCAGGGTCGCAAGCTCCTCCGCGATGATCGCCGCCAGCGCCCGCTCGTCGAACGCCACGGCGATGTTGCCGCCCCCGGCCACGGCCTCCGTCTGCGCCTCGAAGTCCGGGTCGATCGTGAACCAGAGCACCACCCCGATCGCACCGGCCAGCGCGCCGAGTGCGAAGGCAATCAGCACCCGCATGCCGGGGAGCGTGCCTCCGCTCCGCCCTTCCCGCAACCGGGACTTGCACGATCCGCCCGGACCCGCCCATAATCAGACCATCTGGTGGCTAGAGCGAGGTGGACCCACCCGTTCCCATCCCGAACACGGAAGTGAAACGCCTCAGCGCTGACGATACTGCCCGGGCAACCGGGTGGGAAAATAGGCCGCCGCCGGGTACTTTACGAAGCCGCCGCAAGGCGGTTTTCGCATCTCTGGGCCGCCCACGGCTGAGCGGAGCCGCCCGCGGCAGGTAACCCGCCTGCACCTCACGGCGTTCTCCTCAATAGTCCCCGCCACGCGCGGGGCCGCGCGGTCGATTCCCTCCACGGATCCGCCGCGATACAATCGGGATTGAGATCCCTCACTTCACCCCGGCGCGTACACCCATCAGATGGGATACGTGCCCCCAGACGGAGCCGCACTTGTCAGCAGATACCGCCCAGCCCACCACTCCCCCCGAAGCCGAAATGGATATGGGCGCCCTCCTCGACCTTGAAGCCGCCCAGTCCGGCGGCGGCCAGCTTCGCCGTGGCGAAATCATCGAGGGCATGGTGATGGGCGCTTCCCCCGATGGCCTCATCGTCGATGTCGGCACCAAGATGGAGGCCGTCATCCCCCACAACGAAATGCTCTCCCTCGGCGTCGACGGCGCCAGCCGCCTCAAGGCCGGCGATACCGTCCGCGTCATGGTCCTCCAGCCCTCAACCGCCGAAGGCCACGCCATCGTCTCCCTCGACCGCGCCCGCGGCGAGGAGGGCTGGGAAACCCTCCAGAAGCGGTTCGAATCCGGCGAAATCTTCGAAGCCCAGGTCACCGGTCACAACCGCGGCGGCCTCCTCGTCAACGTCGACGGCGTCAACGCCTTCGTTCCGCTCTCCCAGGTCGAATCCGTCCGCCACGATGACCCCGACGCCGCAAACCAGCTCGCCGGCCTGGTTGGCCAGGTCATCAAGCTCAAGGTCGTCGAGCTCAACCGGAAGCGGAACCGCGTCATCCTCTCCGAGCGCGCCGCCATGGCCGAAATCCGCAAGGAGCAGAAGGACCGCGTCCTCGAGGAGCTCCAGGAGGGCCAGATCCGCACCGGCCGCGTCTCCTCCATCACCGACTTCGGCGTCTTCATCGACCTCGGCGGCGCCGACGGCCTCGCCCACATGACTGAACTCACCTGGGAGCGCGGCAAGAAGGCGAAGGACCTCTTCCAAGTCGGCGACGAAGTCCAGGCCTACATCCTGAAAGTCGACCGCGAGAACAAAAAGATCTCGCTCTCGCTCAAGCGCGCCCAGCCCGAGCGCTGGGACACCACCGTCGACCGCTTCGTTATCGGCCAGATCCTCATCGGCCGCGTCACGAAGCTGATGCCGTTTGGGGCCTTTGTCCGCCTTGAAGGCCCGGTCGAAGGCCTCATCCACATCTCCGAGCTCTCCAACCGGCGCATTCAGCACCCGAAGGAAGTCGTCAAGGAAGGCGACGTTGTGCCGGTCAAGCTGGTCCGCATCGAAAAGGACCGCCACCGCCTCGGCCTCAGCCTCCGACAGGCCCGCAGCGACGCCGAAGCCATGGGCTTCGTCTTCGACGCCAACGGTTCCGTCATCGATTACCCGGACGACGTGCGCGAGCAGTTCGGCCTGCCGCCGCGCGATACCACCGCCCAGCCGGCCCGCCGCGAGCCGCGCACCGCGCAGGAGGCGATCGAACAGGCCGTCGCCCGCGACCCCGAGCCGATGTCGGCCTTCGCCGCAGCCTTTGCGCAGGCCCTCGAAAACGCCGAAGCCGGCAACGGCATCGCCGAGACGGTCGCCCAGGTCGCCGGCCTCGCCCCGAAGGACCAGGCGCCTGCTCCTGCCGAGGCTCCGGCTGCTGAGCCGCCTGCCCCGGCCGAAGCCGCCGAGTCCCCGGCCGAAGCGGCGCCCGCTGCTGAGCCGGTGGCCGAAGCCGCGCCTCCCGCCGAGGCCCCGGCAGCCGCCGAAGAGACGGCCCAGGCGGCGCCCGCTGCCGAGGCCCGGGCCGCCGCAGACTCCGGGATCGGCGACGCCGAAACTCGGGTTTCCACCGGGGAGACGGCCCCCGATCAAATGCCGCACAATAATGGTGAGGGGTCGGAAACGGCCCCCGCCGAAGCACCAGCCGCAACAGAGGAGGAAACTGCTGACGGCTCCTAGACGTTCTTTGGGCGCACCCAGGGGAAGGGAGTACACCTATGGCCGATCGGTTTGACAAATTCACAGAACGGGCGCGGCGCGTCCTGACGCTCGCCCAGGAAGAAGCCCACCGCTTCAACCACAACTACATCGGCACCGAACACATCCTCCTGGGACTCGTCCGCGAAGGTGACGGCGTCGCAGCTAAGGTCCTCGCCAACCTCGGCGTCGAGCTCAACAAGGTCCGCTCGGCCGTCGAATTCATCATCGGCCGCGGCGACCGCACCGTCCTCGGCGAAATCGGGCTCACCCCGCGCGCCAAGAAGGTCATCGAGCTCGCCGTCGATGAGGCGCGCCGCCTCAACCACAGCTACATCGGTACCGAGCACCTGCTCCTCGGCCTCGTCCGCGAGGGCGAAGGCATCGCCGCCGGCGTCCTCGAAAGCCTCGGCGTCAACCTCGAGCGCGTGCGCGCCGAAACGACCCGCATCCTCAGCCAGAGCGCGCCCCAGGCCGCGACCTCCGGCGCAGGTGCCCGCCAGGCGAGCCGCACCCCCACCGTCGACCAGCTCGGCATCGACCTGACTGCCGCCGCCCGCAACGGCCAGCTCGACCCCGTGATCGGCCGCTCCAACGAGCTGGAGCGCGTCGTCCAGATTCTCTCCCGCCGGACCAAGAACAACCCGGTGCTCATCGGCGAGCCGGGCGTCGGGAAGACCGCCATCGCCGAGCTGCTCGCCCAGCGGATTGTCTCCGGCGATGTCCCCGAGACGCTCCAGAACAAGCGCCTCCTCACCCTCGACATCGGCTCCCTCGTCGCCGGCACCAAGTACCGCGGCGAATTCGAAGAGCGCCTCAAGAAGGTCATCGAGGAGATCAAGGCCGCCGGCAACTGCATCCTCTTCATTGATGAGCTCCACATGCTCGTCGGGGCCGGCGCCGCCGAAGGCGCCGTCGATGCCGCCAACATCCTCAAGCCGTCACTCGCACGCGGCGAGCTCCAGTGCATCGGCGCCACCACCCTTGACGAGTACCGGAAGCACATCGAGCGCGACGCCGCCCTCGAGCGCCGCTTCCAGCCGGTCATGGTCGAAGAGCCGACCGTCGAAGAAGCTATCGAAATTCTCAAGGGCATCCGCCCGCGCTACGAAGAGCACCACAAGCTCAAGATCAGCGACGCTGCCCTCGTGGCCGCCGCCGAGCTCTCGGCCCGCTACGTCAGCGACCGCTACCTGCCCGATAAGGCGATCGACCTCATCGATGAGGCCGCCAGCCGCGTCCGCATCCGCCGCGCGGCCACCCCGCCTTCCCTTAAGGAAGCGATGAAGGGCCTCGAAAGCCTCCGCCGCGAAAAGGAACAGGCGATCGCCGCCCAGCAGTACGAATACGCCGCTGAGCTCCGCGACCGCGAGGTCAAGCTCCAGGACAAAATCCGCGAGATGGGCGAGTGGGAGGAGGGCGAGGCCGGTATCGCGACCCCCGTCGTCACCGAAGAGGACGTCGCCGAGGTCGTCTCGATGTGGACCGGCATCCCCGTCGCCCGCATCGCCAGCGAAGAAAGCGCACGCCTCCTCCGCATGGAGGAAGCCCTCCGCAGCCGCGTCATCGGCCAGGACGAAGCGATCGAAACCATCGCCCGCGCCGTCCGCCGGGCCCGCGCCGGCCTCAAGGACCCGCGCCGCCCAATCGGCGTCTTCCTCTTCTGCGGGCCCACTGGCGTCGGCAAGACGGAGCTCGCCCGCGCCCTCGCCGAGTTCATGTTCGGCTCGCAGGACAACATGATTAAGCTCGACATGAGCGAGTTCAGCGAGAAGCACACCGTCTCGCGGCTCGTCGGCGCGCCCCCCGGCTACGTCGGCTACGACGACGGCGGCCAGCTCACGGACACCGTCCGCCGCAAGAGCTACTGCCTCGTCCTCCTCGACGAAATCGAAAAGGCGCACCCCGAAGTCTTCAACCTGCTCCTCCAGATCTTCGATGAGGGCCGCCTCTCCGATGCCAAGGGCCGGAAGGTCGACTTCCGCAACACCATCATCATCATGACCTCCAACGTCGGGTCCGACCTCATCAAGAAAGACAGCGCCCTTGGCTTCGCCACCACGACCGACGAGGTCAAGACCCACGAAGAGCGCTACCAGCGCATGAAGGAGAAGGTCCTCACCGAGCTGAAGAACGTCTTCAAGCCCGAGTTCCTGAACCGCATCGACAGCACGGTCGTCTTCCGCTCCCTCACCAAGGAAGACATCCGGAAGATCGTCGACAACGAACTCAAGAAGGTCGAGAAGACGCTCAATCAGAAGGGTGTCCGCCTCGAAGTCACCGAGGCCGGCAAAGACTGGCTCGGCGAAAAGGGCTACGACCCGGTCTTCGGCGCCCGGCCGCTCCGCCGCGTCATCCAGGACAACATCGAAGACCGCCTCAGCGAGATGCTCCTCGCCGGCGACTTCGGTACCGGCGACAGGGTCAAGGTCGACCGCAACCCCGATGCGGACGAACTCACCATCGAAACCGTCCGCGAACCCCAGCCCGTCGGCTAACCCCCGGCGGTCAACACACCCAACACGAGGGGCCGGTGCAAACCGGCCCCTCGCTCGTATGTCTGTTTCGCCGCCACGTAAAGGAAGCCCCTTGACAGTTAGTCTTCAATGAGCCAGATTGCCGCCAATTTCATCCTGATGAAGTGGCGTTATGCGGGTAACATCATTGCTTGCTGTCGTGACATTGGCGATCGCGTTCTCAGTCATGCTTACCGCGCTGGCTGCGGCGGACGGCCCCCGCGGCTGGTCTGACGAGGTGCCGGGCCCGGAGCGCGGGCCGTCGGGACAGACCGGACAACTGACCTGGCTAGAGAATCCGGCGAGGCCGTACGCGGGAGGGGCAGAACAGGTCGGGCCGTATCGGCTGCTGCCTCCGGGCACTCTCTACATTGAGCGGACCTATCCTGGTGACACCGGCGCGCGAGACTTTGCGGAGACTTCGTCGCCGGACGTCCTTCGTCGCTCTGCGCTCTATTTCGAGCCGCTCCCAGGGTTTTCCGTTTCAAGCGAGCGAGGAACCGTCCGCGACGGGCAGGTCATCGGGATTGATTCCTACTGGAAAAATGATGCCGGTGATGCGCTCATCGTCTCTTCCGCTGCCGTCCCAGACTGGATGTTGCCGCTCGATGTCTACCTCTATCCCACGGACAGCCCCCTGGAAGTTTTCACCACCACCATCGCTGGCCGACCGGCTATCGTTGAACAACCCTCGGCTGGCCCTGCCCCCAACGTTGGTTACGTTCGCGTATGGCTGGAAGGCCAGGAGATCGTTCTGCGGTCGCCTTCCATGGGTCAAGACAGGCTCATTGACCTGGCTGCCAAGCTTGTCGGAGGTGAGTAGCATGCCCACCAGTCTTTATCCCCGGCTGGCAACGGGCATTGCCCTCATGCTGCTGGCCGTGGCATCGGCGGTCGCGCTCCCCAGCCCTGCTAACGCGGCAAGCGGAGACATTCGTGTGATCGTGGGAATGGCCACAACCGAGGCCACCCTCACGTACCATCCGCACGCTTGCGGAACCGCGTATTGGCACTGTGATGAAGGAAATCACCCGAACAATACCGCGTTAGACCTGACGAACACCACCGGCGCAACCGGGGGCGCAGCAGTCTACTTCCAGTCCTACACCCGGTCAGGCTACGCCTATGGCGTCATTACCAATCACCAATACGGGACCAGTGCCTGTCCCGGGGCGGACGTGGCGCTGTGGGTCCCGTATCCCGATTCCTCTGTCGGGACTTGGATTGGCTACGTGAATTTCGTTCAGGTCAATGTTAGCCAAACTTTCGGCACTGGCTTCTACGTAAGCGGCGGAGGTTGGACTATCCAACCAATCGGTTCAGTCGTGTCGGGCCCGGGAACTGGCAATTGCAACTCCACTGGAAGCCATTTGCACCAGAGCGGCACGCACAATGCGCCCTTCTTGTGGACCAACTGGGCGGTTGATGCCGACGATGATCCCTCGGTTCCGGGCGTGCAGATAAACCCGACGGGTGACTCGTCCCAAAACTGGTTGCACTGGATCACCTACTGATGGCTCATGCCCGCATTCTCGTCCTGATCGCCATCCTGACCGTCGCCGTTCCGGTCCTCGCCGCCTGCGGCGGTGGTGGGAGCCGCGACACCGCGCCAGCACCGCCGTCCGAAACCACTGCCAGCGTCACCCCCGCCGCGTCGCCTTCCTCGAACGGCAGCACCACCACGCTCCCGCCCGGCGTGCAGAGCGGAATCGAAGCCTTCGTTCATGACCAGGGCGGCGTCTACATCGGCGAATGCCCCGGGGAATGGAAGCCGCGCGGCGACACCCCTGAGTGGTGCCACACCCGCGAGTCGGACCAGGGCCAGCGCTTCGAGGTGAACGTCGGCGTGGCCGGGAGCGACTACATCTTCCACCTCGTGTTTGAGAAGGACACGTCCGGAAACTGGCAGCTCATCTCGTCGGAGCAGGCCGGGAACACCTAGGCCAGCCAGTGCTGCTCGTCGCCTACATCCTCGTTCCCCGCGCTCTTCATGCGCTGGAACCGCGACATGCGCTCGGCGCGTCGCCTGTTGCAACCCTCTAGCTGGAATGCCAACAATGGCTCACCAACCATGAAAGAAGGTCGCATGCCCTGCTCGTCCCCGAAAACTCCCTTATCACCCCGGGTCCCGAGTCCGTCCGCGAACTCGCCATCCGCATGGCGCGCCTGACCATCAAGGCGATGTAGCCCGACGACGAGATGCGCTCGGCCCTGCGCTCCGCCTACGCCTGCAACGCCGACTCCCTCACCGCCGCCGGCCACGTCGTCGCCCTTGAGTTCGCGACGATCGCCGCAGCCAACAACTACTGGGGTTACCGCGAAGCCGCGCCTACTCCCCGGTTTCCGCAGCCAACTCGGCGGCCTGTAGCAGGGTGCGGCCGGTGGGCTGGAGGTCGAGGCGGGTGCAGTGGAGAGCCGTCGCGAGGCGCTCGATCGTCGCCCAATCGAGGATCGCCGCTGCGTCCCGGCCAGTGCGGTCAGCAAGCCAGCGCGCCGAAGCCTGCGCTTTGTGCACGGAGTCCTGCCGCATGATCACGCCGAGGTCGTACTCCGCCTCGGCGAACAGGCCGTCAGGGTCGATGAGCTGTACCCGGACTTGCTCGCCAGCGCGTTCCACTCGTGAATATCGCCATGCACGAGCACCGCGCGTCCCGCGTCGTGGGCGGCGATTCGCCGCTCGACGCACGCGATTGCGAAGCTCACCGCCCGCGCCGAGCACGGTTCTCCCAGCTCGGCCCACGTGCTCCGGACGAAGTCGATGAGCCAGCGCCCCTTCTCCGCGCCAGTCGGGAAGGAGGTATCAGGGACCTGTCGCCAGAAGCGCGTCGCCGCGGCGCAAAGCTCTGTGCGGCGCTCCACCGGTGTCAGCGAGCTGGCCCCGAGGGGTTCACCGAGCCGTTCGAGCAGCATGGCGTTTCGTGAGGCATCGGCGCGAAGCAGCAGGGCGGCGCCCTCTCCGCGCGCCAGGCGGAGAGCCGTGATCTCGTGCCCGCCGACCGTGCCGCCCGTCGGCAAGAGCAGCTTCAGTACTGCGGGCGTGCCATCGTCGAGCCTGACCTCCGCGACCAGGGCCTCACTCCCGCCCGGCAACACCCGACCAACCGCCATCCCCCACTCAGCCTCGAGGTGGGCCACCGTTTCGGGTAGCGCTTCGAGCCAATGCACCGCCCCGACCGCCTGAGCATGGCTACGCACCGCCGCCGGGAGATCATCGCCAGTGATTCGAGCCATCGCAGCATTGTCCCCGGACGCACTGCTACGAGCGCAGCCCCCAGCGATGCCCGACTTCCCCCACTGCCCCGGTGCCGGCTGCCCTCAGTACTCAGTGTACTCAGTACCCGGCCTCAGTACCCGGGACTTTCGCCTGCCACTGCCCACAGGTGACATAGCACGCTGGACAGCGAGCGATTTTGACGCCACACGTCTTCGCAGACGTGGCTCCCCGGAGCCTCGGTCCTTGGGAAATTCACGCTTTCGGCCATCAAGTTGGTGGTCGCGTTGTGCGTTCAGCGCGCCCCGGGCGTTGACTCGCCCTTCGGTTCCCCTTACCATTACTTGGGCGCCGCTATGCCCATCGATTTCCCCACCACTTGCCGCTTGTACTGTTCTGTCTCTCTCGTTTCCCCGCACCCAGGTCCTGAAGGAGTTGCCACAGGATGACCACAACGCGCGACGTGGTCCCGGGGGGCACCATTGCCCCGCTCACCGTCAAAACGTACGGCCGCATCCCAGACGTCCTAGAGCTCCCCAACCTCATCCGCATCCAGCTCGATTCCTTCGACTGGTTCCTCCGCGAAGGCCTCCGCGAGCTGTTCGATGAGCTCTCCCCCATCCAGGACTTCACCGGCAGCCGGATGGACCTCATCTTCGGCGACTACGAACTGCGCGCCCCCAAGGCCTCCATGGAAGAGTGCCGGGAGCGCGACATGACCTACGCCGCCCCCCTCTTCGTCGATGTCGAGCTCCGCGTCAAAGAATCCGGCGAAATCAAAGAACAGCGCCTCTTCTTCGGCGACTTCCCCCTCATGACCGACCGGGGCACCTTCATCATCAACGGCGCCGAGCGCGTCGTCGTCTCCCAGCTCGTCCGCTCCCCCGGCGTTTACTACACCATCGAAACCGACCAGGCCACCGGCAAGCGCCTCTGCCACGGCAAGCTCATCCCCGCACGCGGTGCCTGGCTCGAATTCGAAACCTCGAACCGCGACGTCCTCTACGTCAAAGTCGACCGGAAGCGCAAGGTCCCCGTCACCACCTTCATCCGCGCCATCGACGTCCCCGGCCTCGTCCCCGGCGACCGCGACAACCCCCGCTTCGAAAAGTACTGGAAGGCCGTCGATTCCGGTGATGAGCGTGCCCGCGAAGCCGCCCTCCGCGACCTCGAACAGGAGCTCGGCACCGCCGAACGCATCCTCGCCATGTTCGAGGCCGTCGACACGAGCGATATCCGCCAGTATGTCCGCGCTACCCTCGAAAAAGAGCCGCGCGACCCCGGCGTCCAGAACAAGCACGACGCCCTGCTCGATTTCTACCGCAAAATCCGCCCCGGCGACCCGCCCACAACCGACAACGCCCGCAACCTCCTCAAGCAGCTCTTCTTCGACCCCCGCCGCTACGACCTCGGCCGGGTCGGCCGCCACAAGCTCAACAAGCGCCTCGAGCTCGAAGACCCCACCGACCAGCGCTGGCTCCGCCCCTACGACCTCGTCGCCATCATCCGCGAGCAGATCAACATCAACAACGGCCGCGGCCACCACGACGATATCGACCACCTCGGCAACCGCCGCGTCCGCGCAGTCGGCGAACTGATCCAGCAGCAGTTCCGGGTCGGCCTCCTCCGCATGGAGCGCGTTGTCCGCGAACGGATGACCATCACCGACCCCGAAGAGGCAACCCCCAGCGCCCTCATCAACATCCGGCCCGTCGTCGCGGCCATGAAGGAGTTCTTCGGCGGCAGCCAGCTCTCCCAGTTCATGGACCAGACGAACCCGCTCTCCGAGCTCAACCACAAGCGCCGCCTCTCAGCGCTCGGCCCCGGCGGCCTCTCCCGCGACCGGGCCGGCTTCGACGTCCGCGACGTCCACCACAGCCACTACGGCCGCATCTGCCCCATCGAAACCCCCGAAGGCCCGAACATCGGCCTCATCGGGTCCCTCGCGACCTACGCCCGGCTGAATAAGTTCGGCTTCATCGAGACCCCCTACCGCCGCGTCTACCGCGAAATGGTCTCCGATAACCCGAACCTCGTCGGCCGCATCCTCCGCGAAGACGCCCTCGACCGCGACGGCAATGTCATCGCGCCCCGCGGCACGCGCATCGATGCCGCCCTCGCCGAGAAGCTCGCCGCCGCCGGCCGAACGGTGGCGATCCAGCCGTGGGTCTCGAACGAGATCGTCTACCTCACCGCCGACGAAGAGGACAAGTTCAAGGTCGGCCAGGCCAACACCCGCATCGACAACGACGGCCACTTCATCGATGAGCGCGTCGAAATCCGCCTCTTCGAAAAGTTCATGACCGTCCCGCCCATCGAGGTCGACTACATCGACGTCTCCCCCAAGCAGATGGTCTCCGTCGCTTCCGCGCTCATCCCCTTCCTCGAGCACGACGACGCAAACCGCGCGCTCATGGGCGCCAACATGCAGCGGCAGGCCGTCCCCCTCGTCCGTCCCGAGGTGCCGCTCGTCGGCACCGGCATGGAGCGCCGCGCCGCTGTCGACTCCGGCCACGTCATCCTCGCCGATGGCCCCGGCGAAGTCCTCGAAGCCACCGGCACCCACATCAAAATCCGCTACGACGACCCTGCCCTGAATACCGACGACGGCGGTGCCTGCCGCACCTACCGCCTCACCAAGTTCACCCGCTCCAACCAGGGCACCTGCCTCAACCAGCGGCCGATCGTCTTCCGCGGCGAACGCGTCGCCGCCGGCCAGCCCATCATCGATAGCTCCAGCACCCAGGGCGGCGACCTCGCGCTCGGCCAGAACATCCTCTGCGCCTTCATGAGCTGGGAGGGCTACAACTTCGAGGACGCCATCATCCTCTCCGAAAACCTCGTCCGCGAAGACAAGTTCACCTCCATCCACATCGAGAAGCACGAGGTCGAAGCCCGCCAGACCAAGCTCGGCGACGAAGAAATCACCCGCGACATTCCCAACGTCGGCGACGACGCCCTCGCCCAGCTCGACGAAGACGGCATCATCCGCATCGGCGCCGAAGTCCGCGAAGGTGACATCCTCGTGGGCAAGGTCACTCCCAAGGGCGAAACCGAACTCACCGCCGAAGAAAAGCTGCTCCGCGCCATCTTCGGCGAAAAAGCCCGCGAAACGAAGGACACCTCCCTCCGCGTCCCCCACGGCGAGCGCGGCAAGGTCATCGACGTCAAGGTCTTCGACCGCAACAACCACGATGGCCTGCCCGCCGGCGTCAACAAGCTCGTGCGCGTCTCCATCGCCCAGCGCCGCAAAATCTCCGAGGGCGACAAGATGGCCGGCCGCCACGGCAATAAGGGCGTCATCAGCCGCATCCTCCCCCGCGAGGACATGCCCTACCTCGAAGACGGCACCCCGGTCGATATCATCCTCAATCCCATCGGTGTCCCCAGCCGCATGAACATCGGGCAGGTCCTCGAAACCCACCTCGGCTGGGCCGCCAATACCCTCGGGTTCCGCGCGATCAGCCCGGTCTTCGATGGCGCCCGCGACTACGAGATCGATGACGCCCTCGCCCTCGCCTGGATGGCCCACGAGGCCGGCGCCTACTACTACGTCGACCCCCGCGACCGCGGCTTCGACCCCGAACGCCTCAAGGCCTGGATCGCCGAGCAGGGCTACGACCCCGACGCCATTTACACCAGCCCGGAGGACGGGGCACCCGCCCGCGCCTGCCTCGAAATCTGGCTCAACCGCCACCGCAAAGAAACCGGCCAGCCCCCCATCGAGCCCGGCCGCTACTCCCGCGAGGAGCTCGATGAGCTCGCCAAAGAGGTCTACCGCGACACCAACGTGCCGCCGCCCCTCTTCGGCAAGATGCGCCTCTACGACGGCCGCACCGGCGAACCCTTCGACCAGCCGGTCACCGTCGGCTACATCTACATGCTCAAGCTCATCCACCTCGTCGAAGACAAAATCCACGCCCGCAGCACCGGCCCCTACAGCCTCATCACCCAGCAGCCCCTGGGCGGCAAGGCCCAGTTCGGCGGCCAGCGCTTCGGCGAAATGGAGGTCTGGGCCCTCGAAGCCTACGGTGCCGCCCACATCCTCCAGGAGCTCCTCACCGTCAAATCCGACGACGTCGTCGGACGCGTCAAAACCTACGAGGCCATCGTCAAGGGCGAGGACGTCCTCGAACCGGGCGTCCCTGAGTCCTTCAAGGTCCTCGTCAAAGAACTCCAGAGCCTCGGCCTCGCCGTCGAGGTCTCCAACGACGAAGGCAGCTCCGTCTCCTTCATCGACGACTCCGCCAACGACCTGCCCGAGCTCGGCCTCAACCTGACCGGTTTCGAACGCGAGGAGGATTTCTTCAATGCTCGAGGTGAATGACTTCAACCAGGTGCGGATCGCCCTGGCCAGCCCCGAACAGATTCGCTCCTGGAGCTACGGGGAAGTCACCAAGCCGGAAACCATCAACTACCGCACCCTCAAGCCCGAAAAGGACGGCCTCTTCTGCGAGCGCATCTTCGGCCCCACCAAGGACTTCGAGTGCTACTGCGGCAAATACAAGCGCGTCCGCTACAAGGGCATCATCTGCGATAAGTGCGGCGTCGAAGTCGCCCGCGCCAAGGTCCGCCGCGAGCGCATGGGCCACATCGAGCTCGCCAGCCCTGTCAGCCACATCTGGTTCGTCAAGGGAACGCCCTCCAAGCTCGGCCTCCTCCTCGATATCTCTCCCCGCAACCTCGAGCGCGTCCTCTACTTCGCGCAGTACATGATCACCGAGGTCGACGAAGAGGCGAAGAACGCCGAGATCCGCCGCCTCCAGCGCGAACTCGACGAGCTCCTCGCCGAGCGCCTCGCCGACATCCGCCCGAAGCGTGAGCAGCTCGAAGCCCAGCTCGAAGCCGCAAACCGCGAGCTCCAGGCGAAAGTCGCTGAGCGCCAGGCCCAGATCGAGGCCGAACGGAAGGTCTCCCGCGATGCCCTCGAGGCCGCCGTCCTCCGCGCCGTCGAAACCGTCAGCGCCGCAAAAGGCGGCACCCTCGAGGCCCCCATCGAAATTCTCGGAGACGTCATCCTTGAGGCCGGCGTCAAGGTCACCGCAGCCCAGGTCGGCAAAGTCGAACGCGAAGGCCGCAAGAAGCTCGAAGCCTTCGACAAGGAGACCGCGAAGCTCAAGGAGCAGGAATCGCTCCTCGCCGATACCGCCCTCGAAGACGCCAAGCAGGCCCTCTACGACGAACTCCACCCCCTCCAGCAGAAGGAGCGCGCCATCCGCGAAGAGGTCGAGGAACAGTTCAAAGAGCGCCTCCGCGACCTCGAATCCCTCCGCGACCCCGTCCGCGACGACGAAATCGTGCTCCTCACCGAGAACCGCTACCGCGAGCTCTCGGAAATGTTCGGGCACGTCTTCAAGGCCGCCATGGGCGCCGAGGCCGTCCTCCACGTCCTCCAGCGGCTCGACCTCGATGCCCTGCGCGCCAAGCTCAAGCAGGAAATCCTCGTCGCCTCCGGCATGCGCCGGAAGAAGGCTACCAAGCGCCTGAACGTCGTTGAGGCCCTCCGCAACTCGGGCAACCGCCCTGAATGGATGATCTTCCAGGTCCTCCCCGTCCTCCCGCCGGACCTCCGCCCGATGGTCCAGCTCGATGGCGGCCGCTTCGCAACCAGCGACCTCAACGACCTCTACCGGCGCGTGATCAACCGAAACAACCGCCTCAAGCGCCTCCTCGACCTCGGCGCGCCCGAGATCATCATCCGCAACGAAAAGCGGATGCTCCAGGAGGCGGTCGACTCGCTCATCGATAACGGCCGCCGCGGCCGCGCCGTCTCAGGCTCCGGCAACCACAAGCTCAAGAGCCTCTCCGACATGCTCAAGGGCAAGCAGGGCCGCTTCCGCCAGAACCTCCTCGGCAAGCGCGTCGACTACTCCGGCCGCTCCGTCATTGTGGTCGGCCCCGAACTCAAGCTGCACCAGTGCGGCCTCCCCAAGCGCATGGCACTCGAGCTCTTCAAGCCCTTCGTCATGCACTCGCTCGTGGCCAAGGGCCTCGCCCACAACATCAAGAGCGCCAAGCGCATCGTCGAACGCGCCCGCCCCGAGGTCTGGGACGTCCTCGATGAAGTCATCCGCAACCGCCCGGTCCTCCTCAATCGGGCGCCCACGCTTCACCGGCTAGGCATCCAGGCCTTCATGCCCGTCCTCATCGAAGGCTCCGCCATCCAGCTCCATCCGCTCGTGTGCGCCGCCTTTAACGCCGACTTCGACGGCGACCAGATGGCAGTCCACGTCCCGCTCAGCCGCGAAGCCGTCGCCGAGGCCACCCAGGTCCTCATGTCCACCAAAAACCTCCTCTCGCCGGCCAGCGGTGACCCCATCGTCGCGCCCTCGCTCGACATGGTCCTCGGCTGCTACTACATGACCGACATCGACCGGAACGCCCGCGGCGCCTACCGCGAAGAAAACGGCCGCCCTGTCCAGGGCCTCTACGGCTCCTTCGAGGAAGCCCGCCTCGCCTACGACCTGGGCATCATCGACATGCGGGCTCCCATCCGGGTCCGCACCGACCGCGCCGTTATGGGCGACGGCGGCGTCGTCACCGAGCCGCCTGCCCGCCCCGACGGCACCCGCGGCACGCATGTCATCGAAACGTCCGTCGGCCGCATCCTCTTCAACGAGGTCCTGCCCGAGGAACTCCCGTTCCAGAACCAGACCATGGACCGGCCGAACCTCCGCAAGGTCGTCGCCATGTGCTACCGCACCCTCGGCGGCGAACGCACCGGCGAAATCGTCGACCGGATCAAGGCGGTCGGCTTCCATTACGCCACCCTCTCCGGCATCACCATCGCCGTCCACGAAATCCAGGTGCCCAAGAACAAGGCCGAACTCCTCGCTGAGGCTGACCGCAAGGTCGACGCCCTCATGGAGCAGTACCAGATGGGCCTCATCACCGATGAGGAGCGCTACCAGGGCACCGTCGAAATCTGGCAGGAAACGACCGAGAAGATCGAGAAAACCATCAAGGAGCACATGTCGGAGTACGGCTCCCTCAACTACATGGCCTCCTCCGGCACCAAGGGCAATATCACCCAGATCCGCCAGATGGCCGGCATGCGCGGCCTCATGGCCGACCCCAACGGCAAGGTCATCGAACTCCCCATCCGCGGCTCCTTCCGCGAAGGCCTCTCCGTCCTCGAGTACTTCATCTCCACCCACGGCGCCCGCAAGGGTCTCGCCGATACCGCCCTCCGCACCGCCGACTCCGGCTACCTCACCCGCCGCCTCATCGACGTCGCACAGGACGTCATCATCCTTGAGGAAGACTGCGGCACCTCGGCCGGCCTCTGGATTGAAGCCGACGGCCGCGACGACCTCGAACCCCTCCGCGCCCGCATCGTCGGCCGCTACGCCGCCATCGACATCGTCGACGAGGCTACCGGCGAAGTCCTCTGCCGCCGCAACGAGGAGATCACCGAGGCCGTCGCCGATGAGATCGACCGCCGCGGCATCCGCCGCGTCTTCGTCCGCACGCCCATGTCGTGCGAGGCCGAGCGCGGCCTCTGCCAGCTCTGCTACGGCCGCGACCTCGCCCGCGGCGAGCTGGTCAAGCTCCGGACCGCCGTCGGCATCATCGCTGCCCAGTCCATCGGCGAGCCTGGCACCCAGCTCACCATGCGCACCTTTCACACCGGCGGTGTCGCATCCCAGACCGACATCACCAGCGGTCTCCCCCGCGTCGAAGAGCTCTTCGAAGCCCGGGCGCCGAAGGGCGAGGCGATCATCAGCGAAATCGACGGCGTCGTTGATGTCGTCGTCGAGAACGACCGCCGCATCGTCCGCGTGACCAACGTCGACACCCTCGTCGAGGAGTACGACATCCCCGCGAAGGCCGAACTCCTGGTCCAGGACGGCGAACGGATCGTCGCCGGCGCGACCCTCGCCCAGGCCCCCGCCCCGAAGAACGCTGACCTTCCCGCCCAGCCCATCATCTCCCGCATCGGCGGCACCGTCCGCGTCGTCGGCAAAAACAAGGTCCAGGTCGTCTACGAAGACCGCGAAGAGCGCGAGTACCCGATCCCGGCCGCTGCCCGCCTCCTCGTCGAAGACGGCCAAATGGTCTACGCCGGCGACCAGCTCACCGAAGGCGCCAAGAACCCGCAGCACATCCTCCACATCCAGGGCCGCGATGCCGTCCGCAAGTACATGGTCGAGGAAGTGCAGAAGGTCTATAAGTCCCAGGGCGTCAACATCAACGATAAGCACATCGAGGTCATCACCCGGCAGATGCTCCGCCGCGTCAAGGTCGACCACCCCGGCGACACCGGCCTCCTCCCCGGCGACCTCGTCGACCGCCGCAAGTTCGACGAGATCAACAACCAGATCATCGCCGAAGGCGGCGAACCCGCGACCGCGACCCCCGTCCTCCTCGGCGTCACCAAGGCCTCCCTCAATACCGATAGCTGGCTCGCGGCCGCCTCCTTCCAGGAAACCACCCGCGTCCTCACCAACGCCGCCATCGAAGGCGCAGTCGACCGGCTCCAGGGCCTGAAGGAGAACGTCATCATCGGCAAGCTCATCCCGGCCCGCGCCGAGATCGTCGTGCCGAAGCGCGAAACCTTCGGCGACCTCGACGTCCCCGAGGCCCTCCTCCTCGAAGAGGAGTACGAGCTCGAGCGCCGCCTCGCCGAGCGTGAAGCCGGCTCCCGCCAGCGCCGCTCCGCCGTCGGGCTCCTCGAGGACGAGGACGACTTCGGCGACGACGATGACGACATGCTCATCGGCGCCGACTCCGACGAAGACGAGGAGTAAGTCCGGTCCCGTCCCACCGCCGCACCCACACACCAGGGGGCGGGGCCATTCGGCCCCGCCCCCTCTCATCCTGCGCCCGGGCAGCCCGCGCTACACGAGCTCCAGGAGCTCCCCTTCGTACTTCCGGGCGCCGCGGCGCAGCTCCGCCAGCTTCCCCACCTTCACCACGCAATCCGCAACGCCCTTCTCCCCCCGCAGCGCATCGAAGTTCTGCATCCCGCAGACGTTGCACGCACCGTGGTGGCAGTCGCCCACCGTCTTCGTCGAATGCACCGCCTGCCACTGCCCCCGCAGGTACGCCTTCGTCACCCCGCAGTCGATATGGTCCCAGGGCAGCGGCTCGCGCGTATCCCACTCTCGGTGCGCGAACCACGCCGGGTCGACCCCGACCGCGGCAAAGGCGGCCTGCCAGGTCTCGAACCTGAAGTGCTCGCTCCAGGCGTCGAACTTCGCGCCCCGGCGCCACGCCTCGTAGACCGCCTCCGAGACCCGGCGGTCGCCCCGCGAAAGCACGGCCTCGATGAAGCTGTCCCGCGGGTCGTTCCAGCTGAACTCCACACCGGCGGCCCGGCAGCCGTCCTTCAGCAGGAAGTGCTTCGGCTGCAGCTCTTCGGCCGTATCCTGCCGCGCCCACTGGAACGGCGTGTGCGGCTTCGGCACCAGGTTGCTCGTGCTCACCCGCACCCGCGCGCGCCCGCCGACGTACTTCTTCCCGATCGCCTTCACCTGCTTCCCCAGCTCCACAATCCCCGCCACGTCCTCCATCGTCTCCGTCGGCAGGCCCACCATGAAGTACATCTTGATGCCCGTCCAGCCCCGCTGGAACGCGTTCTCGGCGGCGCCCAGCAGGTCCGCATCGCTCACGAGCTTGTTGATCGCGTTCCGCAGCCGCTGCGAGCCCGCCTCAGGGGCCAGCGTCAGGGTGTGCTTCTTCCCCTTCGCAATCGCGTTCGCCACGTCGACCGAGAACGTGTCGACCCGCGTGCTCGGCAGGCTCACCTTCAGGTTCGGGAACCGCTCGGTGAGCATCTGCACCATCGGCACAATCTCGCTGTGGTCCGTCGTGCTCAGCGAAAGGAGCGACAGCTCGTCGTACCCGGTGTTCGCCATTAGGTCCGCCGCCGCCTGAACCACCTCCTCCGGCGAACGCTCCCGCGTCGGCCGGTAGATCATCCCCGCCTGGCAGAACCGGCACCCCTGCGTGCAGCCCCGCTGGATCTCGACCGCGGCACGGTCGTGCACCGTCTGCAGGAATGGCACGATCGGCTTCACCAGCGGCTGCGGCAGCTTCTCCACGATCCGCCGCCGGATGACCCGCGGCGCTTCGGGCACCGTCGGCTCCAGCGCAAGGAAATGCCCGGCATCGTCATACCGCGCCTCGTAGAACGCCGGCACGTAAACCCCCGGAACCCGAAGCAGGTCGCGGAGCCGCCGCTCCCGCGGCGCCCCTTCCCGCTTCCAGTTCCGCACCAGGTCTGTCAGCTCGACCACCACCTCTTCGCCTTCCCCGAGCACGAACGCGTCGATGAACAGCGCCATCGGCTCCGGGTTGAACGCCCCGCTCCCGCCAGCAATCACGATCGGGTCCTCGTCCGTCCGCTCCCGCGAAAGCACCGGGATCCCGGCGAGGTCCAGCATGTTCAGCACGTTCGTGTACGTCATCTCGTACTGGAACGTGAACCCCACCAGGTCGAACTCGCGCAGCGGATGCCGCGTCTCGAGGCTCCAGAGCGGAACCCCGTCTCGCCGCATCTCCGCCTCCATGTCGTCCCATGGTGCGAAGACCCGCTCGCAGGCCACATCCTCAATTCGGTTCAGGATGTCGTACAGGATGCCGAGCCCCATGTTCGACATCCCGATGTCGTAGGCGTCGGGGTAGGCCAGCGCAATCCGGACGTTCGTCGACTCCCAGTCCTTCACCACGCTGTTCCACTCGCCGCCCGTGTACCGCGAGGGCTTCGAAACCCGCGCGAGCAGTCCGTCGATTGCAACCGTTGCCATCAAACAATCCTCCATGCAGTGGGTGAGCAGCACCGCAGGCAAGATCCCATCGTAGCAGCCGGCGCCCCCCATCCATAGCACGCCCCGGGCTGACCCCTGGCCGCCGGTCGGCGATACTCAAGGACGTGCCGACCGATGCCGTTATCGTCGCCGCCGGCGCCTCCACCCGCTTCGGCAGCGCCGACAAGCTCACCGCCGACCTCGCCGGGCGCCCGCTCATCGCCTGGTCGCTCGCCGCCTTCGAGGCCGTCCGCGGCCTCGGCTGCCTCGTCGTCGTCGCCGCGCCCGGCCGCGAAGCCGAATTCGAGGAACTTGCCCGGACCTGGTGTCCCCGCGTCTGCTTCCGCGTCGTGGCCGGGGGCGCCCGCCGCCGCGACAGCGTCGAGGCCGGCCTCCGCACCTGCTCCAGCCGCTACGTCGCCATCCACGACGGCGCCCGGCCGCTGGTCACGCCCGCGCTCATCGAGCGGACCATCGAAGCCGCCCAGGGGCTCCCCGGCGCCATCGCCGCAGTGCCCGTCACCGACACCATCAAGGAGGTCCGCGGCGGCCGTATCGTCGGCCACCCCGACCGCTCCCTCCTCTGGGCCGCCCAGACGCCGCAGGTCGTCCTCCGCCAGGCCTGGCTCGATGCCGCCGCCATGTCCGACAACGACGAAACCGACGACGCCGCCATGCTCAGCCGCCTCGGCCTTGAATGCGCCGTCGTCGAAGGCTCCTACGACAACCTCAAGGTCACCCGCCCGCTCGACCTCGACCTCGCCGCCCGCCTCCTCGCCGCCCGGGAGGCCGCCCGGTGAACATCCGGGTCGGCATCGGCGAAGACCTCCACCCCGTCGACGACGGCCGCACGCTCGTCCTCGGAGGCGTCATTATCGAAGAGGGCCCCGGCCTGCGCGGCCACTCCGACGCCGATGTCCTCCTCCACGCCATCACCGACGCCGTCCTTGGCGCTGCCGCCCTCGGCGATATCGGCGCCTACTTCCCTCCGAGCGACCCCCGCTACGCCCACGCCGACAGCGCCGACTTCCTCCGCACCGCCCTCCGCCTCGCCCGCGAAGCCGGATGGACCCTCGGCAACATCGACGCCACCGTCCGGGCCGAGCGGCCCCGGCTTGCCCCGTACATCCCTCACATCCGCGAGCGGATCGCCGAGATTGCCGGCATCGAAACAGGCGCCGTCAGCGTCAAAGCCAAGTCCGGCGAAGGGCTCGATGCCGTCGGCCGCGGCGAGGCGATGGCCGCCATCGCCGTTGTCCTCCTTCACCGGTAGCGAACGGAAACGCCCGCGCTCCTCGTGCCCGTAGCCCCGCCCGGGGATAGGCTGAAACCGTGGGCAAACGCCTGTTCGATGTCACCCTCGTGCTCGTCACCGCCCCGGTCTGGGTGCCCATCATGCTCCTCGCCGCCCTCCTCCTCGCCATCGACCTCGGCGGCAATCCCTTCTTCCTCCAGCAGCGCATCGGCCTCCACGGCAGGCTGTTCACGATGTATAAGCTCCGCACTATGCGTCACGCCCGTCCCGGAAAGGAAGACCGCTACGTCATCGACGACTTTCGCACCTTCGTCTTCTCACCCCCGGATCAACCCAATCCCCGCATCACCCGCCTCGGCGCCTTCTTCCGCAAGACCTCGATCGATGAGCTCCCCAACCTCATCAACGTGCTCAAGGGCGAAATGAGCCTCGTCGGTCCCCGGCCCGAGATCCCGGAAATCGTCGCCCAGTACCCGGCCCACTACCACCGCCGCCACGACGTCCTCCCCGGCATCGCCGGGCTCGCTCAGCTTAACGGCCGCTCGGATTTGACCTATGACGAAACGATTACCTACGATCTCGCCTACGTGGATAACCACTCCCTCCGCGGCGATATCGCCATCCTCCTGAAGACCCTCCTCGCAGTCCTCAAGGGGAGCGGCGCCCGATGAACCGCCACGCCGGTCCCCTCGCCGCCCTCCGCCGGCTCGCCCCCGGCGACCCGCTGGCCACCCTCCTGGCGGTCGCTCTCGATGTTCTCGTTGTCGGCGCCGCCCTCGCCTGCGCGATGCTCCTCCGCTTCGATGCCGAGGTGCCCCGCCGCAACGCCGAATTCGTCCTCCGCGTCTTCCCGCTCATCGCCGCCGCCTACGTGTTCGGCAACTTCGTCTTCGGTGTCTACCGCACCGTTTGGGCCTACGGCAGCATCGGCGACATCATCGGCCTCTTCCGGCCGGTTCTGCTCGTCACCCTGCTGCTCTTCGGCATCAATTTCTGGCTCGAAGAACGGCTCCTCCCCCTCTCCGTCATCCTCATCGCTGGCGCCCTCGTCTTCCCGGGGATGGCCGTCGTCAAGATGCGCACCCGCCTGCTGGTCCGCCTCCCCTGGGTCGATACCGGCGAACGCCGCCTCCTCATCGTTGGCGCCGGCCATACCGGCCAGCTCCTCGCCCGCGAACTGCAGGCCAACCCTTCGCTCCCCTACCAGCCCGTCGGGTTCGTCGACGACGACGAAAAGCTCCTCCATCACCGCATCCACGGCCTCAAGGTCCACGGCACCATCGCCGAACTCGAGCACGTCCTCGAGCGCATGGACGCCGAAATCGTCGCCATCGCGCTCGACCGGCCCAGCGGCCAGCTCGTCCGCCAGATCGTCGGCACCTGCCAGCGGCTCAACATTCCCGTCCGCATGGTCCCCGGCGTCGATAACTGGGTCCTCGGCCACGGCCACGACACCCTGCGCGAAATCACCCTCGACGACCTCCTCGGCCGCGAACCGGTTCAGGTCGATTTCGCCGCCTGCAGCCAGTCCGTCCGCGACCGCGTCGTCCTCGTTACCGGCGCGGCCGGCTCCATCGGCTCCGAACTCTGCCGCCAGGTCCTCACCTTCCGTCCGCGCGAGCTCCACCTCCTCGACAACAACGAAACCGGCCTGCACGACCTCTCCCTCGAGCTCGCCGGCGTCTCTCCCGAGACGGCCATCCGCCTCTGGGTTGCCAGTGTCACCGATGAGCCCCGCGTCCGCGAAATCTTCGCCCGCACCCGGCCCGACCTCGTCTACCACGCCGCAGCCCTCAAGCACGTCCCGCTCATGGAAGAGCACCCCGCCGAAGCCTTCCGCGTCAATGTGCTCGGCACCCTCTACTGCGCCAGCGCCGCCCGCGAATTCCAGGTCGGCACCTTCGTCCTCATCTCAACCGACAAGGCGGTCCGGCCCAGCAGCGTCATGGGCGCCACCAAGCGCATCGCCGAGCTCCTTGTCATCGCCCTTGCCCGCGAATCCACGCACACCCGCTTCGCGGCCGTCCGCTTCGGGAACGTCATGGGCTCCCGCGGCTCCGTCGTCCCCACCTTCATGAAGCAGATAGAGCGCGGCGGTCCCGTCACCGTCATGCACCCCGAGATGCAGCGCTACTTCATCTCCATCCCCGAGGCCGTCTCCCTCGTCATCCAGGCCGGCACCTTCGGCGGCCGCGGCGATATCTACATGCTCGACATGGGCGAGGAGATCAACATCCTCGAACTCGCCGAGCGGATGATCCGCCTGCGCGGGCTTCGCCCCGGCCAGGATATCCAGGTCGTCTTCACCGGCCCGCGCCCCGGCGAAAAGCTCCGCGAAGAGCTCGTCGCCGACTTCGAACACCTCCAGCCGACCGCGCACCCTAAAGTCATGCGCCTCACCGCCTCCGTCGAAGTCACCGAGCGCGAAATCCTCCGGCTCATCGACGAAATCCGGCAGGTCATGTGGGGCGACCCCGAGGAAGTTCGCCGCCGCATCCACCTCGTCGCCCGCCGCTTCTCCCGCGACGATGCCGCCGCCGACGCCCCCGAAAGCGAGGCCCTCCCGTCGTGACTGCGCCGCGCATCCACCCCACCGCCGAGGTTTCCCCCGCCGCCCGCATCGGCGCCGGCGCCAGCATCTGGCACCACGCCCAGGTCCGCGAGCGCGCCGACGTCGGCCCCGGCTGCATCATTGGCAAAGGCGTCTACATCGGCGCCGATGTCACCGTCGGCGCCAACTGCAAGGTTCAGAACTACTCCTGCGTCTACGAGGGCAACACCCTCGAGGACGGCGTCTTCATCGGCCCCGAAGTCGTCCTCACCAACGACCGCTACCCGCGCGCCATCAACCCCGACGGCACCCTCAAGGCCGCCGCAGACTGGGAGCTCTCCGGCTCCCGCATCTGTTACGGCGCAGCCATCGGCGCCCGCTCGGTCGTGCTCCCGGGCCTGGTCATCGGCCGCTGGGCGCTCGTCGCCGCCGGGTCCGTGGTCACCCGCAGCGTCCCCGATTTCGCCCTTGTTGCCGGGAACCCCGCCCGCCAGGTCGGCTGGGCCTGCGTCTGCGCCCGCCCCCTGGGCGCCGACCTCGTCTGCCCCGCCTGCGGGCGCCGCTACCGCCTCGCCGGCGAATCGCCCGCTATCCTCGAACCAGTCTCAGGCCCGGAGTCCCCATGACGACCGTTCCCCGCCCGTTTATCCCCGTCGCCCGCCCCCACGTCGGCGAAGCTGAAAAGCGCGCCGTCATGGAGGTGCTCGATTCCGGCCAGCTCGCTGCCGGCCCCCGCGTCGAAGCCTTCGAGCGCGCCTTCGCTGCCTACATCGGCGCCCGCCACGCCATCGCCGTCAACTCCGGCACCGCCGCCCTGGTCGTCGCACTCCAGGCGCACGGCGTCGGCCCCGGCGACGAGGTCATCACCACCCCCTTCAGCTTCATCGCCACCGCGACCAGCATCATCGCCTGCGGCGCTACCCCGGTCTTCGTCGATATCGACCCCTTCGACCTCAACCTCGACCCCGAGAAGGTCGAAGACGCCATCACCGAGCGGACGAAGGCCATCCTGCCCGTCCACCTCTACGGCCACCCGGCCCGGATCAGCGAACTCGCCGAGCTTGCCGAGGACTTCTCCCTCGCACTCATCGAAGACGCCGCCCAGGCGCACGGCGCCGAACACGCCGGCCGCCGCGTCGGCACCTTTGGCACCGGCTGCTTCAGCTTCTACCCGACGAAGAACATGACCACCGGCGAAGGCGGCATGATCACCACCAACGACGACGAAATCGCCCGCCGCGCCCGCATCATCCGCAACCACGGCCAGGAGGTCCGCTACCGGCACGACCTCTTCGGCCTGAACTGGCGCATGCAGGACCTCAACGCCGCCATCGGGCTCGCCCAGCTTGAGCAGCTCGAAGGCTGGACCCGCGCGCGCATTGCCAACGCCGAGCACCTCAGCAGCCTCATCCGCGGTTTCGAAACCCCCCGCGTCCGCGAAGGCGACCGCCACGTCTTCCACCAGTACACCATCCGCGTGCCGCGCGACCGCGACCGCCTCCAGCAGCAGCTCCAGGAGGCTGGCATCGGCACCGCCATCCACTACCCCGTGCCCATCCACCAGCAGCCGATCATCCGCGAGCTAGGCCTCGGCGAAGGCGCCTTCCCCGTCGCCGAGGCGGCCGCCGCCCAGGTCCTCTCCCTCCCCGTCCATCCCGGCCTCGAACCCGAGGACGTCGAGTACATCGCGGCCACCCTCAACCGCCTCCGCGGCTGACCCCGGCTGACCTGCCCGTGCACCTCCGCCCATCCCGCGCTACCCTCGAACCCGTGAGTCGAACGCTCCGCGCAGCCGTCATCGGGCTCGGGTCCATGGGCGCAAACCATGCCCGCGTCCTCGCCGATACCCCCGGCGTCGAACTCGTCGCCGTCGCCGACCCCGACGCCGAGCGGGTCCGCAAGGCCGTCCAGGGCCGCCCGATTCCCGGCTTCGAAACAGCCGCGGCCCTCCTCGCCGAAACCCGGCCCGATTTCGTCTGCGTCGTCGTCCCCACCGGCCTCCACGAAGAGGTCGCAATGGCCGCCATCGAAGCCGGCGCCCACGTCCTCGTCGAAAAACCGATCGCCGCCACCCTCGATGCCGCGCGCCGACTCGCCGACGCCGCAGAACGCGCCGGGGTCCTCCTCACCGTCGGCCACATCGAGCGCTTCAATCCCGCCGTCCGCGAACTCAAGCGCCGCCTCGACGAAGGCCAGGGCGGCCGCGTCCTCCAGGTCCGCGCCCGCCGCGTTGGCCCCTTCCCCCACCGCATCCGCGACGTCGGCGTCATCCACGACCTCGGCCCGCACGACATCGACATCATGCGCTACCTCCTCGACGACGAGGTCGAGCGCGTCTACGCCGAGTCCCGCTCCCACATCGCTACCGGCAACGAAGACCTCTTCGCCGGCATGCTCCGCTTCCGCGGCGGCGCGATGGGCCTCCTCGATATCAACTGGCTTACCCCGACGAAGGAGCGCTCGCTCACCGTCCTCTGCGAGCGCGGCATGTTCACCGTCGACTACGCCGCCCAGGTGCTCTGCTTCTACGAGAACTACGCCGCCGCCGCCCGCGAAGGCGTCTACGCCTCGGTGACCGAGGGCCCGATGACCCGCTACCCCATCGCCAGCCGCGAGCCGCTCCGCGTCGAACTTGAGGCCTTCCGCGACGCCATCCTCGCCGGCGGGCCGCCCCCGGTGCCCGCCAGCGCCGGCATCGCTGCCCTCGCTGTCGCCGAGGCGCTCGTCCGCTCCGGCGAAACCGGCCTCCCCGTCAGCCTCGATGAGGTCGCCACCCTCCCATGAACGTCGCCGTCGTCGGCATCGGCCGCATCGGCCTCCCGCTCGCCGTCACCATCGCCTCCCGCGGCCACCGCGTCACCGGCTGCGATATCGATGCCGCCCACGTCGAACGGATCAACCGGGCACAAAACCCGCTCCCCGATGAGGCAGGCCTCGGCGAACTCCTCGCCCGGACCATCGCCGATGGCTCATTCCGCGCAACGACCGACACCGCCGCCGGCGTCGCCGACGCCGACGTGGTCCTCTTCGCCGTGCGCGTCGATGTCGACGCCGACGGCCGCGCCGACCTCTCCCACCTGCTCGCCGCCGTCGACAACGTCGCTGCCGCCCTCCGTCCCGGCGCCCTCTGCATCTTCGATACCACCCTCCCGGTCGGAACCACTCGCCGTGTGCTCGCCCCCCGCCTCGAAGCCGGCGGACGGAAGCTCGGCGTTGACCTCCACGTCGCCTTCTCCCCCGAGCGCCTCCTCATGGGCCGCGTGATCGAAGACCTGACCAAGTACCCCAAGGTGGTTGGCGGTATCGACCCCGAAGGCGGCCGGCTCGCCGCTGAGTTTTACCGCCAGACGTTCGGCGGCGAGGTCCTCCTCCTCTCCAGCGCCGAGGCCGCCGAGCTCTCGAAGCTCGCCGAGGGCGCCTACCGCGACCTCAACATCGCCCTCGCCAACGAGCTCGCCATGGTCGCCGATGTCCACGGCCTCGATATCGCCGAGGTCATCCGCGCGGCCAACTCCCAGCCATACTCCCACATCCACGTCCCCGGCACCGGCGTCGGCGGCCACTGCATCCCCGTCTACCCCCGCTTCCTCATGCAGGGCGAAGGCCCCTCCGCCCTCTCAGCGCTCGGCCGCGCCGTTAACGACGCCATGCCAGGCTACGTCGTCCGCCGCCTCGCCGCGCTCCTCGGCGGGCTCGAAGGCCGCCGCGTCGTCGTGCTCGGCCTCACCTTCCGGCCCGATGTTGCCGTCACCTTCCACACCAACGCCGTCGACCTCCGCCGCGAGCTCGAAGCCCTCGGCGCCGTCGTCGAAGGCCACGACCCCCTCCTCACGCCCGATGGCGTCGCCTCGCTCGGCTTTCAGCGCGCCGCCGAACCGCTCCGCGGCTACGATGCCGCCATCGTCCACAGCTACCACAGGGCCTACGCCGGGCTCGACTGGGCGCAGGTCGCCCCCGTCATCGTCGACGCCCGCAACGCCCTCGACCGTACCGCCGTCGAAGCGGCCGGTGTCCGCTACCTCGGCGTTGGCCGTCCGCCGACGCCCGCTGGCGGCTAGCCCGCCCCGAGCCGCTCCGTCGCCGCGTCCAGCCCTGCCCGGATGTCTGCCTTGAACCCCTGTTCCCGCAGCAGCTTCCCAAGCGCGTTGAGCAGCAGGAGCACGTTCCCCGGCGTCGAACTCTCCCCCATCAGTCCGATGCGCCACACCCGGCCCTTCAGCTCTCCGAGCCCGCCGCCAATCTCAATGCCGTAGCGGTGGAGCAGCGCACCCCGCACCGCCGTGTCCTCCACCCCCACGGGGATGCGGACCGTCGTCAGCACCGGCAGCCGGTAGCCCGCCTGGGCGTGCAGCGTCAGCCCCATCGCCTCAAGCCCCGCCTGCAGCGCCCGCCCGTTCCGCTCATGCCGGGCCCAGCGCGTCTCCAGCCCCTCCTCGAGCACCAGCGACAGCGCCTCGTGCAGCGCGTAGACCATCGAAATCGGCGCCGTGTGATGGTAGGTCCGCCGCTCGTCCCAGTACGCCTCCAGGAGCTGCAGGTCGAGGTACCACGTATTGCACGGCGTCTCCCGGCGGCGCACCGCATCCCACGCCCGCGCCGATACCGTGATCGGCGCCACCCCCGGCGGCGCGCTCAGGCACTTCTGCGTCCCCGAATACACCGCATCGGCGCCCCACGCGTCGGCCCGCACCGGCATGCCGCCCAGCGACGTCACGCAGTCCACCAGCAGCAGGGCGCCGTTCTCACGGGCGATCCGTGCGAACGGCTCCACCGGCGTCTCCGCCCCCGTCGATGTCTCGGCGTGCACGATGGCGAGCAGCTTCACGTTGCCGGCCGCCTTCACCGCGGCCTCGACGACCGCCGCATCGACCGGCTGCCCCCACGGCGACTGCACCCTCGTGACCTCGCCGCCGGCCCGCTCGGCCATCTGCGCAATCCGCTCCCCAAAGTACCCGCAGATGCCGACCACCACCCGGTCGCCCGGCTCCACGAGATTCATCACCGCGGCTTCCATCCCGCTGGTGCCGGTTCCCGGCGTCGCGAGCGTGACCTCGTTCTCCGTCTGGAGCACCTCCCGCAGCATCGCCCGGCAGCCGTCCATCACGCGGAGAAAATCCGGGTCGAGGTGGCCGAGCAGCGGCCGCGTCATAGCTGTCAGCACGCGGGGATGCGCCCCGCTCGGGCCCGGGCCCATCAGGATACGAGTCGGGGGAGTAAACGTAGTCGTCGGCATGCCGAACATCCTACCCGCTCACTGCCCCAGCCGCTCCCCGCTCGCCCACAGCCCGTTTTTCGACACGCGTGTACAATCGAGCCACTACAGTCGAGAGGTTGCTCCATGGACTTCCGAGACACCCCGGAAGAGGCCGCGTTCCGCGCCGAAGTTCGCAAGTTTATCGAAGAAGAGGGCCACAAGGCCCGCATCCGTGACGACGACGGCGAACGCGCCTTCTTCGGCGGCAGCAAAGAGTGGACGAAGGCCCTCGCCGCCCGCGGCTGGGTCGCACCCGCCTGGCCGAAGGAGTACGGCGGCGCCGGCCTCTCCGTCATGCAGCAGTTCATCTTCAACTGGGAGCTCGCCGAGGCCCGCCTCCCGCGCCCCGGCGGCATCGCCGTCGGCTTCGCTGGCCCCACCCTCATCGTCCACGGCACCGAAGAGCAAAAGAAGAAGTACCTCCCCGGGATCCTCAGCGGCGAAGACATCTGGTGCCAGGGCTACTCCGAACCCGGCGCCGGCTCAGACCTCGCCGCCCTCCAGACCCGCGCCGTCCGCGACGGTGACGACTACATCATCAACGGCCAGAAGATTTGGACCTCCGGCGGCCACCTCGCCAGGTACATGATCCTCCTCGCACGCACCGACCCCGATGCCCCCAAGCACCGCGGTATCACCTACTTCATCGTCGATATGAAGAGCCCGGGCATCACCGTTCGCCCGCTCGTCAACCTCGCCTACACCCACGAGTTCAACGAAGTCTTCTTCGAGGACGTCCGCGTTCCCCGCGAGAACATCATCGGCGAGGAGAACCGCGGCTGGTACCTCGCCCAGACCACCCTCTCCTTCGAGCGCTCCAACATCGGCGGGTCGGTCGGCGCCCGCCAGGCCGTCGAAGACCTCATCAAGTTCGCCCGCGAAAATGCCACGAACGGGCAGAGCACCCTCGCGCATAACCCGGCCATCCGCCACGAGCTCGTCGAGCGCTACGTCGAGGCCGGCGTCGCCCAGATGATGAGCTTCAAGATCGTCTCCATCCAGGCGAAGGAAGGCGTCGCCCCCGGCCACGAAGCCGCCGTCGCCAAGCTCTACGGCACCGAGCTGAACCAGCGCATCTACCGCACCGGCATGAAGGTCCTGGGCCTCTACGGCCAGCTCGATGCCAGGACCGACGGCCCGAAGCCCCCGCTGCGCGGCCGCATCAAGTACATGTACCTCCGCTCCGTCGCCAACACCATCGAAGGCGGAACCAGCGAAATCCAGCGGAACATCATCGCGACCCGCGGCCTCGGCCTCCCGCGCGGCTGACCCGCGCCCCGCTCCAACCAGCGATCGCCGAAACGGCCGCCCTGCAAAGGGCGGCCGTTTCCCTTTCCCAGCCGCGCGAAAGTGGATCTTCCGTTGTGCACGGCCGCTGCACCTACGATGGTCCATGGTATCCGCACTGGTCGAGACCGATGCAGCGCGCTTTGCCCGCGTCGCCGGGCTCGCCGTTGCAACCTTCCGCCGGCTTTCTCAAGCGGCCCTCGAACGCCCGGCCGCCAACGGCTGGCCCCTGAAGGTTCACATCGTCCATCTCGCCGATTGGAACCTGGCCGCCGCCGCCCGTCTCGAAGGCGCGCATCCTGCCGATGCGCTTGGCGTTCCCCGCCGCCTCTGGCTCGCCGGCGAGGAGGAGCGGATCAACCGCCTCCTTGCCAACCTCGCGCGAGACCTCCCACCCTCGGAGTGCATCCGCCGCTACGCAGCGAGTTCCTCCCGGCTGACCGTCGCACTCGCAATTCAGGGGATGATCTCCGTCGCCGGCAAACAACCGCTGCCCCTCGGACCCCGCCACCTGCCACCGGCGCCGGACCTCGCCGGTTTCGGCGCTGCCCACCTGGCTGCCCACCTCGCCGACATGACGCGCGCACCAGATGACCGCCGTGCAGCCCTGCATCCCGGCGCCTGGAGGCGTCCCTCAGCTTCCGCCTGAGCCCGGCGCGCTTGGCCCGCCGCCGGCGCCCCGCTCGCGGTTGTTCGCCAGCAGCATCGCCACCAGCCAGCTGAAGACCGCCGCAAGGGCCAGGAGCACCGCCAGCCCCAGGATGATCAGCAGCCCGCGGTCGACCCCGGAGTCCCCGCCCGCGCTCCCGCCCGCCTGGGCAGGCGCCTTCGTCGGGGCCGGAGTCGGCTGCGCCTGCTGCGGGCGCTGCGTCGGCGCTGCCGTAGGCGCCGCGGTCGGCGCCGAGCGCGGCGCCAGGCCGTACGCCGCGCGGAACGCGTCCTCAAACTGCTGCATCGTCAGCCCGTACACCCGCTGAATCGCCTGGTCGTAGCGGACTCCGCTCTTCATCGTCCGCATCAGCTCAGCGAACTTCCCGGGACCCTCGCGGTCAACCAGGAACTTCACCATGAAATACGCCTGCCCGTAAAACACCCCAACGAGCTGCGGATTGCTGGTCGGCACCACCATCTGGTTGAACGGAATCAGCCGGTCCGCCCGCACCGCCGCCCGGAATGCGCCTTCGTAATCCCCCGGCGACGACTGCGCGTAGACTGCCGCGCCCTCGTCCAGCCACGCCGGCAGTTTCGCCAGCGTACCCTGCCCCGCGATGTCGTTCAGGATGTGCCCCAGCTCGTGCCGCAGCGTGTCCGTCCGGTCGGTCGAACCGCACTGCACCGGGATCATCAGCAGGATGTCGTTCGTCACCTTGGTGCCGCAGGTGGTCACAGCTGCATCGAACCGCCCGCCCGTGCCCGGCCGCGCCGGGTCCATCTCTGCCTCGTTCGCGAACAGGATGACCTTCACCGGGAGCGTCGTCAGCTCGGTCCCGTACAGCTCCCGGCCGATGCGCTGGTACGTGTCCGACCCGGCGTCGAGGTACGCCTTCGCCAGCGTCTCCCGGTCCCCGTGGTAGTACACCACCATGAAGTCGTTCGCCACCGACTTCCACTGGCGGTCCGGCGGCAGGTAGAGGAACTGCCGCTCCTCGCTCCGTGTCACCTGGCCGTCCGCCGTTCGAATCTCCCACGAATAGGTGAACTCCGAGCCGACGGGGATGTAGCTCTGGCCCGAGTTCACCTGGAGCACCACCTCGGCGGTCACCGTCCGCCCGGGCGTAAGACTGTCCGGCTTACCCAGCGCCAGCGTCCCCCTGCCCTTGATCGCGTACGACAGGGTTGCGTCGGTGATGTCAACGTCCGCCCGCGCCGTCACCCGGAAGGTCAGCGTCCGCGGATAGCCGTTTTCCACCGTCATCGATTCGATCACCGCAGACGCAGCCGCACCCCGCGGCGGCAGCCCGGCGGCCGCCAGCACGAGCAGCGCCGCTGCCGCAGCAAGCGCCCCGCGCCTCATGACTCCTCCTGCCCGACCTGCGCCCGCAGATACGCCTCGATGAACGGGTCGATTTCGCCATCGAGAACGGCTGTCGTGTCCGTCGTTTCGTACCCCGTCCGCAGGTCCTTCACCAGCTTATACGGGTGGAGCACGTAATTGCGGACCTGGCTCCCGAACGAAACGTCAACGTGCTCGCCCTTCAGCCGCGCCTTTTCTTCTTCTTGCCGGTTCAGCTCCAGCTCCAGCAGCCGTGCCTCGAGCACCTTCATGGCGCTCTCCTTGTTCTGCGCCTGCGACCGCTCGTTCTGGCACGTCACCACAATCCCCGTCGGGATATGCGTGATGCGTACCGCCGTCGAGTTCTTCTGCACGTTCTGGCCGCCGGCCCCGCTCGAGCGGAACACGTCGATCTTCAGGTCGTCGGGGTCGATCTCGATCTCGCCGACCTCGTCCACCTCCGGCATCACCTCCACCTTCGCAAAGCTGGTCTGCCGCGTCGCCGCTGAGTTGAACGGCGAAAGCCGCACCAGCCGGTGGACCCCGCGCTCGCTCTTGAGGTACCCGTAGGCGTACGGCCCGCGTACCTCCACCGTCGCGCTCTTGATGCCCGCCTCCTCGCCCTCGGTCAGGTCGAGAATCTCGGTCTCGAACCCCTTCCGCTCGGCCCAGCGCAGGTACATCCGCAGCAGCATCTCGGCCCAGTCCTGCGAATCTGTCCCGCCGGCGCCGGCGTGTACCGCCAGGATGGCGTTCCGCATGTCGTACGGCCCCGAGAGCTGCAGCTGGAACTCGAGCCGCCGCAGCTCGTCCTCGATGGCGTCGAGCTCCTTCCGCACCTCCTCGGCCGTCTGCTCGTCGTCCTCCGCTGCCGCCATCTCGAGCAGCTCACCCGCCTCGCGGGCGCGCCGCTCCAGCCCGCGCCACGTTTCGACGCGCTCACGCCGGGCGGCCAGCTCCTGCATCACCTTCCGCGCAGTCGCTGCATCGTCCCAAAAGCCGGGTGCGAGGGTCTGCTGTTCGAGTTCTGCTACGCGAGCTTCATCCCTGGCGAGGTCAAAGACGCACCAGGAGGTCAGAGATCCGGTCCGAAAGCTCGCGCGCGCGCGCCTGCAGTTCGTTCATGGCTCCATCCTCGCACGCCGCCCCGCGACGATCGAGCCGGCCGCTCAGCCGCGCTCGTCCCGGAGCGCCTGCGCCAGCATCCAGGCCCGCTGGATCGCCGTCAGGTTCGAAAGCACCGCCAGCACGGCCATCGCCGCCGTCAGCCAGCCGAGCACCAGCCCCACTCCGAGCACGGCCACCCGCTCCTGCCGGCGGAACAGCCCTTCCCGCATGGGTACGCCTGCCACCTCGGCCCGCGCCCGCAGGTAGCTCACCGATACGCTGCCGAGGAGCGCCGCAAAGCAGGCCGCTGTCTGCCACTGCTCGCCGCGCTCCGCGAAGTACCACGCGCAGGCGGCCAGCACGATCGCCTCGCTCGCACGGTCGAGCACCGCATCGAAGACCGCCCCGAACGGACTCGCCTTCCCTGTCGCCCGCGCGACCGCCCCGTCAACCAGGTCCAGCGCCGAAAACAGCAGGTACACGAGCCCCGCAGGCAGGAGCTGCCCACGCGCCACCAGCACCGCCGCAGCGACGTTCCCCCCGGCGCCCGCGAGCGAAATCATGTTCGGGGTAATCCCGAGCCCGCCGACCGAGCGGCCGATCGCATCCTGCACGCCCTTCGGCAGCCGCGTCGGCAGCAGCGTCACGCCCATCAGCGGCCCGACCCGGCCAGCGCAGCCCGCCGCGCCCGCGTCTCCGCTACCTGCTGCCGCTCGTAGAGCAGCCGTTCGTAGTACGACATCACCCGGTGCGCGACGTTGTCCCAGCTGTAGTGCCGGGCCAGCTCCCGGCCCCGTGCGCCGAACGTCTCCCGCAGCGTCGGGTTCCGCAGCAGCCGGACCACCGCCTCCGCGATGGCATCCGGGTCTTTCGGGCGCACCAGCAGCCCCTCGACCTCGTTCGTCATCACCCCGGCGAACCCCTCGATATTGCTCGCCACCACCGCGTCGCCGGCCGCCAGCGCCTCCAGCAGCACATACCCCTGGCTCTCGTTCCCCGTGTTCGGCGCGCAAAAGACCGTCGAGCTCTTGTGGTAGCGGGGCAGGTCCGCGTACGGCACGTTCGGACGGAACACCACGTCCGGGAATGGCGCCATGACCCGCTCGTACCGCGAAAAATCGCCCGCGCCAACCACAATCAATCGCGTGTTCGGCTCCTGCTGCCGGATGCGCAGGTACGCCTTCAGCAGGTACTTGAGCCCCTTCCGCTTTTCCGGCCGTCCCACGAACAGGATGTTCTTCCGGCCGTCCATAAACTCCGGGAACGGTTCCGCCGGCCCGGCGAAGTGCTCGTAATCGATCCCGTTCGGGATGATGTTGAAGTACCCCGGGAAGTACCGGCTTACCAGCTTCGCCGCCGCCGGCGAAACCGCGATCTTCCCCTCGATTTTCCGGAACCATCGCCGCGTGAGCGGCGTAGTGTACCCGTAGAATCGGTTCCCGCCGTCCTTGGCTGCATGGAACGTCCCCACCGTCACCGCCTGTGAATATCGCAGGAAGTGGTACGGCAGCAGCGGCATCAGCGGCTCGTGCAGGTGGACCACATCGAAACGGTGCTCCTGCAGCACCCGTTTCACCTCCGGCGACTTCCACGCGAATGTGATCCGCGCAACCGACCCGCTCACCCGCATCGAAAACGGCCGCCCCATCACGTGAACCTCGTCCCTCACCCGCTCCGCGTCCGACGCCGGCGCGAAGATCACCACCTCGTGGCCCCATGCCCGGAACGACGCCGCAAGGTGGCGGATATGCGTCTTCACCCCGCCCTCGACGCACCAGTCATACGGGCTGACAAGCGCGATTTTCACCGTCGGCCTCCCAGCATCCGCACCACCTTGCGCGGAGTTGCCGTATAGCCCCACGCCAGCCCGAGCGCCAGTCGGCCCGCCGGCACCGCTGACGGGTGGCGCATTGCCGCCCGCGTTGTCCCGTCGGCGATCGCCTGCCGCAGCTCGGCCGCCGTCCGGCCCGGGAACTCAGTCCAGCCGCTGCCCACATGCTCGAGGTGGTGCGCATCCGAACTCCCCGTCGCCGGCAAACGCCACAGCTCCGCATTCAGCCGTGCAGCCTTCGCTCCCGTCCGCACGCCCGCCGGGCTCGGGTTCGCCAGCTCGATGGCATCGAACTGCACGCCCGCCTCAGCCCGCTCCCGGAGGCTGTCGAGCGTCCGCCGGCCGACCGACCGCGTCAGCCAGCTCAGCGGGTGCGGCGCGATGGCGATGCCGCCGGCGTCATGGATCATCGCGAGCGTCGATTCTACCCCCCGGAAGCTCGGCAGGTCCCGCTCCACGAAGAGCGCCAGCACGTGCCCCTGCAGCGTCGTAATCTCCGCACCCGGGATGACGTCGAATCGGTAACTCCGCCGGGCGGCCAGCTCGCGCGCCCGCAGGCCGCCGCGGACGTCCTCGTGGTCCGTCACCGCGATGACGTCGAGGTCCGTGGCATGCTCCACCCACTCGAGCAGCTCCTCGACCGTCGCGAAGCCGTCGCTCACGCGCGTGTGGAGGTGGAGGTCAGCCTTCCCCACAGGCGTGCACCCTCCAGAAATCCTCGAGCACCGCCCACTGGCCCGGGTCCCGCCGCAGGTGCCGCTCCAGCAGCCCCGCAAACCGCTCCACCGCGGCTCGGATATCGCCATCCGCGTCCTCCGTCTCCTCGACCCTGAACGGCTCTTCGACATCGATCCGGAACTGGTCACCTCGCTTCCGGCTCGAAAAGATCGGAATCACCAGCGCCCCGGTCCGGCGCGCCAGCTCCCACGGCCCACGCGGCAGCCGCACCGGCCGGTCGAACAGCCGCGTGCACACCCCCGTGTGCTGGATGTCCCGGTCGCCCATCATCCCCACGACCCCTCCCGCGCGCAGCGTTTCGATGCACGTCCGAACGCCGCCGAAGTTTGTCTCGAGAAAGGTGCCCCCCGCCGAGGAGCGCAGCTTCAGCATGTACTCCGCCCAGTCCCGCGGTTCCAGCCGCTCGACCAGCGCCACAAACGACCGCCCGCGGTACGTCAACGCCTGGATCGCCAGCTCCGCATTGCCCGTGTGGGCGCTCACCAGCAGCACCGCGCCGTTCGTCCGCAGCAGCTCGAGCCGCTCGACGTGGAAAATCTCCAGGTGCTCCGCCTCGAACCGCGACATATCCCGCCCGGGGAGCGTCACGAGGTCGAGGTAGTACTCCAGGACATGCTGCAGCGCCCGGAGCCCCTCCCGCCGTGCGCGCGAGCGGTCACCCTCGCAGAGCGGCAGCATGTTCCGGGTCAGACGCCGACGCACCCGCGGATTCAGCCACCACGTCACCCGCGCAACCGCCGGGGCCACCGCATAGAACGGCCCCGGCCGCCGGCCAGCCACGAGACGCGCTGCCCGCATCGCCCACGCCTGCGCGCTCATATTCCGCCCCGGCGGTCCGCCGGCCCCCGCCACAGCTCCCGGAACATATACCACTGCTCGGGCCGCTCCCGGATGAACGCCTCGTGCGCCCGCATCACCCGCTGCGTCAGCACCTGGACGCACTCCGGCCGCGCATCATCGCAGGGGACGATCGAGAAATCGCCGACGACCTCCATCCGCTCGCCCAGGGGGTCGACCCTCCGGAACGCCACGGGCACGAGGGCTGCACCGGTTGCAAGCGCCAGGCGCGCCGGCCCGGCCGGCACCTGCACTGCCTCGCCGAAAAACTCCACCTCGACCCCCTCCCCCGGCACGGGCCGGTCGATGAGGAGAGCGAGCAGCCCGTTCCGCTTTAACACGCGCACCATCGATGGCCCCGCGCGCTCCATCCGGATGACCTGCATCCCCAGCCGCTCCCGGGTTCCCAGCACCAGCGCATCCAGCCGCGGGTCGCCGAATCCCTCCGCGACGACCGCGAGCGGATAGCCGCGCGATGCCGCGTAGGCAGCCCCGGCATCCCAGTTGCCATAATGCATGCACACAATCACCGCGCCGCGTCCCCGCGCCAGCAGCCGGTCGAGCGCCGCGAACGCCCCATCGCCATCCACCCGCGGCAGCTGCGCCCTGCCGCTCCCCAGCCGCATGAAGTCCAGCAGGTAGCGGAAGTACGCCGCAAGCGACGCGCGCCCCACCCGGTCGACCAACCCCTGTTCGGCCGTCCCCAGGACCCGGGCGAAATTCGCCCGCATCGCCCGGCGGCCCCGCGGCCAGAGCCAGTACGCCGCAGCGCCGAGCCCCCCGGCGATCCGGTACGCCGCAGGCGCCGGCGTCCGGCCGATCGTCGCCCGCGCCGCCCGCCAGCTCCAGTACTGCAGCGTGCCCAACCCCGGACTCGGCAACCGCCGGGGCAGCTCCCGCGCACCCTCCGTTCCCGGCGAAATCCCCATCCCGTTCAGTGTACCCGGCTGCCTGTAAGACTCCCGGTACAATCCGCCTATGGAGTTAAAAGTCACCCTCTACGAGGTCGATGGACCGGTCGCCACCATCACCCTGGACCGCCCCGAACGGCTCAACGCATGGACCGGGCGAATGCACACCGAGTACCGCTGGTGCCTGGCGCAGGCCGACGCCGACCCCGCCGTCCGGGTAATCGTCGTCACGGGCGCCGGCCGCGGATTCTGCGCAGGCGCCGATGCCCGCGCCCTCGAGGGCCACGTCGAAAAGGGCGGCTACGACCCGGGCACCCCGCCCGACATCCCCCGGCCCGGCTTCGGCGTCCATCCCGAGTTCGACCACGACTTCGCCTATCACTTCGGCCTCGCGAAGCCCACCATCGCCGCCATCAACGGCCCCGCCGCCGGCGTCGGACTCGTCCTCGCCTGCTTCTGCGATATCCGCTTCGCGGCCGCCGGCGCAAAGCTGACCACGGCCCACGGGAAGCTCGGCCTCCCCGCCGAGTACGGCCTCTCCTGGCTGCTGCCACGCCTCATCGGCCTGGCCCCGGCGATGGAGCTCCTTCTCTCCAGCCGCATCTTCCTCGCCGAAGAGGCCGAGCGGCTCGGCCTCTTCCACCGCGTCCTTCCCCGGGACGACCTCCTCCCCTCGGTCTACGAGTACGCCCGCACGCTCGCGCGCACCGTGGCGCCCTCCTCCCTGCGCGAGACCCGCCGCCAGGTCTACATCGACCTCCACCGCGGCGTCGGCCCTGCCGTCAGCGAAGCCCAGCGCCTCCTCGACGAACTGACCGCCGGCCCCGACTTCCGCGAGGGCGTCGCTGCCCTCCTTGAAAAACGCGAGCCCCGCTTCTGGAGCCCGCCACCCGCCAATTGACACCCCGGGCGCCGCAATCGAAACTCGCGCACCGGCATCGCAACCCCTGCCAGCCCGGCGGCTTGCGGTCTGCTGCTCCCCGGACCGGCAGCATTCGCGGGCGCCCCCGCTTCCAGACCTGTGCCGCCGAGTCTCGCCGCGAGGGTATGCGTATGCCGCGGGGTCAGAACCAACAGGGGCACGTCCTCATTCGTGCCGGAGTTCTCCTGTTCCTGCTGGGGCTCCTGACCGGGCTGCTCGCCCCGGTCCTTGAAAACCGCCGTATGGTGCTGTCGAGCCACCTCGAAGGCGTGCTCAACGGCATCTTTCTCGTCCTGGTCGGTCTGGTTTGGCCCCGGCTGAACCTTCCCGCGCGCTGGCTGCGCATCGCCCTGGCGGCGGCACTGGTCGGTACCTACACCAACTGGGCAACGACTCTCGCGGCCGCCGCACTCGGTGCGGGGGAGCGGCTGATGCCCATCGCCGGGGCCGGCTTCCATGGCCGCGCAGCGGAGGAAGCACTCATCGCCGTCGGACTCGGGACCCTCACGGTCGCCATGATCACGACATCGGTCCTCGTCCTGACCGGACTCAAGGACCCTCCCGAAGGAGCCACCGCGGGGCCACGGTAGACGCCGGATCCCGTGCCGCCCCAGCCTCCGTCACGAAATCGCACACTGGGCCGCAAGCGAACTGATCGCCGTGATCCGTCGCCCCTGCTGCACTTCGTCGAGGAACCCGTCGGTGCAGTAGCCGACCGAGATCCCTGTCGCGGGGTCGCACCACCCAATCTGGCCGCCGGCGCCGCCGTGCCCGAACGCCCGCGGCGACGCCGTCCGCCCGAACCCCCGCAGGTGCATGAAGCCGTCGTCCCCGGCGACCACTACCGTCAGCGCCCGGTTCACCGGGTAATCGAGGATCGGCACCCGGTGGTGCTCCTTCGTCCGTACGATGGTCGCCCACTCGATGGTCTCCGGCTTCAGCACCCGCCTCCCGCTCGGTCCCACGCCGCCATTGACCAGCGTTTGGTAGAACAGCGCCAGCTGCGCCGCGCCCCCAATTCCGCCGCCTCCCGGCACCCCGACCGCCCGCACCTCCGGCCGGTTGAACTGGAGGATCGCCTCCGGCGTCACTTCGCCCCAGCCCCCCGGCGGCGGCGTCGGCGGGATGAGATGCCGCACGTCAGCCACCCGCCGGTTCTCCTCCGTCGGCAGGCCGACATACAGCTCCTCCACCCCAGCGGGCTCGAGCACCCGTTCACGGATATACGCCCGGAAGTCCTTCCCCGTCCGCCGCTCGATGATCTCCGCAAGCACCCAGTGCGCGCTCGTCGCATGGTACTCGAACCGCGTCCCCGGCTCCCAGTTCAGGCGCCAGCTCGCGAACCGCTGCAGCCTTCGTTCCCGGTCATCCCAGTCGAGCGGCGAAAACGGCGCGTATGGAAATCCTGCAATGTGCAGCATCACTTGCTCCACCGTGATCTGCTCCTTCCCGTTCGTGCCGAACTCCGGAATGATCGCTGCCACCCGCTCCTCAACCCGGAGCAGCCCGTCTTCGCAGAGCGCCCATGCCGCTGCCCCGACGATCGCCTTTGTGCAGCTAAAAATCGTGTAGAGCGTCTCGTTCGTCGCCGGCACCTCCCCCTCGCGCCCCTCGTGGCGCACCGTTCCGAACGTCCGCACCCCGGCGAGCCGCCCCTCCCGCGCCACGGCAACCTGCGCGCTCTTCAGGGTGCCGTCGTCGACGTCCCGTTTCGCCCGCGCGAACACCGCCTCCAGCTTCTCACTGTCGATGCCGACGTCCTCCGGCCTCGCCGCGAGATACTGCTCCAGCGCCATCGCTTTGCCCTCCTGCTCCCGTTTGGCCGCTGAGCTTACCCCCGCCGCCGGCTCCCCGCGAGCCGCCCCCGGGCGGCGCACCGGTACAATGGCAGCAGGCCCCCGTAGCTCAGAGGACAGAGCAGACGCCTTCTAAGCGTTTGGCCGCAGGTTCGAATCCTGCCGGGGGCGCCAGCCCTCCCGTACACTTCCCCAACCTTGCTCCCCGGTTGCCAGCCCATGCAGATTTCGCCGTCCGTCCGCGCCGTTCTCGTCCCCGACGACAATCCGATGCACCCCGAATTCACCTGCATCTATCTCGTCGGCGCTCCGGGCCGGCAGGCGCTCACCATCGATTCCGGCGAAGCGATCGACCGCTACCGCTGGTTCCTCAAGGGCTACCTCGCCGCCGTCGAACGCGAGGAGATCGCCATCGCCGCCATCACCCACCACCACGCCGACCACTCCGGCAACCTCAAGTGGGCCAAAGAGGAGCTCGGCGCGCAGGTCGCCATCCCGGCAAACGGCCGCCAGCTCCTCAAAGGCCGTATCCCGCGCGACGTCGAGGCCCTCCGCGACGGCGACGTCATCGACCTCGACGGCGGCGTCCGCGTCCGCGTCCTCGCAACGCCCGGCCACTCCGTCGACTCACTCTGCTACTACATCGAAGAAGAGGGCGTCCTCTTCACCGGCGACACCCTCCTCGGCAGCTCCACCACCACCGTCTGGGACCTCGCCAGCTACCGCCGCACCCTCCGGCGCCTCCTCGAACTGCCGAACCTCCGCGTCATCTGCCCCGGCCACGGTCGCATCGTCCGCGACCCCCGCGAGCGCCTCCAGATGTACATCGACCACCGCGACATGCGCGAACGCCAGATCCTCCAGGTGCTCGAAGGTGGCGGCGCCCTCTCCAGCTGGGACATCATGCTCCAGCTCTACCCCGACATCGACCCTCGGCTCCGGCGCGCCGCCGACAATAACGTGCGCGCCCACCTCAAACAGCTCGCCGAGGAGGGCCGCATCCGCGAGTATCCCGGCATCCCCCGCCGTCCGCCGTCCCCTCGCGCCATCCAGCGCGCGGAAGAGCACGCGCGCCAGCGCGACCTCCTCATCGCCAAAGCCCGCAAACTCGAAACACAGAAGCGCCGCGAAGAGCTCCGCAGGCAGGAAAACCCCCCGACCGCCGAGTGGAAAGAGCCGCCCCGCTACGAACTCATCGGCACCGCCGCCGATGCCGCCCGCTAGGGGGTCGGCCCCGGCGTCGAACTCTTCGTCGGAGTTGCCGACGCGTTCCGTCCGGGCTCACCAGCTGCGCCGCCGGAGCCCGGCGTCCGCAGCTCCGATGACGTCGCTCCCGGGGTCCCCGTCCTGGTGGAAGTCGCCGTCGGTGTGGGCGTGGGCGTGCGCGTCGGTGTAGCAGTTGGTGTCGGGGTTGGGGTCAAAAGCCGGACATCCGGGGGCGGCGGGTTGAGCGGGTCGAGCACCAGCACCGGCGTCGTCACCAGGACGAGCTGGACTCGCTTGCCGGTCTGCTGGGCGATATACGCCTGGATTGTCTCTGCATCGGTAATAGTCGGCTCCCGGTCGACCTGCGCCTCCACGCGCACGCGCAAGCTCCCGTCATCCCCCGACGTCCGGCTCACTCGCTCCACGGAGCCGCCGGGGAACAGGTTCACCACGGCCTCCCGCGCTGCTGCCGCCAGCTGGTCCTCCTCCCTCGCCTCCTGCACCGCCCGCGTTGTCAGCCCGGCAAGGGCTACACCAAGCACGACCACGGGGATTGCGCCCAGCACCAAACGGGGCCCGGGATGCGTCGGGGTCTTGTGCCGGACCCCGCTCAGCAAAAACACGACGGCGGCGGCCGTCAGGATTGCGCTCAGGTTCGTGGCGAACAGCAGCATCGCACCGCCCCAGACGCCGCGGTCGCCCAGCGAAAGTCCGATGCCGACCGTGCACAGCGGCGGCATGAGCGCTGTCGCGATCGCCACCCCGGGAAGTGCGTCCGCTGCGCGCATGCGCACCAGGCCGTATGCGCCGATTGCGCCGCCGGCCAGCGCAATACCAAGGTCCAGCGGGTTCGGCCGCGTCCGCGCCTGTACCTCCCCCGGGAGCGTCTCCAGGACCGCAAATGGAGAAGCGCGCAGGAGCTCGGCAATGACATACGACAGCACGATCGCTGCCACTACCCCCTCTGCCAGCGCCCACAGCGGCGGAAGGGGCTCCTTCCGGGCCCCGCCAAGCAAAGCCAGCCCGAGCGCCATAATCGGCCCCAGCAGCGGCGCAACCAGCATCGAGCCGATCACCACCGCCGGCGAATCTGCAATCAGGCCCAGCGTCGCAATCACGCAAGAGAACCACACCAGCAGCCGGAAGCGCAGGTCCGGCCGCGCCGACCGGAAAATCTCGGCACGCAGTCGGCCTTTGGGAAGCACGGCGTGATTCGGCACGAACAGGAGTTTCGCTCACCGCGTCCCTTCAGTCGCCCCGGTAACTCCCCTGCTCCCCGCCACCGGTCCAGCCGATACCTTCCGGTAGCACCTCAACTCCGCAACCCCGAGGGGGCGGCCACGCCATGCTCAAGGGCGAACGCACCATCCTCCGGCCCATGCGCCGCGAATACCTCGAGCGGCTGCTCGACTTCCATAACGACGTCGAACTCCAGCTCCTCGGCGGCGAAGATGTCCCCGTTCCGCTCACGCCCGAGCACCTCGCCGAGCGCTTCGAAGCCCTCTGCGCCGGCCAGTCGCCCCGGCCCTCCTGGTTCGCCATCGAAGTCCAGGGCGGCAAGATCATCGGCCACTGCATGCTGCGCAACATCGACGAAGCGGCCCGCACCGCCGAGCTCCGTATTACCATCGGCGACCGCGACTACATCAACCGCAAGTACGGCCGCGATGTCGTCCGGCTTCTCCTTAAGTACGCCTTCCGGCTCCGGAACCTCCGCAAGATCTGGCTCGCCGTGCCCGCCTCCAACGAGCGCGCCCGCCGCTGCTTCGAAGCCGCAGGGTTCGCCGTCGAAGGCTGCCAGCGCGCCCACACCTGGGTCGACGGGCGGTACGATGACCGCATCCTGATGGCCGCCTTCCGCGAACCTCCCGCGGAACCCGCGCCGCCAGCTCCCGAGGAGCCCGCCGCCCATGCCCCGGATGACGCCTGAAACCCTCGCCGAATTCCTCCAGCTGCCGGTCGTCGGCGTCATCGCCACCCTCCGCCGCGACGGCATGCCATACACCGTCCCCGTCTGGTGGCTCTACCGCGACGATGGCATCTGGATCACCGGCACCTACAACCGCGTCTGGTGCAGGCACCTCCTGCGCGACCCCCGCGCCTCGCTCTGCATCGAGTCCGGCCCGCCCCTAACCGGCCATGTCGAGTTCGACGGCCGCGTCACCCCCTTCGAACTCCCGGGTTTCGACATCTGGCCGATTTCCCGCCTCCTCGTCGAGAAGTACGTCGGCCGCGGTGACCCTGCGAACGCCCCTGCGGTCGATGCCTTCTTCGCCAACATGCAGACCGAGCCGCGGCTCCTTTTCCGCCTTGAACCCCAGGTCACCCGCGCCATCGACATGCGCGTCTACCGCGGCAAGCGCGCCGACCGCGAGTACCAGCAGCGCGCCGCCGGCGCCTGAGGCCGCAGCAGCCCGGTTCACTTCCTCCCTCCCCTCAGGTACGATCAGGTGACCCTGGAATCACGCCGCAATCCCGGCACCGGAGAAGCATGGCCAACGACGTCGCCCGCCGCCTCGCCATCAGCGTCCAGCCCGTTCCGAAGCAGGACCCCGAAGAACGCAAGCGCAACTTCGAGGAAACCTACCTCGGCTTCGACCTGAACGCCGCCCGCATCGAGGCCTCGCGCTGCATCCAGTGCCCCTCTGCGCCCTGCCAGGAGGCCTGTCCCGTCCACAACGATATCCCCGGTGCGCTTGCCCTCATCGAAGCCGGCGACATCCTCGGCGCCGCCGACAAGTTCCGCGAAACTTCCAACCTCCCCGAGATGTGCGGCCGCCTCTGCCCCCAGGAGAAGCTCTGCGAAGGCGCCTGCGTCGTCGGGTTCGCCATCCGGCCCGGCGGCAAGCAGGAGCCGCCCGTCACCATCGGCAAGCTCGAAGCCTTCTGCACCGATTACCAGCGCCAGCAGCTCGGCGGCTACCCCATGCCCCGCTATATGCCCGAGCCGACCGGCTTCAAGGTCGCCGTCATCGGCTCCGGCCCCGCCGGCCTCGCCGTTGCAGAGCAGCTCGCCGATAAGGGCCACAGCGTCACCGTCTACGAATACTGGCCCGAGCCCGGCGGCGTCCTCGTCTACGGCATCCCCAACTTCAAAATGCGCAAGAACATCGTCGACGAGTACATCGCCCACCTCGAGGCGATGGGCGTCCGGTTCATCTGCAACACCTACGTCGGCCGCGATATCACCATCGACGAACTCTTCCAGCAGGGCTTCCACGCCGTCTTCATCGGCACCGGAGCCGGCGTCGGCAACGAAATGGGCATCGAAGGCGAAGACCTCGAGGGCGTCTACTCCGCCACCGAGTTCCTCGTGCGCGGCAACCTCGCCCCCGAAATGCTCCCCGAACGCCTGCGCACCCCCCTGCCGAAGCTGAACGACGTCGTCGTCATCGGCGGCGGCGATACCTCCATGGACTGCGTCCGCACCGCCGTCCGCCTCGGCGCCCAGAACGTCACCTGCGTCTACCGCCGCACCGAAGCCGAAATGCTCGGCCGCGAAGAGGAGCGCAAGAACGCCCGCGAAGAAGGCGTCCGCTTCGAAATGCTCACCCTGCCCACCCGCATCCTCGGCGACGAAAACGGCCGCGTCCGCGCCGTCGAATGCCAGCGTATGCAGCTTGGCGAACCGGACGAGACCGGCCGCCGCCGGCCCATCCCCGTCCCCGGCAGCGAATTCGTCATTCCCGCCGACGCCGTCGTCATCGCCATCGGCTACGGCGCCGACCCCGTTGTCCCGCAGACCACCTCCGGCATCCGCACCGACCGGAAGGCCCTCATCCAGGTCGACGAGAAAGGCCGCACTACCCGGCCCGGCGTCTTCGCCGGCGGCGATAACGTCAACGGCGCCGACCTCGTCGTCACCGCCCTCGCCGACGGGCGCCGCGCCGCCGAAGCCATCCACGAATACCTCATGAGCCTGCCCGCACCGCGGCGCTAGCCCTCCACGAATTACACACCGTTTACACATGCTCCCTGCGGAAGGGTGGCCCGTCGTTCGATCTCTACCAGTGAGACCGAACGGGGCCGCCCATGAACAAACCGCCCGTCCTTAACGCCTTCCTCCTGCCCTCGACCGAGCAGTCCGCACTCGGCTCCGTCGAAACGCCGCTCGTCGTCCGCCTCCTTCGCCCGGCCACCTTTGCCGTGTGGCTGCTCGTCTTCTGCGTCCAGGCTCAAACGGTCATCGCCCGGGGCGGCGGCACGAACTGGTTCGTGCTTGGCTTCACTACCCTCCTCTTCACCGTGGTCCACCTCCAGTTCTGGTACGAGGAATCCGAACAGGGCCGCCGATTCCACCGCGCCATCGACCGGCTCCGCGGCCGCATCTACGAAGATGAGGTGACCGCCCTGCCGAACAGCCGCCACTTCGTCTTCGAACTCCGCCGCCAGATGATGCGCTCCGTCCGCAACGGCCGCGGTTTCTCTCTCGCCCTCACCGATGTGACCGGCTACGAGGCGCTCAAGAATCCGGAGGAGCGGTTCCTGCCCGCTGTCGGCCGGGCGCTCCGCCAGGCCATCGGCGAAGGCGACTTCGTCGCCCACCTCCAGGGTCCGATCTTCGCTGCCATCATCGCCGATGACCGCCTCGCCACGACCGCGATGAAGGCCGAGGCGCTCCTCCCGGCCCTCGCAGCCTGCATCCCGAACGAGTACGCCACGCGGCTCACCCCCGTGGTCTCCCTCACCGGCTACGAAGGCGAACTCGAAGTCCGCGACTTCCTCCGCCGCGCCCAGCGCGACCTCGTCGCAGCGCGCAACCACGAGCCCGGCGCCCGCATCGCCGCCGCCGTCCGCGCCCGCCCCCAGCACCCCGCTCCAGCTGAGAACTCCCGCTCCGCGGTCGCCTGACCCCGCCCCTTCCAACGCCGCAGCAAAACGCCCCGCGGGATTTCCCGCGGGGCGTCGTCATTCACCGTTCTGGAGCGGATGGCGGGAATCGAACCCGCGTCTCAACCTTGGGAAGGTCGCAGTCGGCGTTTGCCGCTTCGGTGCCCGTCAACTCGATGTCATGGCCGCAGGTTTGTCGTCACCGTCAGGCTGGCATCGCGGCATTGCTGAGCGTCGTGGATTGACGCCGCTCAGCGCACCATTGGCAACCAGCGCGTAGCCAAAATGTAGCCAAATGCTAAGATTGCGCCCATAACGTACGGCAAACGCTGCAGACTGCAGTGCCGCGGTGCTACGCTGGCGCCATGATGCCAGTCACCCCCCTCACACCTGATGACGTGGTCGCCGCCAGGCGGCAGCTCGGGCTCACGCAGGTCGAACTCGCCCGCGCGCTGGGCGTCGCTCTGACGACCCTGCAGCGCTGGGAGCTCGGCCTCACCCGACCGCCGCCCTACCTCCGCCTCGCCCTCGAGCGGCTCGTCGAGGACAAAAAATTTTCCCCGGGGAGCCCCAAAACCCCTTGACCGCCTACTGCATTCTGCAGTACTCTGTGGTCAGACCACCACGGAGGATGAACCGATGGCAACCCCCAAGCAGATCGATTACGCAGTCGCCCTCATCGAGAAGGCCGGCTACGGCCGGTATCTCAGCAGCAAGCTCGCGGCAGATTTGCCGCGGGACATCAGCTTCAGCAGCCGCGACGCTGCGCGGCTGCAGTCCGTGAAGGCCTGGATGACTAGCCTGTCGACGGCCCAGGCCAGCGAACTCATCAGCTGGCTGCAATCCAAGACCCCCAAGGCCAGCTAGCCGAAACTGGGCGTCGGCCCCGTCTGCCCCGGGTGGCCTCCGGGGTACTGATGAGGCAGGCCATAGGAGGAAAAGATGCTTGCCAATGTTACCCCCACTGACTGGGGCCTTGTCCGGGTTGACGGTACGGGCATCGGCCCGTGCCTGGCGATCCTCGACGCGATGGCCGACCGGGCAGCCACAGCCCTCGCTGCAGATGGCTGGGAGTGGACGGTGCTCCAGTTCGCCGACGGCAGCCGCACACTCACGCTGTGCGGCCCTGAGGGGCAGACGAGCCCCCTCTCGGGTTACCCGCTGGCGCCTGAGGAGTGGCTCGAGGACATCGAGGGCGTCCCGCCTGAGGTCATCGAGGACCTCGCGGCCGCCGGTATCCACCGCGTGTGGCGACGCTAGATGGTCTGCCTCCATTAGGGCGGCCAGCAGCTCCACCCGCCCGGCCCACCCCACCTACCGCGGAGCTCCAGGACACGGAGCGCCGCGGTTGCGTTTACCACGGGATCATCCCAGCGCTCGAGCGGCAGCCCGACCGCCGCGAACCAGCCGCCCCACAGCTGGAACAGGCCCAGCGAGCTCCCGCCGTCACCAACAGCACCCGGGCTCCAGCGCGACTCGCACCACGACACAGCCAGCGCCTCATCAACCAGCTCGGCAGGCCAACCCGCCAACCGCAGCACCTCGCGCATCTGCGCCTCGGTCAGCTGTGCGGGCCATGGCGTGGCCTCCGGCTGCGGGTCGATGTCCGTCGGCGCCGACGCCTGCGCCTCAGCCAGCCATGCAGGCGCCGGGGTAGCCGTAACGATGCCAGGCGGAACCGGCAGCTCGGCAGGCGCGCCGCACCCGACCAGCACCGCAGCCGCCGCCAGCGCCGCGGCCCACCGGGTCAGGCCCGCCTCCGTCGGCGCCGCTGACCGGGGACCTCGCGCCGCCGCACCGCCTCGTCACGGGCGACCAGCCAGCGCTCGACCTGGTCGGGCCCGAACACGAGCCCGTGCTCGCGGTCTGGCTCGCCCTCGAGCGTGATGTACTCCGCCTCGCCGGTCGCGAGGTCGAGCCAGACCGGCACCCGGACCGACACGAGGCCCGTCACTGCCCGACCCTCTGAGCGCGGCCGATCGCGTAACCAGCGCCGCCGCCGAGCAGCACGGCGACGGCCGTGTCCTCGACCGAACTGTCGATGATGCCCGCCTGCCGCAGCGCGCCGATGGCGACGATGACTGCGACGGTGATCAGGGTGGCCATGGTTGGGGTCATGGTCGTCCTCCGGTGGTGATGTCTGCCGGGATCTCGCGCTCCAGCCGCTCCCGCACCCGCTGCCAGATGCGCTCGCGGGTGCTGGGCGGGATGTCGAGGGCGGCGTGGAACAGGCCGACGTTCCGGCGGCCTGACTCGGTGAGCCTGACTGCCAGCCGCTCGGCGTCCTCGCGGTCGGCGACGTCGAGTACGTGCCAGCGCCCGTCTGCCTCCCACGTAAGGACCCAGCACTCGGCGGCGTCAGTGGCCATTTGACCGCGCCTCCATCTGCCCGAGGATCTCCATCTGGCGGCGCTGGAGTTCGAGCAACTCGCGCTGGGCCCTCACCAGCTCGGCCTGCTGCTGCGACACGCGCTCCAGCTGGTCTCCGATCGCCCGCATCCGCTCGGATGTCTGCTGCGTCAGCTGCAGCAGCATCTGGCTGAGCTGGCCGTAGGCCTGGAACACCGTCTGCGCATCGGCAGTGGTCACAGTGCCGCTCTCGCGGCGACGCTGCGTGCGCGCCTGCAGCCACGCAGACGCCAGTGTCACCAGCGCGCCGGTGAGCGCCGAGACGAGGCCGACGAGCGTAGCGAGCTGGAGCGACACCGGCTCAGAACCTCCCCGGCAGCACCGGCTTGCCGTCGGGGCCGTGCGTGTGCGTGATGAGTTGCCGCTGCGTCTCGGCCAGCCCCTGCAGCACGATGGTGTCGTTGGCGGTCAACTGGCGCGCCGCGGTCAGGGCCTCGGCGACTGACTGGAAATCCGCCCCGCTCGGCGAGCCGAACAGTACAGTCGCCACCCGCAGCAACAGTTCTCGCTCATCGGCAGTCATCTCATCATCCTCCCCCGGCATGCCGGGCACGTAGTACGCGAGCGGGTCCCGGTTGCGTGCCGGGTCCCGGGGAAACAGCCACGTGTCGCACATCTGCCAGTGCAGGTGCGGCCCGGTCACGAACCCGGTCGCACCGGACAGCCCGATCTGCTGGCCGGTCCGCACCTCGTCCCCGGGCCAGACGTCCGCGCGGCTCAGATGGGCGTAGAGCGTGATCCAGCCGTCGGCATGCTCGACCGCGACCGCGACTCCAAACGAGCCGTCATTGTTCGGCCGGATGACCCGGCCCGGGGCCGGGGCGACGACTGGAGTGCCGGTCGGGCACCCGAAGTCCACGCCGAGGTGCATCCACTCGCGGCTGCCGTCGCGGTACGTCTCGCCATACCGCCCGGTGATGGGCCAGCGGCCGTCGACGGGCAGGCGGCTGAACCGGACCTGGGGCTCGGTCATGGGACGATCACCCCGGTCACGACGAAGGCGATGGCGGCCGCCACAGTGGTGCGCATGCGCACCGAGATGCGCGTATTGGCCGGCACGGTCAGCAGGACGGGGATGTACACCGCGAGCGTGCCCGTTGTACCGCCGCCGGAGGTGCTCAGGCGAGTATGCACGGGGACCGCGAGCTGGGTCACCTCCGACCCACTGGGCCCGAACCCGATCTCCAGTTCGCTCAGGGTCGTGGAAGAGGAGGTGGTTGTCTGTGACACGCCGATGAGGATGAGCTTCCCGCTGGCACTGGCAAACAGTTCGACCCATGCTCCGAACTGGTTGGCGGTTGATGATGTGGTTGCGGTCGCCCCTGGGTATGCGCTCGGCCCTCCGGGCACGATGGGCAGCGCAGGGGATGGCAGCGCGGTCACCGCACTGTAGATCGCGTCCTCGCGCTGGACGGTGTAGGCCACCTGCTGCGCGAGCGACCCGCTCGCGCTGGCGGACGCCCCGGTGGCGGAGTTGAGGAGGCGGTCCCAGAGGTCGCGCAGCATGCCCATGCTCATGTGATCATCACCGCCTGCACGTGGATGGTGACGCTCGACGCAACCGACGCAGCCCCCTGCAGCGACCACCCGCTATCCAGCACCAGCCCGGCAACCTCGCGCACGTCCTCCGTCGCCGTGACGCTGCCCGAGGCCCCGAGCTGCCGATTGAGCACGAGTGCCCTTGCGTTGCCCGCGGTCTGGCTCGGCGGGACAGCCCAGAGCGAGTAGGTCCGCGCGCCGGCCGCCGTGTTGCACACGACGACCTTCGAGATGTAGAGCCGCTCGCCGCTGGCTGCGGTGACGATGGCCGCAGCGCTGGTGCCGAGCTGCGCCTGCGTGAGGGTCGGGGTCTGCGCCATGCGTCACCACCACGGAGTGCCGAGGTCGCCGCGGAGCGAGGCCTCGATGACAGTGTCCCAGATGGTCCGCACCCCACTGGATCCGCCCGTTCCGCCTCCGGTCACGCCGAGCTGCACGACCTGCAGGGCAGACAGCGCGACCGCGAGCTGGTCGATATCGTCCTGCGGCGGGACGGGCACATCGGCTGTCTCCAGGCGCCACCGGTCATCGCCGGCCGGGCCGAACGTCCGCTCGATGGAGATGACGTAGAGCGACTGGGTGACGTCGAGCACCGCCTCCCGGGTGCCGTCCTCAAGGGTCACGGAGGCGCGGATGCCAGCCTCGATCGTCTGGCCGGGCAGCAGCCGGTACGCGCCGCCGCTGCTGACATGGAACGTCGGCGCCGGGTCGATGCTGAGCCGCAGCACCGGCTGCGCATGCGCCGTCAGCCACGACGCGGCGGCATCATAGAGGTCGTTCGCCGCCCGCTCGGCCTCGGCGTTGGTATCATCGAGCGGCGCGATCCCCTTCCACGTCTGGACGACCGCGCGGACGCCGTACTGCGATGCGGTGGGATGCTGGAGGTAGTAGTACGTGGACCCGTCCTCTGCCAGCGCCGACTGGATGGTGTAGGGCGAGGTGCGCGTCGAGTTCTGGAGCCGCGCGGTCCGCCCGGCTACCGTCTCGGCCAGCGGGATGACCCGTGTGGTGATGCCCGTGCCGTCCACCACGGCCTGCGCCCCGAGGACCGGCAGCAGGGTGGCATATCCATCATCTGGCGGTGGGGCCGAGTTGCGGTATGCGAGGCCGCTCGGCGTTGCCCCGGTGACGAGGTCGATCGTCCGCGTGAGCGGGTTCTCGCGCACGGTCGCGCCGACCCGCTCCGCCAGCTGGGCAACCGCCTGCCATGGCGAGACACCGGCCAGCGTGACGGTGACCATGCGGCTGGGGCACGCACCGAGTGCCCACCCGTATGGCGCGATGAGTGCGCTCACGACTGACGCCAGCGACGCGCCGGTCGCCGTGTAGGAGACGATGGTCGGCAGCACGAGCTCGCGGGCGCGTGTCTGGCCCGAGAGCTGGACGACGACCTCGCCGGAGTCCCCGACACGGAGCTCGACCGCATCCAGCACCCCCGAGACTACGAGCCCCTCACCCTCGCGGTAGAGGTCGATGGTCCTGGCAGTGGCCAGCGACAGCCCAACTGCGTCCTCCGCCGGCACCGACACCTGCCACGACCCGATGCGCGACAGGGCGAGCTGGTATTTCGCCGCGATCACGCGCCGCAGGTCGGCCACGACCGCACCGCCTGCATCCCGGCAGACAGCCCTCAGGCGCAGCGCCTGCCATCCCGGGCGGATGAGCCGTGTGGAGACGTCGGCAGCGGAGAGCGTCCCGGCATCATCTGCCGGGTTCTGCACCTGCGCCGCGTTAACGGTCTCTGCTGCACTCACCGTCCCGGTGTCGCTGTAGGGCGCGGTGATCGTAGATGTGGCAGACTCCCCGGCGGTGACGGTGCCGGCATCGGCCAGGTCCCACCGCCACGTCACCGCGAGCTGGTCATCGCCGGTGACTGTGCCCGCATCCAGTGCGTCTGCAGCAGTCGACGGCTGCGCGGTGACAGACTCCGCAGCTGAGATCGTCCCCGAGTCTGCCGCCCCTGGGTACTCGTAGGCGGGCATATAGGTGAGGGTCACGCTGAACGCGTCGACGCCGAAGCCGGATGGGGAGTCAGCGATCTGCGTGAGGTACTGGTAGACCGAGATGTACTGCGCCCGAAGCGACAGGTCGCTCCATGACACCGTCTGCACCGATGTCCCTGACGGGCATGCGATCGAGGCCGTCCTGTTCGTTGAGCCGTTCAGTGTCACGCCGCCCGTGACGTTGCGACTGTCCGGAGAGTCCACCCACACCGTCAGCTCAGCGGCAGTGACGATGACCTCCTGCCCCGCATCCCACGTCTGGGTCCAGCCGATCGTGCCAGGGCCGCTGCCGAGTAGCCGCTCGTAGACGCTGTTTGGCTGGCCCGCAGACGCGCCGTCGTTGTACCAGGAGCCGTACCGCGTCTGCGTGCCAGCGCCGTAAAGCGTGACGGTCGGCATGGTGCCGCTAGGAGACGCTCAGCGTCAGCTGGTAGGTGAGGATCCAGACCGTGCCCGACGTTTTCGTCCCGAAGCTCTGCACCTTGCGGCACAGCATCTGGCCGCCGCTCGCGGCGTTGAACACGCCGGCCTCCTGCCAGGCGAAGTTCGCGTCGTTCACGCCGAACGTCGCCGACCAGGTCACGACGTTCGCCGAGCGCGTCGGATAGCCGCTGTCGCACTGCTTCCTGAGCTTGTTCGTGCCCTGGAGGTCGGTCTGGGACGGGTTATGGGCGGTCGTACCGTCGCCAACGCCGAGATAGGTGTTGGCCTGCGTGAACTTGTTGAACCCGGCGGCGCCGATGATGGCATCGGCGAACATCTCACGTGCGAGCGTCTGGAGTGGCATGTGGCACCTCCCATCGAGAGTCGTCCGGCTCGACCGGCTGACCGTCCTCCCACTCCAGGACAACGGTCTCCGGCTCACATCGTCCACCATGCTCGGCGGGGCAGTCGTGGTCCCACCGCCTGAGCACGATGCGCTCCCGCACCACCACGCGCGTGTCATCCCGCATAGGCGTCCACCCATGTCAGCGTCACCGTGACTGACGGCGATCCGCTGTCCTGCTCGTATCTGATCGTGGCCACGCCGGGGCGCAGCTCGAACCACGGCACCTGCCACGCTGGCAGACTGACCGATGAGCTCACGTCCGTCCACGTGGTGCCGCCGTCGGTCGACTCGCGCGCGGTCTGCGCCCATGCATCGAGCTCGAGAATGGCCCCGCTGACCGCCGCGGTCCTGCTGCACTGGATTGTGGCGCCGCCGGCCATGTCGACGATCCGCGGGTTCGCGTACCCACCCACCGTGCCGGCCACCAGCCTGATAGTGACCCGGCCGGTCGGACTGGTGCCGCCGATGGTGACGGTCTGCTGCTGCCCGCTCGATATCACCGTCCACTGGGACTGCAAGGCTGTCTCGGACCACCACGGGGAGAGCCGCTGCCACTGGACAGAGACGGCCTGCCGCAGCCAGGAGTATGCCGAGACCGTGTAGTTGGGCGCCTGCCGGAGCCGCGCCTCGCACCACAGCCGGCTGCCGTCGGGCAGCTCAGCCCACAGTTTTCCTCGCCCGATGCGCTCCAGCGTCCGCTGGATGTCCATCCACTGGGCGATGGATGCCTGCGGGTCCGGCGCCACCAGCGCACATCGGACGGTCTCGACCGCATCGGAGCGCGGAGCGCGCGCCCAGCCGAGCAGATCGACGGCGTAGTCTCGTCCGACGGCCTGGGTCGCGGCGACCCTGATGCCGGACTGGGCCTGCCACTCGTAGTCGGCCTCCGGGATGTTCCAGCCGATGGTGGGGTCCCAGCGGTCCTCGAACCGGGTGATGCGCCACGGCCTCACATCACACCTCGCGCACGCAGGCTGGCGGCGAGCCCGTGACCGAGGTCGGACGCGAACCGCTCGGTGTCCTGCTCGCCGGAGATGGTCACCGGGCCCAGGACCTGCACGGTGACCTGCGGGCCGCCGGCGCCGCGCACCGCGCCTGCTACCGCGGCGGCGATGGCGTTGGGCAGCACCGCGGCGCCGGCCGGCATCAGCACCAGTTCGGGGCCGCTCTCACCCACGAGCGCGAGTCCTGCGCGGGTGATGATGCCGCCGCTCGCGAGGCGCGGAATGTCCGGCGGGTCGATGTGGATATCTGGACCGAGCGGGTTGGGAATCGTGAACTCCAGTGCCCTGTTGAGCCGGTCGATGACGAACTCGTTGATGAAGGACTTGATGGCCCGGCCGACCGTCTCCGCAATGTCCGCGGCGAACCCGCCGACGGCCGAGGCTGCCGATTTCAGGCCGTCGAAAATCGCGCCCATCAAGTCCTTGCCCGCGTCGAGGAGCTTGGGAACGAGGTCGAGGAGCTTACCGGGCAGTTCCGTGAACACGTCGATGATCTTCTGGCCCATCTCCTGCATGAGCTGCCACCCGTCGGTCTTGACGGTCTCCCAGATCGACTTCGCTGCCCCCCAGATCCGCGGGCCAATCTCGCCGAAAAACGTCACGAACCCCTCGAAAATGCCCTTGATCGTGTCGATCCCGTTCTGGACGAGCGCCTTAATCCCGGTCCAGACCGTCTCGCCGATCTGCTTAATGCCGTCCCACGCGCCCTGCCAGTCGCCCTTGATGAGGGCAGTCACGGTCTGGATGACGCCCCGGATGACGCCCAGTACCGTCTCGATGATGATCCGCACGTTGTTGAATGCCCCCTCGACCAGCGCCGCCACCATCTGCACCGGCCCGCTCATGATGTCCGTGATGGTGCCCCAGTGCTGGCGCACCTGGCCGACCACGTCGCGCACACGGTCGATGATGGCCATGAGCAGGCCGCCAAGTTCGGCGACGATGGCGCCTACCTGCCCGGCCACCCGGCGGAACGTATCCTCCAGCTCCTGCAGGATCGGGAAGCGCGCCTTGAGGTCGTCCCAGTGGGTCACGAGCAGGTAGATTCCCGCGCTGATGGCGGCCACTGCGGCTACCACCGCGAGGACCGGTGCGGCAGCCACGACCATGCTGGCTGCGAATGCACCCGCAGCAACGGCGGCAGCGGCGAGCGCGGTCACAAGCACGCCCCCGATTGCCGCACCGACCGGGCCGCGGATGTCGTCGGCGTGACGCCTGAGGAACTCACCGAACTGCTCAAAAACGGGCCGAACTTTATGGTCGATGAGGTCACCGAGCGCCTGCAGGGGCGGCTCCAACCTGTCGCGCAGGGCCGCCGCGACGGGCTCCACCATGTCGCGGGCTCTCTGTATCGACTCCCCGACCTTGTCGATGACGACCGGCAGCTTCTCGGCGAGCGCACCGAGGGCCTTGTCGGCCAGCGGGGCGATCGCGGCGCCGATGGAGATCATCGCGACCGACGCGTTGGCCTTGATGCGCGCCCACGTACGCGCGATACCCTGGTCCATCTTGTCGAAGGCCGCATCCGTCGCGCCAGCCGACTTCTGCATCTCCTCCAGCGCCGACATCATCGCCTCGGAGTTTGGCCCGGAAATGAGGAGCGCCGCGCTCGCGGCCTCGACAGAACTGAAGAGGTTCCGGAACTCGTCATCCGGGATCGAGCCCCGCATGATGTTCAAGGCCTGCGAGAGATTGCCCCCGCTGCGGATGAACTCGGGGAAACTCTTACCAGAGATGCGCTCGAACTCCTTGGAGATATTGGTGGACTCCTTGCTGAGTTCGACCATGAGGGCCCGGAGCTGAGTGGTCGCCACGGAGGTGGGCACGCCCCGGGCCGTCATCACGGCCATGGCGGCGCCGACCTCCTCGAACTTGATTCCGAGCGAGGCGGCAGTTGGGATGACGTTGAACAACGTTTTGCTGAGCTGATCGAAGTCGGTTTTCCCGAGCCGAACAGTTGTGAAAATAATGTCCGACGCCTTGGCAAAGTCGATCGTCGACGGCCCGTAAGCGTTGACCACGGTGGTGAGCGCGTCGACTGCGGTGGTCATATCGGCCGCGCCTGCGGTCGCCGCCTTGAAGGAGGTCTGCAGGAAGTCGATAACGTTATCCGCGGGGACGCCAGCGGAGAGCGCCTGGTAGAGCGCAGGCACGACCTCGTTCGGCATGACGCCCAGGTCGGATGAGAGCTTCAGGACCTTGTTGGAGAGCTCGCCGAGCTGCTGGTCGCTGAAGGTGGGGAGAAGCGTGGCGACCTCGTTCATCCCCTTCTCGAACCCGGCGAAAGCTGTGACCGCTGCGGTGCCGAACCCTGCAAGAGCGGCGCCACCGGCCAGGGTCGCATTGCCCAGCTGCTCGAAGCCGCGCGCGGCGAAATCGCCCACCTTGGCCAGCTTGCCGCCGAGGCCCTCGGCCTCGTCGCCGATGCCCTTGAGGACACTGGTCGCCTCATCGACGGCCTTGACCACGAAGCTCAGCGCTGCTGCCATCGGCGGCGCTCCTCATCGGCGATGTCGGCCTCGGCGGCCATGAGGGCCAACGCGGCCTCAACGGCCCAGAGCGGCTCATCGAGCACCTCCGACGGCCGGCACCCCCACATCCTGGCGAGCATCACCACGATGGCCTCCCCGGGCAGCTCTGCACGCCCCCTTAGGGCCCTGGCGAGCTGCCCTGCTGAGAGTTTGGGCGAGACGCCTCATACAGCTTGTCGATGCGCTCGGCCAGCCAGTCCCCCAGCGCCGGGTCGAGCCGTTCGATCAGCTCCCGCGTAACCGGGACAGGGGATGGGTCGCCATCGGCCGCCCGAAGGGACCACCCGACGATGGAGCGACAAAGCAGCTCCAGCTGAGCCCGGCCGGTGTCGATCTGGAGCTGCACGCCGTCCGGCGTCTGGATGGCGCCCGAGACGGCCATCGCGCGCAGCTCGATGTGGTCGCGATAGCTGAGCGCGGCGCGCACCTCGACCCAGTCGTCGCTGCCGTCGAACTCGCGGAGGGAGATCCGAACCGTCTCGCCCGGTGTAGCAAACCGCCTCACAGCCCACCCCCGGCGATGTTGTTTTTGACCGTCACAAGCACCAGTTTCTGCGCAGTCGGGTCGTAGACGCCCTCCAGCGAGAGGCTCACGGTGACGACGCCGCCATCCGACCCGAGCGACAGGTCATCCCCGAGCCTGGCCGACAGGTCGACCTGGATCGAGTTGTTGGCGTCGACGACACCATGCAGGCGTACGAACGCGGGGCTGTTGGCTCGCCAGCTGGCAATGCGCGCGGCGCCGACGGCGTCGAGCAGCATGTCGAGCTTGAGGCTGGCCTTGACCGGCCCGGGCTTGAGCAGGCTGAAATCGAGGTCGGCGCGGTTCTCCAGCGTGTAGTCCGGCTCCCAGCCGGTCTCGATCTCGAACTCGGCGCCCTTCACCGTCGTGGTCAGCAACGTCGTGCCCAGCGCGGCCCAGGTCGCGTCCCAGTAGACGCGGAACAGGCCGCCGGGAATGAGCGTGCGCTGGGAGTAGGGCGTAGCGTTCGCCGGCGTGATGGACTGCCGGGCCCTGCCGAACCCCGAGTACTTCAGTTTGGCGATCTCTGTCGGGCTGACCGAGAGCCCGAGTTTCTGGGTCACGCAGTAGGCCGCGCCCGCGACGTAATGGTTCGTCGCACCGTCGGACTCCGCGAGCTCGATGCTCATGGTGGCGATGGTGCCGGGGTCGGCGGAGCCGAGGTCTGGCTCGAACGCCCACGTGTACGGCCCGCTCCCCGTCGGGGTGACCGACCGCAGGCCGGTGAGGAGCGGCCAGAGGATCTCCTCAGTCGACGCCTCGGTCTCGATCTCCCACGTGGTGGCCCGCTGCACAACGACGCCGACACCGCCGGCCGTGCCGCGTACCCCGTGGGGGTATTCGCTGCGGTAGGTGGTGCGCTGCTCGCTGAGCTTGGCCCCACCGCGCAGCAGCCGGGTCGCCGCGACCGCCGTGCCAGCGGTCGTTTCTTTCCCGACCTGGAATCGTCGCAGTTGCTCAATCGCCGGCATTGGCGTCCTCCTGCTTGCTCGTCTTTACCTGGCGCCCGCGAGCCGGCGCCTCGCGGTAGAGGCCGCTGGCCAGTTTGGCGGCCGCGGCGGTCTCGTCGGGCTCGTCGTGGTCTGCGGCCACCCAGCCCTCGGGCAGCGGCAGCGTGGTGTCGGGCCCTGTCGGGCCGGTGTAGATCAGCCTCATGGCTGCAGCACCCCCTGCTGGTCCTCGACGACGTCCACCACGATGCGCCCTCCGACGTAGATGATGCCGCCCCAGTCGAGGGGCAGAGTCCACGAGACCGTGTAGCTCACCCAGCGCGCAGACGGCGACAGCACCACGTCGGCGTGCAGCCGCTCGATGATGGCCTCCATCGCCTGCAGTGCCGTAGCCACGTTGAGCCCGACGTCCCACCGGCCGGTGAGGACATCGATGTAGATCGGCGTGGTCCGCAGCTGGCCGGCATACGCCGTCACCGGGTCGCTCGTCTCCGGGTAGACGAGCACCGCCGGGAACTCGGCAACAGCCGGAGGGATGGCCTGCGCCCCAACGCCAGCGGCGTGGTAGACGCGGGTGATACCCACTGCCGACTGGACCGTGTCGGCCACCGCGGTCACGACGCCCGGCATGTCCCACGTCACTGCTCGCCTCCCAGCCGCTCCCACGTCTGCTCGATGCCGCGCTCGACGGCCTCGATGAGCGCCGGGCGGGCGGCGGCAAGGGCGCCTCCGCCCTTGATGCCGATCCACGGGCGCTCAGGTTGCCCGCGGCGGGACCTGAACGGGCGGCCGCCGAGGGCGCGGACCGAGCCCTTGCCCCTGGCCCGGCCCTTCCAGCCGCGATACCAGATCTGGCGTCCGAACTCGTAGGAGGCCGCGCCGGGGTGTCTGATGTTCAGGGTTACGCGCGGCGACGTCCCGCCCGAGGCGCGGCTGACCGCGCCTCGCTTGATCTTGCGGCCCATCGACCCCGGGGCCGCCGACTTGAGGGCGGGAATGAGTACCTCGTCGACCGCGCGCTCAAACGCCCCACGGATCTCCGGGCTGTCGGTTCCCAGCGCCCGGAGCTGCTTCCGCACGCGCTTCAGCTCGCCCTCCTCGATCTGCAGCTTGATGTAGATCTTGCCGGACTGCTTACGTTTCGCGAGCGACTCACCGCCGACTGGCCTGCCCATCACGCCACCCCCGGCAGCCGGAACCGCTCGACCGCGTCGCGGATGTCGGGATAGACCCCCTGCCACGGCTGGCCGGCACCGACCTCCGAGCTCGCGAGCACGCCGGCGAACCCGGCCACCTGGTCGGTCAGCCGCCGGATGACCTGCATGAGCGCCGCCTCGGTGATGGCGCCGGGGTAGACGCGGCGGTAGACCGGCGTTCCGGCCGGATGCGGAGCCGCCACCGTCCCGTTGACGCCGCGGGTGACGGTCGCCGTCGAGCCGGATGCAGCCACCACCTGCACCTGCTCGTCGCCGATGGCGAGCACATCGCCAATGTCGAGGTCCGACTGGCTGAAACTGGCAGAATTCTGCGTCGCGTCCATCGGCGCGGTCAGCGTGCCGGCCGGAGCGACCGTCCAGCTATAGCCCCAGAGGCCGGTCAGCCGCAGGTACGGGCCGGTGCAGTACGCCATCAGGCGGGCGTGGTGCGGTGCCGTGCCGTCCGCGAGCAGCGTCCAGCCGGTGAGCGGCGTCCAGGTCTGCCCGTCGCCGCACTCGGCCAGCTCGACCGAGATGCAGTCGGGCACGATGGTCGACGTCCGCCCGGCCGCCACGATGAGCGTGCCCCGGACGGCGCCGAACCGCCGGTTGCACCAGTCGTCGATGCGGCGGGACGTGTGGGCGATGAGCGGGTGCAGCACCTCGTCGGGGGTGCCGGCAGTCGTGAGCCGGCCGCGGGCGCGCACCTCGCTGGGGCGCACGTACCAGTCGACCGGCTCCGGCAGCACCATCAGCTGTCGCCCCTGCGCGCCTGGCGGCTGCCGCGGCGCTCGGTCTCAGCTCCGCCGGTCCCTGCGCGGCGGAGCACCTCCTCGGCGTCGGCGCCGACGAGGACCCGCGCAGCGCGCGGGTCCCCCTCAGCAACCGGACGCCCCTCCTCGTCGACGTAGATCCGGGTGGGGTCGGTCATGCTATCCCCCCTAGGCGAGGGTCACCTCAGCGAACGCGCTCGGCCGGAACACGGCGAACGCGGCCCGCAGGTCCATCCGGATGGTCTTGATGCCGGCCGTGAACCCCGTGCCCGAGTAGCCCACCTGGATGTCGATGTTGGAGCGCATGGCGAGGGCCGAGTAGTTGGCCCAGTCGCCAACCACGACCTTGCCGGCCGGGATGGCCGACGTCTCGACGACCCGCAGGCCCCAGATCGGCATGGTGAGGGAGCTGGACGGCGGCCCGAAGAGGTACTGGCCGTCCGTGCTCTTCGCCAGCCGCACCGCCTGGAGGTTGGTCGGGTGGATGACGATGGCGTCGGGCTGCGCATAGCCGGTCGTGCGGCAGGCCACGATGCCCTTGTAGATCGCATCGAGGACCGTGTCCGTGCCCTGCGACACGGCGTTGATGCCGCTCACGTTGCGGACGCCGCGGAGATTGGGCGCCGTCCCGTTGCCGTTGAGCAGCTGGCTGTCCAGCCGCTGCCGGATCATCTCCGACAGGCGGGCCCGGATGAGGTCCTCGACGGCCGGGTCATCCTCGAGCTGCTCCTCGGTGACGGGGATGTTGACAGCGACCTTCTGGACCGGCTCGCTGACCTCTGTGTAGGCGAGGCTGGCCTCCGGGTAGGCGCCGCCCTCAGCCACCTCAGCCGCCGCGTTGGTGAACGTCGATTCGCGGACGTACTTGAAGGCGTTCTGGACCGTGCGGATCATCGGCGGCAGGTCCATGACGAGCGTCGGCCGGGTCGGGGTGACCTCGACTCTGCCGGACCGGAGCGTCTCGGGCGGGTAACCAGCGCTCGTGGTCATGAGCGCCTTGAGCTCGAGCGGGGCGAACGACACGCCCTGGACCGAGCCGGCCGGCGCGCCCTTGAGGGCGACTGCCAGCCGCGTGGCCAGGTCGCCGCGGGGCGAACCAGAGCCGGAGATGAGCGCCTTGCTCTCCTCGGCGAGCTCGCGCCAGCTCTCCACCTCGGCCATCGCGCCGAGCACGGCGCGCCGGTTGAGGAGCTCGGCGAACTGCTTCTGGTCGGCGATGAACCGTTCCGCCTTGGCCGAGTTCGAGATGTCGCCGTAGACGGTGACGCCGGAGAAGTCGATGTCGCCGGCGTCGGTCTTGACCGCCTTGGCGGCCACATGGTCGAGCCGCTCCTGCAGCGTGAGCAGCTCCCGGTTGATGGTTTCGATGCTCACCTGAGCACCTCCTCTGCGAGTGATTTGAGCGCCGCGTAGCGGTCCAGCATCGCAGCGGGAACCACGATGCCGCGCGCATCTGCGGCCTTGCCGGCGTCCCCCGGTGCCTGCGGGTCCGCCGCCTGCAGCAGCTCCTCGAGCCGGCCAGCAGCCTCGCGGAGTGCGCCGAGCAGGTCGGACAGCAGGGCACGGTTGGCGGCGGAGAGCATGCGCCCCTCCTTGGCGCGCAGGGCAGCCAGCGCCTCTGCGCGCTCGACCATGTCCGCCAGGTCGGCCCGCAACCCGGCGGCATGATCGCGGAGCGGCCGACCAGCGGATTTGAGCGAGTCGGTCCGCGTCGCGATACCGGCGCCAACCAGCACCGGGGACACCTCGAGCACATCCATCGCCTGGATGACCCTGACGGCCCTGCCGTCGACGATGTCATCCGATGAGCGCGTCACGTAGTAGGAGAACGACCACTCCTGGGAGGCGCCCCTCTCCCTGAGCACCTCGTAGTGGTCGCGGCCAGCCGTCGTCCCGAGATACAGGCGCCCGCGTGCAACCGCCCGTTCGCCCTCGACCGAGAGCGTCGCCTCGCCGATCGGCAGGTCGCTGAGGCGATGCCCCCACTGCATGATCGGCACGGTTTTGCCCGCCGGGACGGCCTCGGGCAGGATGATGTCGCCGTCACGGTCGACCACGCCCAGCGTGGCCCATGTGACCTCGATCTCGCCGGTCGCCTCGGCCGGCGGCGCCGCCGCCGAGAACAGCTTCTGCTCCATCTCCATCGCTGGGATTGTCCGACCTGGCATGTCACCCATCTCACTGCTCCGGGATGTACTCGGCGCCGGCGCGCGGCGGCACCTGCGTGACCTGCATGTTCAGCGGCGTGAGGACGTTGTCCCCGGCCTCGCCGATGCCGGGCAAATCCTCGAGGTCTCGGATCTCGTTGATCGTCATCAGGCCGGCCTGCCGCGCGGCGTTGTAGGCGGCGAATCGGCTCTGGAGGTTGCCCTGCAGCAGCGCCGACGGGTCGATGCGGATGAGGTAGTCGGTGCCGGCGCAGAACGCGTCGGTCAGAGCCGACTCCAGCAATGCGATGTAGGGCCGGAGCGTGAGCGTGATGAACGCCCGGTTCTGCTCCTCCAGCCCGCTGCCCCAGCTGGTCGACTGGGACGCGTCGCCGAGCAGGTGGGGCGGGATGCCAAACACGCGCGCGACCTCGGTGACGGTGAACCGGCGCACGTCGAGCAGCTGCAACGAGGCCGGGTCCGCCCCCGGCGACTCGAATTTCGCCCCCTGGTCGAGCACCGCCACCCGGTGGACGTTGGGTCCGCTGTGGGCGGCCGCAAACTGCTCGGCCAGACGCCGCGCATCCTCCGGCGACAGCCGCCCGGAGACGTAGATGATGCCGCCCGGCACGCCGGCCGACGCAAAATACCGCGCCGCGTAGAGCTCGGCGGCGCGGCCGACGCCGAGGGACTCCAGCACGGCCATGACCGGGCCGCGGCCGCGCAGCCCGTCGAGTGAGCCGATGCGCAGGTGCACAAACCCGGGGCGCGGGCTGCCCCGCACCCAGTCGCGCCACTCGAGCCACGACCGGCCGTCGACCACGTACAGCCGTTCGCCCCGCGCGTCGCGGCCGACGTCGACCCGCGGAGGCTCGATGAGCGCGAGCCTGCGCGCCTCGCCGAGCGGGCCCGGCTCGGCGACGAACACGAACGCATCGCCCCAGATGAGCAGGTGCGCGAGCAGGCGGCCGATGAACTCCACCCGGGTCTCCTCCGGGTTGGGGCGGCTCCACAGGACGGCCATCTCCTCCGGGTTGGCCACACGGCGGCTGCCGTCCGGCATCGGCTCCATGATGCGCAGCGGCATGGCGGCGATCGACTGGCTGATGAGCGTGACCGCACGGTAGACGGGCGCCATCGCGAGCGCCGCCTGCTCGTCCATCCAGACGCCTGCCTGCGAGTGCAGGCCGACGACCGCTGACGCCGGCGTCTCCTCCGTACGGTCCGGGCTCCCGCCGACCCACCGGAACATGCGTCCCCACCAGGCCATGGGCTCCCCCTAGACCTCGAACACGAACAGCTGCGGAGCCTCCGGCGCCCCGTGCTGTCCGCCCTCGATGAGTGCCATGCTGACGGCCATCAGCATCGCGATGGCCGCGTCGATCTGCGCCGTCCCGCCGGCTTTCCGGAGCCGCGTGCCGCCGGAGCGCGTGTAGTAGGGGGCGGCGTCGGCGACGTGGGCGGCGAGGACCTGGTCGCCCGAGTGCACGAGCCTGCGCTGCACCACCAGCTCGTAGACCGCGCGGGTGGCCGGGACCATCCGGGCGTCCGTCTGTGGCCACTCGACCATCGGCAGGCCCTGCGCCTCCAGGTCGCTCGCGGCCCAGGTCACAAACGCCGGGTCGTAGGCGATCCCGACGACCCGGTAGCGTGCGGCCAGCGCGCGGAGGTGCTCGGCCATCTCGTCCAGCGGCATCCGCCAGTCGGCAGCCGGGGCGCCGGCCATGTCCAGCGGCCGCGACCACACCCGCGCCTGCACCGCCACCGTCCCGTCCTCGCGCACCTGCGCCGCGACGATGGCCGACGAGTCGTAGCGCGTCGACGCGTCCCAGCCCACCCACGTCGGGGCACCGTCGACGAGCGACGCATCACCGGTGCAGGCGTCCCACGCCCCCGGAGGCAGCCACCGCTGCGCGGCCAACACCCACTGGTCGAGGTACAGGCGACGGAAATCCGCCTCGGGCACCACTCCCAGCTCGCTGCGGAGGTAGGACTCGGTGACCGTCACGCCCAGCGACGGGTTGGCCGCCCTCCACGCGGCCGGGTCGCGGTAGTCCAGCTCACCGGGCGCTTCCCACCACTCGAAGTAGAACGAGTCGTCCTTCTGCTCGCCGCGCTCGATCGCTCGGCCGAGCTGGTAGAGGCGCCCGCAGCGCGACCGCCGCAGGTCGACGCCGGCGGTCGTGATGGCGATCTGGAGCGGTTGGCGCCGGGCAGCCGAGCCGGTCGTGAGCGCTGCCCACAGCTCGGATTGCTCGTCAGTCGTCCACGTGTGCAGCTCGTCGAGGATGACCCCGTGGATGTTGAGCCCGTGCCAGCTCGACCCGCGGCTTGTCAGGCGCTGAAGGTAGCTATACGGGTCGGCGCTCGACGTGATGCGCGAGGCGCCGACCTGGCACGCCGCCGCCAGCGGGCCCATCGTGACGATGCGCCGCGCCGCCTCGAACACGAGCCCGGCCTGGTCCTCGCTCGACGCGGCCGCGTAGACCTCCGCCGACGGCTCGCCGTCGGCCAGCATCAGGTACAGTGCGAGCGCCGCGGCGAGCTGGGTTTTGCCGTTTTTCCGTGGGATGCCAATCAGCGCCCGCCTGTATCTCCGCAGCCCGGTCGCCGGGTCGACCTCGAACAGCCGCTGAATGGTCCTGCGCTGCCATGGCAGCAGACGGAATGGCTGGCCGGTCCACTCGCCGTTGGTCAGCACACAGTGCCGCTCGATCCAGTCGATGACGTGCCAGCCGAGCGACCAGTACTCGCGGTCACGCTCCTGCACCAGCGCCGGGCGCGGCCTGGCTGTCGGCAGTGTCGCTGTTGCCATCGCCGTCATCATCGGCGATGGCCTGCACCCCACCCGGCCGCCACGGCTCCGGCGCCGGCTCATCGAGCACCACCACCGCCGGCGGCTCCGCCTGCTCCGACTGGGCGGCCAGCCGCTGCTCGCGCTCGCGGCCGGAGAGCACCTGCAGCTGGAGTCGGAACCGCGCGAGCGGCGTCAGCCCGAGGTGCTCGCGGATCCGGTGCAGGTGCCGCTCGACCTGGGCCATCCGCGAGACCACCGGCGGGGTCATCTCGCCGGCCGCCATCCGCGCCCGCAGCCGTTCCTGCTCATCGACGAGCAGAACGTAGTCCCGCAGAAGGGCAGCATCAGCCGGGAGCTCGACCGCGGCCCGCACGGCCGAGCCCCAGAACTCCCGCCAGGCCTGCCGGCCGGCAGGGCCGACATGCCGCAGCTGCCGGGGGAGGGACGGCACGGTCCGGTCGCCGTCATCGACGACCTGCAAGGCCCTCGCACGACCGCCCCGCTTGTTGGCGAGCAGCTCGACAGGCTTCTGGCGCCGTGCCGGCATCGCTACCGCCTCGGCTCCCCGGGCCGCAAGCACCTCGCTGGCCGGGGGAAGGGCGAAGGTGGACGCGCGCGATTTTGGGTTGGGGGCCGCGCTTCCGCCAAAGCTTCCAAACTTCTCAACTCCCCCTCCGTCTTCGCCAAGCTCTCGTCACGATGCGATGGCACCTGCCGCATACCGCGCGGAGGTTGTCGAGCGCGTCGCTCCCACCGTCCGCCCGCGGGACGATGTGGTCGACCTGCTGCGCCGGCTGGCCGCACAGCTGGCATCGCCCGCCGTCGCGCGCCAGCACCTGCTCGCGCAGCCGTTGCCAGCGCCAGCCGGATCCGGTCGGCACAGCCGCCGGCGAACCAGACGTCACCTCGAGGGCGGCGCACCTCGCGCAGAGCGATCCCGACTGCGTCCGCTGACCGCACCGGAGACACAGCCGCGCCGGCATCACCGCAACCCCTGCCGGCGCCGACACTGACGCCAGCGCCACGATGCCGCGCAGCTGAACGAGCAGAACCGGTGGGCAGCCCGCGCCCTACCGCCCGCCGCGGCCGAGAACACAGTCCCGCACTCGACGCAGACATACTCCCCCCCTGGGGTCGCCTCGACCCCCCCCTCCCCCGGAAACCACGCATACCCCCCCCATGGGCCCGGGGTCGACCTGATGTCCTCCCCCCACGTCTGCAGCGCCCGGACGCAGTGCCTGACCCCGGCCACGCTCAGCCCGGTCTCGGCAGCGATGTCCTCCGCACGTACCGGGACGCACGGCGACTGCCGGAGAATCGCGAGCACCCACTCCTGCATCGGCGTCAGCATCTGCGTCAGCATCGGCCCCCGCGCCGGGCGGCCAGCTCCGCCACCGCCTGCCGCCAGTAGTGAGTCGCCAGCGCCGTCTCCTCGAGCGAGTCGACGGCGGCCTGCCGATCGGTGACGCGCAGCCGGTACTGGTGCCCGGTCTCGACCTGCAGACCGTCCCTGCCGGCCGCCAGCGACAGGATGGTCCGCACACGTCTCCGCACCGGCTCCGGCTGGTCGAACACGCGGCTGAGCAGCACCCACCGGTTGAGCGGCACACCCTGCACGAGCTCGACGGCGGCGAGGTAGGCGTCCGCCAGCCGCCCAGCCGTGTGGCGCATCCACGGCGTCTGGATCTCGCCGACCGCCTGAAGCGGCGTTACCTGCTCGCGAGACGTGGCCCGCCAGAAATGCCGGCCGCAGAGCCCCTCATGCTCTCCCTGCCGCTGGCACCCCGGCATCGAGCACGGACCAGCGTGAGCCGGCTCGACGCGGCGCGGGCCGAGCGTGTCCCAGCCGTCCACCAGGTGCACATCCCGTCGGCCGACGTCAATCCACATCTCGCCCCCTCCAGATGGCGAGCTCGTCCTCCAGCCCCTCCCAGTCTGCCGGGTCGGCGTCGAGCCGCAGCGCCGGCAGCCCCACCGGCACCTCGCGCTCGAGCGTCAGCACCAGCTCCTGCCGGTCGCGGGTGCCGCTGGCCCGCAGCCCAGCGATGCGCCAGCCGGCGTAGGTCGCTGCCAGCCAGCCCCAGTCGATGCTCACTCGATCACCTCCAGCTGCACCAGCACGCCCGGGCCAGCATCCCGGTCGCACCGGATGGATCCGATCTCGAGCCACCGCCACGAGTCGTCGACGATGACCCCTGCGTCGACGAGCCCGTCGAGCAGCGGCTTGCATGACGCCAGCGCGTTGTCGGGGTCGCCGGGACGGTAGTGCCCATCTGCGCCCCCGCGCAGGCCAAACGTCAGCGACAGCCGCACCGGGCGGTCACCACGCCAGCCGCATCGCGCGGCAGCCTGGCGTGCGATGACGCCGACGGCCGCCCGGTAGCCGCCGATGGCGCGCATCCTCGCCAGCCGAGAGGCGTGGTTGTTCGGGCTCGCCTCACGCGGCGGCAGCGGCAACTGCAGCTCCAGCACGTCAGCCATCCATGTGCTCCACGAGCAGGTTGTCGAGCGCATCGACGAGCGCGCGGGCCTGGCGCGCAGTCAGCCACGCGACCGTGATGCTCAGCGGCCCGAACCGCTTGGCCGCCGGCGCCGGATAGAGCCGCAGCACCAGCCGCAGGCGGCCAACCTCGTCCCTGACCGGCTCGCAGCGGAGGACGGCGCCTCCCTCGAGCCGCACCTCCTCGACCGGCACCGTCACAGGCGCGGCACTCATGCGGCACCTCCCGAGACGCGCCGCACGCTGCAAGGTTGCGGCCCGAACCTTTCATCCCGCCGGCAGGCATGGCAACAGCCTTTCATGCGGCACCTCGCGGCGTCATCCGCCGGTCTGGCCCTGAGACCTGCACCACGACCGACGACGCGGTGTCGACCAGCCGCGACCTGACCCGCGGCGCCAGCTCCTGCAGCGTCAGGTTCGTTGTCACCACCATGGGCAGCGAGTCCCGGTAGCGGGCGTCGATGAGCCCGAACAGGCGCTCCTCTGCCCACTCGGTGCCGCGGTGGGCGCCGAGGTCATCCAGCACCAGCAGCGGCACGCGCAGCATCTGCTCCTGCACGTCGTCGAGCGACTCGGTCGCTCGGTCGGGGTCGGCCGTGCGGCGCAGGCGGTCGAGCAGGTCGACCACCGGCCAGAACTGACCCTGCACACCGTGGCGGGCCAGCACCTCGCGGAGGATGCCGCAGGCAAGGTGCGTCTTGCCGACGCCGCGGTCGCCCGCGAGGAGCAGCACCGGTTTCGGCGGCGGCCACGATGCGACGTAGGCCTCGGCTGCGCGGCGCGGTCCACCATCCGGCGGCTCCCAGTTGGCGATGCGGGCCTGGGCGTAGCGCGCCGGGATGCGAAGCCGCGCCTCGGGCGGCGGCGGAGGAGAGCTGCCGCGTGCGCTCACGCCGCTGCACGCCGGGCAGAGCTCAGAGCGACCGAACTGCGCATGCCCGACTGGCCAGCTCCGGCGGATGCGCCCGGCGTCGCGGCAGACGCAGCACCGGTGCCGCAGCTCCGGAGGCTCGACGTCGTCAGAGCCGCAGCCGGGGCAGACGACCGGGTCACTCCACGAGCGCGCCGATTGCCCGGAGCTGAGCGAGGACAGGATCGTCCCGAGGTGAGTCATCGCGTCGAGCCTCCTGGAGAATGCCGCGGAGATTCCGCGGGAATGGGAGCTGGCGCCGGCGCCGGCACTCGGCGATTGCCTGGGCGACCAGCTCGTGGGCGCCGGCGTAGTCGCGCCCGAGCTGCGCAGCCTCGTCGAACGTCAGCGGGTCCGCGGCGTATTTCCGCGGCATTGCAGTGAGCACGAGGTCGCGGATTTCGCGCACCTCGGGCGGCTCATCCGGCGCATCCAGCCAGTCGTCGCTCGAGGGCGGAGACCGGTCGTCGTCGTCAGCAGCGCGCGACGCGCGCGCCGAATGTGACGACGACGAGCGAAGCGAGGAGGAGTCACATTCCGGGTACGGGATCGGGATCGGGTACGGGTGCATGGACATGTCACGGTCATTGGTCATGGCACCCGGCATGGCACCAGCTGTGGCATCTGGTATGGCATTTGCCATGGCATTTGCCATCCCGGTTGCCATCGCCGTGGACGTGTCACTGCCTATAGATAAGGAATGGCTGGTGCCATGGTCTGACGGTGTCTCCTGCCATCGCCGAGCGGCGCCCATGCGTCCAGCCTGCGCCCGCCTGGAGCGGCGCTCCTCGAGCGAGGAGCGCGATGGGTTGTAGCACAGGAAGTCGTGGATGGCCCAGCCGCCATCCACGCGCTCCCAGAGTCCGGCACGTTCGAGCTCCCTCACAGCTGCCTGCGTCCCGCGCAGGGACGGCAGGATGCCAGGCTCGATGACGCCGTCCGTCTCCAGCGCAGCTGACCAGCAGATCGCATTGACATGCAGGCGGAAAGCCCTGTCAGAGAGCCCGGCGATCTTTGGGTGGCACCAGAAGTCATCGGAGAGCTTCGCCCACGTCATCGTCAGTTCCTCCCCAGCCAGGCGATTCCAAGAGGGTGCAGCAACCCGCGATGCCACAGCGCAGCCGGGCACGCGCCAGGCGGAAACACACGAGCTTCGTCCGGGCTCAGCACGCCGAATCGAGCCTCGTAGACCACCATGAACCGCCGCACGTCGGCCATGACGACACCCGGCCGGCACACGTACCAGAACGGGATGCGCCGGCTCACTCGAGCAGCTCCGCGGCGTTGCGGCGCACCCACCGCTGAACCTCTGCGACCAGCACCACGTGGTCGGCGTCCGGGTTGTGACGGAACCACCGCGCCACGCGCTGCGACGCGGTCAGCCCATGCGCCTCATCGCCCAGCGATTCCTCCAGGAATGCCAGCAGCTGCGGCTTGGTGAGCCCGTTGGCCTTCAGCGTCGTTGCCAGCGCCTGCCACCGCTCCGGCGTGAGCTCGTCCTGGCTGTCCGCCGGCGCCGGCGCTGCAGCGCGGCGCCCAGGCTGCGGCCGCTCCGTGTGCTCGATGACCTCCCCGGTGATCTCCCCGGTCTCCCGGTCGACAACCGCCGGCCGGGCGCCTGGCACGCTCTCGGCCTCGCTCTCGTCGAGCCAGCCGAGACCGACGAGCGACAGGGTCGCCCGGCGCTTCGCCTTCGTCTCGGCCTTCATGATGGCATTGGCGAGGGGCTCGCCCTTGAGGCCTGCTACCGACACCGCGCCGACGGCCTCGTCCGTCCGCCCGTCGCGCGAGGTCGCGCGGGCCGTCACCACGTACAGGCCCGCCTCGGCGAGCATCTCGCGGCTCGTGATCTCGACGGAGATGCCGCGGCTGGCGCGGAGCTGGTCGGTGGCGGTGCGGGTCGCGTAGAGGACGAGGCGGCCGTTCAGGGTGAGGTAGTCGAACGGCTTCGTCAGCGGGTTGAGGCCCAGGCTGTCGCAGACCGACCGGTAGTAGGCCACCCGCTGCGCCGGGGTCAGGCGGGCTAGGTCGCCGGCGATGACCACCTGCTCGAGCAGGGCGCCGGCGTCTGGCTGGGCCGGGACGTCGGCAGCTGGAGCCGGCGGCTCGGCAAGGGTTGGCTGAGTTGTCATGCGGTCACCTCCGCTGGAGTTGCTGAGTCGAGGGCTGCTCGCCCGGCGTCGGTGATGCGGATGGCCCGCGAGCGGGCGAACCACGCCATCCGTACCCAGCCGCGGTCGATGAGCCTGCATGTGCCGTAGAACGCCACCGACACGTGCCGGATGCCGACCCGCTGGGCGAGCTCCCGGTAGGTCGGCGGCACGCCATGCTCCTCGATGTGGGCGGCGATCGCCCGGAGGAGCTCGAGGTCGGAGACAAGCGGCCTCACAGCAGCACCCCCTGGCGCTCGGCCGGCCACCACGTGACCTCCGGCCGGCCAGACGGCGCCCGGCGTGGCTCACCCTTCCGCACAAGCCCGGCGCGCTCGAGGTCGGCCAAACGGCGGTTGGCGGCGTAACGGTCGAACCGGCCGCCAGACAGCTGCGCGAGCTCGGATGCCGTCAGCCCGGGATGGTCGCGCACCGCGGCGAGGAACCACGCCGCCTGCGTCCGGGCCGCACCCGATGCGTTGAGCTCGCTGGCGGCCTGCCTCGACGTCCCGGGGTCGAGGGCCCGGTAGCGGGCGCGGACGATGGCGGCCCCGCTCATCGTCGCACCTCCCGGGCTGCATGCCTGACGACCCAGTCGCCGATGCGCGACATCGCCATCAGCCATGTCCAGCCGTTGATGCGCGGGCCGCCGAGCGCTGCGATCACGCCCTCCCGCACGAGTCTCCATGTGATGACGTCGGGGTACGGGTCGCTGTCCCGCCACGCATCCGGGGTATCAGGGGGCACGTCGAAATCGACCAGTGGCTCGGGGTCGAGGCGCTCGAGCACCGTGGACGCGCGCTCGACGTCCCATCTGCTCACTGCGTCGTGCAGATCGAGCAGCCCCAGCAGGGCGTCCTGCACCTGCTGTCCGCTGCGAGCCGTCATCGCCGCACCTCCCCGAGGAAGTCGCGGACGACGACGGCGCCGAGGACGAGCGCCGAGCCCACGAGGACGGACTGGATGAGGATGGTCGCGATGGCAGCACCGCTCATGCCCGCTCCCTCCACACTGCATCGATCTCGGCGTGCCGCTGGTTCTCCCAGCGGTCCCGCTCGCGGAGCCTCCGGATGAGCCGTTGCGCCTCGACGAGCCGCTCCTCGGCGATGAGAATCTCCGCCACCTCCAGGGCGGCGGCCTCCCACTGGTCATGGGGCTCGAGCTCGTGCCGGAGCGCGAGCGCCTGTACTTTGGCCTCCTCGAGGAGGCCCTGCGTGCTAATTGGTCGACCTGGACGTGCTACCATCTGTGTGCAACCTCCTAGTGGTTGGTCTAAGCAGCCCTCGGGCCCCCACCCGGGGGCTGCGCATTTCCGGCGCTCGCAATCACGCCATCCACCCACGCGCGCGGGATGAGCACCCGCCGCCCCAGGCGGATGTGCGGCACCCGCGGCCGGCCGTCGCGGTGATGCCGCATCCACTCGCGCAGAGCGGACTCGCTCACCCGCAGCACGCGTGCCGTCTCGGCGACTGTGAGCAGCGGGCTGTCGGGCATCCAGCCGCTCATCTCTCGCCCTCCGCAAATGCCTCCATGGGAACGCCGAGCACCGGCGCAAGGCGGGCCACGTACTCCCAAGAAAGTGGTCGCCGGCCAGTGAGAAGCTTGCTCAGGACGTCTCTGCGAATCCCGGATCGTTCGGCAATCACCATGTGCCTGAGGCCCGATGCCTCGACCAGCTGGCGCAGGCGGACGTTGCTTGGAGAGGTGCGGTGTTTGGTGCCAACATTCATTGCTGGGACACAATGCCAAATCTTGGCGAGAAAGTCAATTGAGTTCGGCGCAGCTGCCTACGTGACTGCTAGACTCGGGCCGTGACCGAAACTCGCCGGGCCGTCTCCATCCCTGTTATCCTGCGCGAATTTTTAGACCGCGAGCGAATGACCCAAGGCCAACTGGCCGTCAGGCTGCAGGTAAACCCGTCGCAGGTCAGCAACTGGCTCAGCGGCAAGGCGAATCCGTCCCTCGAAAATGCGCTAGCCATCGCTCGAGTCACCGGTCTCCCGGCCCGGCAGGTTCTCGAAGCCGCCGGTTACGCGGCGCCGGATGATGTCCAAGCACCGCCGATTCCTCCCTGGTTGGCCGATCTTCTGGCTCAGCTGAACGATCGCGAACTTGAGATTGTTGGACTGACAGCGCGAGGACTCCTTCGGCTTCGAGAGGAGAGGGCACAAGCCGAGGCCCAGCAACCACCCGCACCCCAGCCGCCTCCAGCTGCCGAGCCAGCCGCTCCGCAGCCTGGGCGCCCTCGACGTCGACAATGAGCACGACCTGCATGACCCCACCCTTAGAACTAATGTTCTACGCGGTGCCCATGCTAGCAGACGGGGAAGCGACCATGGCCATGCCATGTGACATGTCGTCGCCAGATGTCGCGATGGAGACGCGACAGAAAGTCGTTACCACACGGCAGGTCGGACTCGCTAGAATCGGCGATCACCGATGATCGGAGCCAGAGAGTGATGGATCCCAGGGGCGTGATGCGGTCGGCAATAAGAGCCACGGGGAGAGCGTCCGTGGCGGCAGCACGAGCTGGTGCGCGGTGGTCCGCTGTGGCAGCGATGCGCACCTGGCGCTGGTATCGAGGGCGCAGCACGAGGGCGCAGGTCATCATTGGCGTGATCGTCGGCCTGCTGCTGCTCGGGGCGATCGGCTCAGCCGCCGATGATGAGCCGAGGCAGCAGGCATCGCCGGACAGCGAGATTTCTACCCCGACACCGACGCGTACACCCAAGCCCTCGCGGACCCCAACAGCGACGGCAACGCCCAAGGCGACACCCACGGTGACAGCGACCCCAACGCAGGCGCCCAGCCCGACCAGCGCTGCAGCAGCCGCTCCGCCTACCACGCCCGGCGCGCCGGCTGGCAGCCCTGGAGCGCCCAGCGGCTTTCCTGCCGCCTGCATTCCGTCACGCCAGCCCGAGGATGCAACGCTCGTGCGCGTCATCGACGGTGACACCATCGACGTAACCATTGGCTCCACGACCGCACGTGTGCGCTACATCGGAGTCGACACACCGGAGCGTGGCGATCTGTTCTACAGCGAGGCGACCGAGGCTAACCGCCGGCTGCTAGGTGATGGGCGCCTGAAGCTCTATCGGGATGTCTCCGAGCGAGACCGCTATGACCGACTGCTGAGATTCGTGGTTGCGAGCGACGGCACATTCGTCAACCTGGCACTGGTGCAGCAAGGATTTGCCCAGGTGGCGACGTTCCCGCCAGATGTCGCGTGCGCAGAAACGTTCCTATCCGCCCAGAGGGAGGCGCGGGAGGCCGGGCGAGGGCTATGGGGCAGCGGCAGCGCAGCACCGGCTCCCCAGCCGACCCCAGCATCTCCTCCACCTCCACCACCGTCGCAACCGACTCCCACGCCGCCACCTCCGCCGCCGCCGCAGCCTCGGCAGCTGACAATTGTGAGCCTCACATCGCCCGTCAAGGCAGGTGCGACTGCAAGGCTGACTGCTCAGGCATGGGCGGGCGCCGGCTGCACCATCACCTACATCACTCCGTCTGGGCGCACATCCACCGCGCAGGGTCTCATTCCGAAGACGGCGGGGCCTGATGGCGCCGTGTCATGGAGCTGGACCATTGGGTCCAACACGAGCCCCGGCACGGGATCGGTTACGGTCGCCTGTGATGGCATCACGGCTACAGCACCGATCACCATTGTCAACTAACGCTCCGGCCAACTGAGACTGTGAGGGCAGGCGATGCGCGGCAGCATCCAGCGCCGGGGTGACCGCACCTGGCGCATCAGCGTCGAGCTCGACCGCGACCCGGAGACGGGGCGCCGGCGGCGCATCTGGGAGACTGTCGCGGGCACCAAACGCGACGCTGAGGCCCGCCTCGCCGAGCTCGTCCGCGAGGTCGAGACCGGCATCGCCGCCGAGCCGAGCCGGCTGACGGTCGCCGACTGGCTGCGCCAGTGGCTCGAGATGCGCAGGCCGCACCTGCGCGAGACGACGCTCGAGCGCTATCGCACGGCAGTGCGCGTGCACCTCATCCCATCGCTGGGCCGGCATCGCCTGCAGGAGCTGCGGCCGCTGCACGTCCAGGCGGCCTATGCCGGGTGGCTGGGCGCCGGCCTGTCACCGACGACTGTGGCCAGTCTGCACCGCGTGCTGCACCGGGCGCTCGAGGATGCCGTCCGCCTGCAGCTGCTGCCGCGCAACGTCACCGATGCCGTCGAGGCGCCGGCCCCGGGGCGCCGGCTGCCCGACCTGCAGGCAGTGCGTCCGTCCGCGGTGCTGGCATCCCTCGCGGACGTGGGACACCCGTGGCGCGCGCTCGTCGTGCTGGCGCTGCACACCGGGATGCGCCGCGGCGAGCTGGCCGGGCTGCAGTGGGGCGACGTCGACCTCGATGCTGCGACGGTCGCCATCCGCCGGTCGCGCACCATCACCCACCGCGGCACCATCGTCGAGGGCCCGACGAAATCCGCAGCGGGCGAGCGGGTCGTGCCGTTGGCCGCCGACGCCGTGCGTGAGCTGCGCGCATGGCGCCGGGAGCAGCTCGCGCTCCGCATGGCAGCGGGCGCCGGCTGGGCCGGGGACGAGTGGGTGTTCACCGCCGGCATGGAGGCGGTGCGGCCCGATGCGATCACCGCCTGGTGGGGCAGGCACGCACAGCGGCACGGGCTGCGCCTGCGGCTGCACGACCTGCGCCACGCCGCCGCGACGCTGATGGCTGAGCGCGGCGTCCCACCGCGGGTCATCGCCGAGGTGCTCGGCCACAGCCGGGCCAGCTTCACGCTCGACGTCTACGCCGGGACCCCAGACATGACCTCCCGCCGCGCGGCAGTCGAGACCCTCGCGAGGGCGCTCCGCGAGGGCTGAACAGTCCCCCGGCGCCGGCGCCCATCAGACAGCACCGCGTCATCCCCTCCATCCCTGCGATCCAGCCCGTAGCCAAACGGTAGCCAACTGTTGAGGCGGCTAAGCAATTCTGGGGGCTCAAGGCGTCAATTATAGATTCGGAAAACTGGAGCGGGCGGCGGGAATCGAACCCGCACCTCAACCTTGGGAAGGTCGCGTTCTGCCATTGAACCACACCCGCCCGCTTCGCCTGTAGGATAGCACCTCGCACCACTCCAGACGAGGTCCCTCGATGCCCATCCCTAAGGAACTCGCACTCACCCCCGACGAGCTCGACGAGCTCATGCTCACCACCTGGAACATGCGCATCGCCACCATCGGCCCGGGCACCCGCATCAACCTTACCCCGCTCTGGTTCGGCTGGGCCGGCGGCAAAATCTACACCTACTGCCGCGGCCAGAAGGTCGAAAATCTCCGCCGCAACCCAGTCTGCACCGTCCTCGTCGACCGCAACGAGCGGTTCCCCGAGCTCCAGGGCGCGATGTTCCAGGGCACGGGCCGCGTCCTCGAAGACGCCGTCGCCGAAGCTGCCGACCCCCACCTTGAAGAGGTCCGCTGGCAGATGGGCAAGAAGTACGCCGGCGGCCACGGCGAGCCCACCGAGCCCCGCCGCAACGACGCCACCGCCCGCGGCCGGAACTGGCGGTGGGTCGTCGTCACCCCTGAGCGCATCGTCACCTGGGACAACTTCAAACTGCCCAGCCTGCGGCGCAGCCGCCAAACGGGCGCTTGACAGGCACGTATACTGGGAATCTACCGGCAAGGAGGTTCCCATGTACGGCTTCGTCAGCAGCGTCCTCGCCGAAAAAGGCCGCCACGTCTACACGATCGAACGGACCGCCACCGTCGCTGAGGCCGTCCGCCAGATGAACGAAAAAGGCATCGGCGCCCTCCTCGTCGTCGAAGGCGACCGCCCCATCGGCATCTTTACCGAACGCGACGTCCTCCGCAGGGTCGTCGATGCCGACCGCGACCCTGCCCTCACCCGCGTCGCCGAGGTTATGACCCGCGACCCCGTCACCATCTCTCCGGAGTGGCACGTGGAGGAGGCGATGCAGCTCATGACCAGCCGCCGCTTCCGCCATCTGCCCGTCATCGAAGATGGCCGCCTCGTCGGCATGATCTCGATCGGCGACCTCCTCCGCTGGGTCACCATCCACCAGGAAGACCACATCCGGGCGATGACCGACTACATCACCGGCCGTCTCAGCTGATCGGCCAGGCCCGCCGGTCACCGCCCCTTGAAGACGGGCTCCCGCCGTTCAACGAAGCTCAGCGCGCCCTCCCGGTGGTCCTCGGTGGTGAAGAGGTAGGCGAGGGCGTTGCCGATGAACTCGCCCATCCCGGCCATCGTGGCGTGGCGCGAGCGGCGCAGCCCTTCTTTCATGTAGCGCATCGCGATCGGCGGGTTCGCCGCAATCTTCTTCGCCAGTCCCATCGCCGCCGGCAGGAGCTCCTCGTGGGGAACCACCCGCGACACCAGCCCGATCGCCAGCGCCTCCTGGGCGCTGATGACATCGCCGGTGAACAGCAGCTCCGCCGCCTTCGACGGCCCGACAATCTGCGGCAACCGCCACAGCCCGCCGAGGTCGGCCACCAGGCCGCGCTTGATGAACAGCTCCCCGAACTTCGCCTGCTCCGACGCAATGCGGATATCCGCGAAGAGGGCCAGGTCCATCCCCCAGCCGACTGCATGGCCGTTCACGGCCGCGATCACCGGCTTGTCGCACTCGAGGATGGCCGCGGCCGCCGGCGTGGGCCGGGGCTTGACCTCCCGCAGGCGGGTGACGGTCTCATCCCGCTGCTCCCCGAGCATGATCTGCTTCACATCGTCGCCCGAGCAGAACGCCCGCCCTGCGCCCGTCAGCACGATGCACCAGGCGTCCGGGTCGCGGTGCAGCTCCCGGAACGTCTGCTCCAGCTCGGCGTACATCTGCCGGTTGAGCGCGTTCATCACCTCCGGCCGGTTCAGCGTCACTACCGCGACCCGGCCGTCCCGTTCCACCACGATGTGCTCCATGCTGCCCACCTCCCCGCCGGCGCCCGGCAGGCCTACTTGAATTCGTACCCGCCCTTCACGCCCTCGGGCTCCGGGTCCATGATGACGTTCACGCACGCCGGCTTGCCGCTGGCGAATGCCCGCTCGATCGCGGCCTTAATCTGCTCCGGGTGCTCCACAAACTCCCCGTGGCCCCCGAGGCCCTCCACAACCTTGTCGTAGCGCGCATTGTCGCCGAGCACCGTCGCAGGGGTGCGGCCCTCCCCGTACTGCGCCTTCTGCCCGACATAAATCTGATGCCAGCACCGGTCGTTCCCGACCACCGACACGATCGGCATCTTGAACCGCACAAACGTGTCGAAGTCGAACCCGTTCAGCCCGAAGGTGCCGTCGCCGTTCACCATCAGCACCTTTTTGTCCGGCGCCGCAACTGCCGCCGCCATGCAGAACCCTGTCCCGACCCCGAGCGTCCCGAACGGGCCCGGGTCCATCCACTGGCCCGGGTTGTTGATCGGCAGCACGCTCGCCGCCAGCGCCACGATGTCGCCGCCATCGCCGATGACGATCGTGTCATCATCCACGAACTCCGCAATCTCCTTGCACAGCCGGAGCGGGTGAATCGGCACCGCATCGGAGTTCATGTAGTACGACCGCTGCTCATCGGCCTGGTTCTCGAGCCCGCGCAGGTACGTCATCCACTCCCGGTGCTCCGCCTTCCCAATCTCCGACGTGAGCTGGAGCAGCGCCTGCCGGATGTTCGCTTCGATGCCGATCGTGAAGTCCCGGTTCCGCCCGATATCCCGCGGGTCGATGTCAATCTGGATAACCTTCGCCGCAGGGTTCCACGCCGGGGGCCGCCCGTACTTCAGCCGGAAGTCGATCGGCGTCCCGAGGACAACGATGACATCCGCCTGCGCGAAGGCCGGCTTCCGCGACAGCGAGAAGAAGTTCGGGTTGTCCTGGCGCAGCGTCCCGCGCCCCATCGCGTTCGTGTAGACCGGGACATCCGCCGCCCGCGCGAACTCCGCCAGCTCACGGTGCGCCCGGTGCCAGAACACCCCCGACCCCGCCATGACCATCGGCTTCTCCGCCTCCCGGATCAGCTTCGCCGCCTGCTTGATCAGCTCCGGGTCGCCCATGATTTCGCCCGTCACCCGGTAGTTGCGCGGCCACTCGAGCGAATCTTCATCCACCCTCCCGAACAGCACGTCCGAGGGCACCTGCAGGAACGTCGGCCCGTACCTGCCCGTCATCGCCTCGCGGAACGCCATCGCCATGTAGTACGGCAGCCGCCGCGTCTCATAGACCGTCTGCGCCCACTTCGTGATCGGCTTCATCACATCGAGCAGCTCAATGTCCTGCAGCGAGCCCATGTCGTACTGCCGCAACGGCGAGCGCCCCCCGATCACCACCATCGGGCTCGAGGCCTGGTAAGCGTTGGCAACAGCCGTCACGACATCGGTGACGCCCGGCCCGGCCGTCACCACCGCAACGCCCGGCTTGAACGTGATCCGCGAGTACCCGTCGGCCGCGTGCCCGGCCGACTGCTCATGCCGCGTGTCGATGATGCCGATGTCGTTGTTCAGGCACCCCTCGTAAATGTTCTGGATATGCCCCCCGGAGAGCGTGAAGATGTGGCTGACGCCCTCCTGCCTGATCATCCGGGCGATGATTTCGCCCCCGTCGATCATGTTCCCCATGGCAAACTCCGGCGCAGATATGCAGTGCTCGCGAGTATACGCATCGGCACCGCAGGCCGCTTCCGCGCCTCAGAGCTTCGCCAGCATCCACTCCTCGGCCAGTCGCACCACGTCGGGGCCGATTTCGAAGTGCCCGCCCGGGAGCCACTGCAGGTCCTTCTCCCCCGGCAGCGCCGCATAGAGCGCCTCGGTCCGCTCCCGCGGAATCAGCTCGTCGTCGGTCTTCCCAACAATCCGGACCGCCACGCCGCCGAGCTGCACCGCATCGGAGTCCGGCCCGGCGGCGCTCCCCGCAAGTCCCCCTTCGCCGACCAGGCAGAATGCCGCTGCGCGGAACCTGCCGCTCCGGGCCACAGCGGCAATCCCGATCATGCTCCCAAGGGAGTAGCCCACGTACCCCAGCCGCGCGGTGTCGATCGGAAGCACCCCCGGCAGCAGCTCGAGCATCCGCGCAACTTCCGCAGCGAACTGCGCGCGGAACGACTCGTACCGCTCCGGCTGACGAAACAGCGCCATCGGATCGTGCGTCTGCCGCTCGCCGTGCAGCGGCGCGTCGAGGCCCACGCAAACCCATCCGCGCTTCGCCCACCGCATCCCGACGTCGCTCACCCAGTAATCGTCCTTCCCACCCATGCCCGGGTGCTGAATCTGCACCATCGGCATCGGCTCGTCGGCCCCGGCAGGCAGGTAGGCCACGCCGGGCACCAGCTCGCCGCCGCACCTGAACCAGAAACTGACTTCCCGGATGTCGCCGATGAGCGATTCCCGAACCTGCAGCTCGTTTGCCATGCTCTCCTCCGTCCATGGGTTGCCGCCCGGGGTCTTGACGCTTACGCGTACCGGGCGAACGATGCAGCATGCGGACCCCGTGTCCGCAGCGCCTAGTCTGCCCCTCCGGGCAGAACGGGGGAACCAGTTCTCGGGGCGAATCCGCCCGGACCGGCTCGAAACCCGGTGACGGCGGAGCGGCTATCTCCGGTCGCAGCCCGGCAGCTAACCTCGGCGGCGTAGGAAGACCTTGTTCGAGGCCACCCCGCATATGGTCTCCAGGCCTTCCGTTTCCGCCGTTCCGGCGCAATCTCGCGGCGAAAAGCCGGTCCTCTCCGTCTACGCCAGCTCCCCGCTCCGGGAGCGTATCGGCAACACCATCCCCCTTGCCCTCTCCCTCCTCCTCATCAGCTTCATCTTCTGGGGCCCCTTCAAGGCGCCCCTCCTCTTCGCCGTCCTGAGCGTCGCCTTCTTCGTCTACTGGCTCCTCCGCAGCTACTCGGTCGCCATCGCCTGCTCCGTCGGCCTCCGCCGCATCGAACGCTGGAAGGCGACCGACTGGCGCGCCAAATACGCCGCCGAGACTGCCCGCGCAGGCCGGCCCGACCGCTGGTCGTGGCCCCGCCACCTCGTCATTATCCCCAACTACCGCGAATCCGAAGAAGGGCTCGCCCGGACCATCGATTCCCTCGCGGCCCAGTCCGTCGCCAGCCAGCTGGTCGTCGTCCTCGCCATGGAGGACCGCGAACCCGGGTCCCGCGAAAAGGCTGCCCGGCTTCTCGCCCGCTACCCCGGCGTCTTTGCCGACTTCTTTGCCACCTACCACCCGGCCGGCCTCCCCGGGGAAACCCCTGGCAAGGGTTCGAACGAGGCCTGGGCCGCCCGCGAAGCCCACATCCGCCTCATCGAAAACGGCGGGGACGATATCCTCCGCTACACCGTCACGAGCTGCGACGCCGATGCCGTCTTCCATCCCTCCCACTTTGCCGCCCTCAACTACCTCTTCCTGACGGCCAGGAAGCCCTACCGCACCTTCTGGCAGCCGACCATCTTCAACTCCAACAACATCTGGGAAATCCCCGCGCCCCTCCGCATCCCCGACGGCCTCTCCGGCATCAACCGCACCTCCAACCTCCTCATCCCCGGCAGCGTCCGCTTCCCCACGAGCTGCTACTCCCTCTCCTGGCAGATGCTCCACGAAGTCGACTACTGGGACGAAGAGGTCATCCCCGAGGACTGGCACCTCTACCTCAAGTGCTCCTACACCCTCGGCGATGACGTCAACGTCGAGCCGCTCTTTCTCCCGCTCGGCAACGACTGCGTCCTCGCCGATGGCTACTGGAAGACGCTGAAAGCCCATTACGCCCAGTCGGTCCGCCACGCCTGGGGCGCCAGCGACGTCCCCTACGCCTGGCGCGCCGCCATGCACCCCCGCTCCCCGCTCTCCTGGCGCCGCCGCCTCCTCCTCGCCGGCGCCGTCACCAAGGTCCACGTGCTCTGGGCCGCCCAGTGGTACATCGTCACCCTCGGCATCTTCCTTCCCTCTCGCTTCGCCACCCGGTTCAGCGCGCCGCTGCCGGGCTGGTGGGTGCGCCGCTACGAGGTGCCCGGCACCGGCTGGCACCCCGAGCACCTCCTCGAGCCCTCGCGCTGGTTCCGCATCGGGCCCGAGGGCATCTTCGAGCCGACCATGTGGCTCAACCTCCCGGGCATCCTCGTGGCCCTCTGCCTCTTCCCCCTCCTCGTCATGATCGTCTTCGAGCTGCGGACCCGCGGCCCGCGTCCCGCCTACGTGTCCCGCTGGGTCTACCTCACCGGCCTGCTGATGTGGCCGCTCATGGCCGTGATTACCTTCTTCTTCGCCAGCCTGCCAGCCCTCCATGCCCAGTGGAAGCTCGCCTCCGGGAAGAGCCTCGTCTACCGCGTCGCGGAAAAGGGCAGCCGCGCCCTGCCCGCCCGGGGCGCCGTCGCCCACGAGCCCGAGCCCGGCGAAGCCGTCGCGGTCGTCGGCGGCAAGTAGGCACTGCCGCCGGCCCTCCAGGTCGCAAACCCGCTCCCAATCCCGTAGTGTTCCAGCCGCACTACCCCGCGGAGGCCCCTGCCCGTGCCCGACGTCGAATACACCCGCGAAGGCGCAATCGCCATCCTGCGCCTCAACCGCCCCGAGAAGATGAACGCCATCACCTACGAGATGCTGGGGGCCATCGAAGACGCCGTCCGCCAGGCCGGCTCCGACGACCGCGTCCGCGCCCTCGTGCTCACCGGCACCGGCCGCGCCTTCAGCGCCGGCACCGACCTCCAGCAGCTCGCCGGCCAGCCGCCGAGCGCCGGCCGCGCCGAAACCTACGGCCGTGCCTACAGCGAAAACCGCCCCGCCCCGTGGACCTTCGCCTCAATCCCGAAACCCACCATCGCCGCCGTCAATGGCGTCGCAGTCGGCGTCGGTGTCGAATTCACCTCGCAGTGCGATTTCCGCATCGCCGCCGAATCCGCCCGCTTCGGCTGGGTCTTCGCCCACCGCGGCCTCGTGCCCGATACCGCCGCCGGCACCTGGCTCCTCTCCCGCATCGTCGGCCTGCAGAACGCCGCCTACCTGCTCTACTCAGGCGAAATCATCTCCGCGACCCGGGCCCGCGATATCGGCTACGTCCACGAGGTCGTTCCTGACGCCGAGCTGATGGAGCGGTCGCTCGCCTTCGCCCACGAGGTATCCCGCGGCTCGCCGCTCGCTACCGCCGAAACCAAGCGGCTCCTCTACCAGTCCCTCACCCGCGACCCGATGGACCACCTGGCCGACAGCACGGCCACCATCACCCGCCTCTTCGCGAGCGAAGACTTCAAAGAAGGCGTCCGCGCCTTCCTCGAACACCGCGACCCGCAGTGGAAGGGGCGCTGACCCCTCCCCCTCACCAGATCCCGAGCGCCATCTTCACGTCTTCGCTCGCCATCGTCCGCGGGTCCCACGGCGGGTTCCAGACAATCTGCACGTCGACGTCCTTCACGCCCGGCAGCTCCCGCAGCTTCGCATACGCTTCGCCCCGGATAATTGGGCCGAGCGGGCACCCCGGGCTCGTCAGCGTCATCGTCACCAGCACGTCGCCGTTGTCGTACTGGATGTCGTACACCAGCCCAAGGTCCACGATGCTCATGTTGATCTCCGGGTCTTTCACTTCCCGGAGCTTCTCGCGGAGCTGTTCATACGTCGGGGCCTGCGGAGTTTCGGTATCAGCCATGGTGTTCCTCCTGTGCGGCGGCCTTCGCCTGCCGCAGCGCTTCAAGCAAAACGTTCCACGCGAGGAGCGCGCACTTCACCCGCACCGGCAGCTTCGCGACGCCCTCGAGCGCCTCGAGGTCGCCGAGCGATGGGTCCGGCGACGCGCCCTCCACCAGCATCGATCGTACCTTTCCCGCAACCTCCTCGGCCTCGGCCAGCGGGCGCCCCTTGAGCCGTTCCGTCAGCATCGAGGCGCTCGACTGCGAAATCGAACACCCCTGCCCCCAGAAGCCAAGGTCCGCGATGACTCCATTATCGATGGCCAGGTCAAGGTGAATCTCGTCGCCGCACACCGGGTTCACCCCTTCTGCCTGTACCGTCGGGGCGGCCAGCGGGCCGTGGTTCCGCGGCCTCCGGTAGTGGTCCAGGATCAGCTCCCGGTAAAGGTCATCGAACGGCGGTTCGCTCACGTCCTTCTCCGAACACGCGGTTCACGCCCTCGAGCGCCTCGACCAGTGCCTCGATGTCGTCCACGTCGTTGTAGATGCTGAAGCTTGCCCGGCTCGTGGCCGGCACCCCGAGTGCGCGCATCAGCAGCTGCGCGCAGTGGTGCCCGGCCCGGATCGCCACCCCGTACCCGTCGGCGATGGTCGCGACGTCGTGCGGGTGGGCGGCCTCCATCGCAAAGCTCACCACGCCGCCCCGCTCGCTCGCCGAGGACGGCCCGAAAATCCGAACCCCGGCCACCCGGCGCAGCCGCTCGAGGGCGAACTCCGTCAGCTCCTCCTCGTGCCGCCGGGCGTTCGCCATCCCGATGCCTTCCAGGTAGTCGACCGCCGCCCCGAAGGCGATGACGTCCGCGATGTTCGGTGTCCCGGCTTCGAACTTATGCGGCAGCTCCGCCCACGTCGAACTTTCCGGGCGCACCACCGCAATCATGTCGCCCCCGCCAAGGAACGGCGGCATCGCTTCCAGCAGCTCCGCCCGCGCCCACAGGACGCCGACGCCGGTTGGCCCCAGCATCTTGTGCGCCGAGAACGCGAGGAAGTCCGCCCCCAGCGCCTGGACGTCGACAGGCAGGTGGGGCACGCTCTGCGCGCCGTCGACCAGCAGCAGCGCGCCGGCCCGGTGCGCCATCTCCGCGATGTCGGCGACCGGGTTGATGGTGCCCAGCACGTTCGACATGTGGGTCACGGCCACGAGCTTTGTCTGCGGCCCGATGAGCCGCCGAAGCTCGTCAAGGTCGAGCTTCCCGTCGTCCGTGATGCCCGCGTACCGCAGCGTCGCGCCCTTCCGTCGCGCCAGCAGCTGCCACGGCACGATGTTTGAGTGGTGCTCCATCAGCGTGAGGACGATCTCGTCGCCCTCGCCGATGTGCTCGTCGCCCCACGCCCGCGCCACCAGGTTGATCGCCTCGGTCGCGTTCCGGGTGAACACCACTTCCTCCGGGCCGCGCGCCCCGATGAACCGCGCCACCTTCCGGCGGGCATCCTCGTACTGCTCGGTAGCCCGGGTCGCGAGCGTGTGGATACCCCGGTGGATGTTGGCGTTCGACGTCTCGTAGTAACGCACGAGCGCCTCGATCACCTGCCGCGGCTTCTGCGTCGTCGCCGCGTTATCGAGGTAGACAAGCGGCCGCCCGTTGACCTGCTGCCGCAGGATAGGGAAGTCCTGCCGAATGCGCCGTACGTCAAGCACCGGCCACCTCCTTCAGGCTGGCAGATCGACCTCGATAACGCCGTCCTGGACGCGCACCGGGTAGGTGCGCACCGGGCGCACAGCAGGGAGGCAGAGCGCCCGGCCGGTCGTCACGTCGAAGCGCGCACCGTGCCTTGGGCACTCTATCTCCTTCCCGCTCAGCTGCCCCTGGTCGAGCGGTCCGCCGTCATGGGTACAAACGTCGTCAATTGCGTAATACCCGTCGCCGGTGTTGCAGATTGCGATCCGCCGTCCGCCGGCCTCGAACACCTTCGCCGTGCCCGGCGCCACCGCATCTGCTGCCATGGTGGCGGTCCACCCCATCAGCTGCCCCTCACCTTCGCCTCGAGCAGCCCAAGGAGCTCCTCCCGCAGGCCCGCATCAGGCACCCGGGCCACTACGTCTTCGAGGAACGCCCACACGAGCATCCCCTCGGCGACAGGGAGCGGAATGCCGCGCGTCTGCAGGTAAAAGAGCTGCTCCTCGTCCACCGGCCCCGCCGTCGCACCGTGCGACGCACGGATGACGTTGCTCGTCAGGATCTCCAGCACCGGGTCGCTGTCCGCCCGCGCCGTCTTGCTCAGGAGCAGATTCCGGTTCTCCTGGTTCGCGTCAGCGTTCTTCGCTTCCAGCCCCACGCGCGTCAGGCCGTAGTACACCGACCGCGCCGAATCGCGCAGCGCCGCCTTGTAGAGCAGGTCGCTTCGCGTATCCGGCCCGATGTGGTCCTGCAGCGTGTAGAAATCGACGTACTCCTCGCCGCGGCCGTACGCCAGGCCGAGCAGTTCGCTCGCTGTGCCCCGGCCAATGAGCGACGACTCCAGCTGCCCTTTCACGACCCTCCCGCTCAGCACGAGCTGGAGGTTCTGGAAGGCGGCATCCCGCTCCGCCCCCAGCATCCGCTGGTACCCAAACGACCGCGTCGCCGGCCCCCAGCGATGCACAACGTAGTAGCGAACCTCGGAGCCCGGCCCGGGAAAGATTTCGGCGACCGGCACCGCGAGGATCTCCGCCTCGTCCGAGGTGTACTCCTCGACCACCGTCACCCGGCTGTTCGGACCCGTCACGATGACCGTGTGCGGCGTCGTCAGCTGCGCGCCGCTCACCGACCGCCGGATACGCACGGGCGCCGCCGGCTCGGCATTCGCCGGCACATCGACGATGACCGCTTCCCGCAAAAACGCGTAGTGCAGCGCGGTGAACCGGTCCGTCCCCGCCGCTACCGCCGACCCGAGCCGCTGGGCCAGCCGCTCCGCGGTCGCGCCCTCCGCGAACCCGTGCGTCGTCACCGTGACGGCGTCGTCGGCCTCGACTGCAATCGATTCATCCTGTTCGACCGGGTAGCGCGCCAGGTCGATCGACCGCGCGTCGTAGTACTTCCACGGCCGCGACTGGTAGCTGTCGGGCCACTCGAGTTCATCAGCCAGCGCTGCAGCCTCGGCGCGCAGGCGGGCCAGCCAGGCGGGGTCGCCGAGCTGTTCGCCCAGCGCCCGCGCGGCCGCCGTAATTCGGACCCGTTCCTCGGTTGTTGATGTCATACAGCTCCTCCGCCGGCACGCATCGTGCCGGGCTCGCATTGCGGGTTCGGCGGTCGGGCCGGCCTCAGCCGACCGCGCCCTCCATCTGCAGCTCGATCAGCCGGTTCAGCTCCACGGCGTACTCCATCGGGAGCTCCTTCACAATCGGCTCCACGAAGCCGTTCACGATCATCTTGGCCGCCGCCTCTTCCGAAAGCCCGCGGCTCATCAGGTAGAACAGCTGGTCCTCGCCAAGCTTCGAAACGTACGCCTCATGCTGGATGTGCACGTCCGGCGCGTCGATCTCCATCGTCGGGTACGTGTCCGAGCGCGACTCCTCATCGAGCAGCAGCGCGTCGCACCGCACCGTCGACTTCACGTTCTCGCACCCTTCGTACACCTTCAGCAGGCCCCGGTAGCTCGTCCGGCCGCCGTCCTTGCTGAGCGACTTCGAAATGATGGTCGACGTCGTGTTCGAGGCCGCGTGCACAATCTTCCCGCCCGCGTCCTGGTGCTGCCCCTTCCCGGCAAACGCCAGCGAGAGGATCTCGCCGTGCGCGCCCGGCTCCATCAGGTACACGCTCGGGTACTTCATCGTGAGCTTCGAGCCGAGGTTGCCGTCCACCCACTCCATTACCGCGTCCTGGTACGCCACCGCGCGCTTCGTCACCAGGTTGTACACGTTGTTCGACCAGTTCTGGATGGTCGTGTACCGCACCCGCGCGCCCCGCTTCACGATGATCTCCACCACCGCGCTGTGCAGCGAGTCGCTCCGGTAGATCGGCGCCGTGCACCCCTCGACGTAGTGCACCTGGCTCCCCTCGTCCGCGATGATCAGCGTCCGCTCGAACTGCCCCATGTTCTGGGTGTTGATGCGGAAGTACGCCTGGAGCGGAATCTCCACCTTCACGCCCTTCGGCACGTAGATGAACGAGCCGCCGCTCCACACCGCGCTGTTCAGCGCCGCGTACCGGTTATCAGCCGGCGGCACCACCGTCCCGAAGTACTCCTTGAAGATGTCCTCGTGCTCCTTCAGCGCCTGGTCGGTGCCGAGGAAGATGACGCCCTGCTTCTCCAGATCCTCGCGGATGTTGTGGTACACCACCTCGGAGTCGTACTGCGCCCCGACGCCCGCGAGGTACTTCCGCTCCGCCTCCGGAATGCCGAGCCGGTCGAACGTCCGCCGGATGTACTCCGGCACGTCATCCCACGAGCGCTCGTCCCGGTCGGTCGCCTTCACGTAGTAGTGGATGTCGTCGAAGTTGATCTCCTTCAGCTGCGGGCTGCCCCAGGGCGGGTCCTGCTTCTGCCAGAAGATCTCGAGCGCCCGCAGCCGGAACTCGCGCATCCACTGCGGCTCGCCCTTCATGTCCGAGATGATGTTCACGATCTCCCGGCTCAGGCCCTTGTTCGCCTTGAACAGCGCCTCCTCCGGGTCGTAGAACCCCCACTTGTATTCGCCAACGATCGCTTCAGGTGCCGTCGTCATTTCCCCTCTTCTCCTCTCGATGACGCGCGGGGCGCAGCTGCACCCCGGCGAGGGTTAGGCCTTCGCAAGCTCCGCGAGGAACTCGTCGTAGCCGCGGGCTTCCAGGTACTCCGCCAGCTCCGGGCCGCCCGACCGCGCAATGCGCCCGTCGACGAGCACGTGCACGAACTGCGGCCGGATGTAGTTCAGCAGCCGCTGATAGTGCGTAATCAGCAGCAGCCCCATGTTCGGGTTCATCAGCTTGTTGACAGCCTCGGCCACCGTCCGCAGCGCGTCGATGTCCAGGCCCGAGTCCGTCTCGTCCAGGATCGCCATCGCCGGCTCCAGCACGGCCATCTGCAGCATCTCTGCCCGCTTCTTCTCGCCGCCGCTGAAGCCGTCGTTCACGTACCGCCGGGCAAAGTCCTGGTCCACCTTCAGCAGCTCCATCTTGCTGAACAGCTTCTCCCGGAACTCCCGGATCGGGACCTCCTCCCCGCGCACCGCGTTCACCGCCTGCCGCAGGAAGTTCACCAGCGTTACCCCCGGGATCGGCACCGGGTACTGGAAGGCCAGGAACAGCCCCTTCCGCGCCCGCTCATCGGGCGACATCTCCAGGACCGATTCGCCCTTGAACAGGATGTCGCCGCCCGTCACCGTGTACGCCGGGTTGCCCATCAGGACGTTCGCCAGCGTGCTCTTGCCCGAGCCGTTGGGGCCCATGATTGCGTGGATCTCGCCGGCATTGATGACGAGGTTCAGCCCTTTCAGGATCTCCTTGTCGCCGATCGAGGCCCGCAGGTTGCGGATCTCCAGGAGTGGGGTCATCAGCTTCTTCTCCTTTGTCGCCTATCGCAGGTCGACGGTTTCGATGATCTGCCGCTGGCCCGGCGTCCCCCGGACCAGGTACTCACAGCAGGGCGCGCCATCCACAATCCGGTTCAGCTGCTCAACGTCGCGGCCGACCAGCAGCTCGATCGCCTTCCGGTCAGCTTCGCAGGGCAGGTCCGAAATTTGCGCAGCAGCGTGGTACGGGCACGAGGTGTTCACCAGGTGGATGCCGTCCGGCTCCAGGCGCCACTCCTCGAGAATCCCCTCGCGCCGCAGCACCTCGGTCACCCGCGCAACAATCTCCTCGACCGCCGCCCCGTCCGGAATCTCGTCCCGGTGGCGCGATGCGAGCGACTCGGCCACATTCGCCAGCACCTCGGCCACAACGTCCGGGCGCTGCTCCAGCCCACGGAGCATTCGCGCCATCAGGTCGGCGTACGCCGGCGGAATCGTCCCGAACGCCTTCTCCGTCGGGAAGAAGGCGTAATAGGGCCGGCCCGTCGCCTGCTTCACGGCCCGCGCTTCCACCAGCCCATCGGCCCGCAGGTTATCGAGGTGCCGCCGCACGGCCGCCGGGCTGATGTCGAACACCTCGGCCAGCGTCTCGGCGCGGGCGCCGCGGTGCTCCACGATGTAGGCGAGGATGCGGTCGCGCGTTCCCTGCATGCCTCCACGGTAGCCCACTTCCGGGACTTTCGCAACTTCAATGTTGCGAAAGTTCCGATCCCCCGCGCCCGCTCCACGCAGCCAGCAGCTCCGGCCCCGGCAGCCGCTCAGCCCGCCGCGCCTCGCGCCGCATCCGCAGCGCCCGCCCGAACTCCGCCCCGAACAGCAGGATCGACCCGTTGACGTACATCCAGAGCAAAAACGCGAGCGCCGTCCCGAAGCCCGCATAGATGGCCGTGTCGCGCGAAAAGCTCGACTGGGCAATCACCAGGGCCACGAGGTTCTTGGCAAGCTCGAACAGCACCGTCGCAAGGGCCGCCCCCGCCAGCGCATCCCGCCACGCAGGCCGCGCCGCCGGCGTCACCCGGTACAGCACCACGAACATCGTGAAGGTGACGACCGGCGCCAGCACGAGCCCCACAATCTCAGTCATCAGCGCACGGTCCATGGGGAACGGCGCAGCCCCGTCCACCCGCGCCACCACCACCCGCGCCATCGCGGTCGCCGCCACCGAAAGCGCAACCAGCGCACCCACCACCATGACCAGCAGGATGTCGATCAGCTTTCCCCGCCAGAACGGCCGGCTCACCTTCGCATGCGCCGTCGCGTTCAGCCCGTTCCGCACGGCCCCGAAAATCCCGCTCGATGCCCAGACCAGGAACACCAGGCCGAACCCCAGGCTCGCCGGGCTGAACTGCTGCGCCCTCCGCACAATCTCCTCAACATTCGCCCGCACGTCCTCCGTCTCCCGCAGCGGAACCTGCTCGAACACCCAGTCCACGATCGCCTGCCGGTCAGCAAACAGGCCGAAGACAGAGAGCGTGATCAGCCCCAGCGGGATAATGGAGAAGATTGCGTAATACGCGATCGCCGCCGCATAGGTCGTGCAGTTGTCGTCCAGGTAGCCGCGTACCGCCGCCGCGACGACATCGACCGGCGCCCGGACCGGCCCCGGGACCGCCCTCCAAGAGCGCCCGGCGCGCGTTCTCATCGCCTCATCTTAGGCGCAGGGCCGCGCTCCCGGGAACCGCGCCAGCCGCCAGCGCCTCCAGCGCCTCCTGCCACATCGGCCCGACCCGCTCCCACCCGAACCGCCGTGCAGCCGCCCGGAACGGCTCGCGCGGCGGCAGCGGCCCCGTGAGCAGCGCCCGGAGCCGCGCCATCAGCCCCGCTTCATCCTCCCAGAGCAGGTCGTGGTGCTCCGCCGGCACCAGCTCCGGGTAGGCATACCGCCGCGGCGCACACGGAATGCACCCCGCCGCCATCGCCTCCACCATCCCAATGCCGAAGAACTCGTGCCGCGTCGTGCTCACCGCGATATCGGCCATCCGCAGCAGCCGCGCGTACTCCTCCCGCGAGGCCGCGAACCCGAAGTGCAGCAAGCGGTCGGCCAGCGTCTCGCGGATGCGCCACATCGCCGGGCTCGGGTTCTCCCCCGGCTCGCCCGCGATGATGAGCTGGAATGGCACCCCCTCCTCCGCCAGCCGCCGCACGGCCCGCTCGAACAGCTCCGGCGCCTTGTCGAACTCCCACCGGTGGTTCCACAGGAGCGTACGCGGCTCCCCGCGCTCTTCCGGGCCCTCGAGCCAGTCGAGTTCAACCCCGACCGGCAGCACCAGGCTCTTCGCCGCGATCGCGGCGATCCCCTCCGCCGTGAGCCAGTTGTTCGGCTCCCGCTCAAGCTGCCTGAACGCCCCCAGCAGGTCCGCCCGGTGGAACTCCGAATTGAACGCCGCTGCATCGGCCGCCAGCGCACTCCGGTAGTTGATCTGCCCGAACCACGAGTTGAACTTCGTCCCCCGCAGCCGTGGATAGGTCACCTGGTTCTCGTGGAAGTACACCATCGCCGGCGTCCCGCCCAGCCGCCGCCGCGTCAGTGCGAGGAACTCCGCGAGGTCGACCATATCCGTCGCAACCACCACGTCGAACGCCCCGCGCACCCGCTCGAACTGCCGCGCCAGCTCCTCCGCGCCCCGCCGCATCCGCCGCCGCCATCCGCCCGCCGGCAGCGCCAGCACCTCCCAGTCTGCCCGGGTGTTGGCCAGCAGCCCGGAAAGAAACGCCCGGTGGCTCCCGCCATCGAACGGCTGGAGAAACAGCCCCCGCATCCCTCGCAACCTACAGGTGGCCCAGCTCGGCCAGCCGCTGGAGCGCCGCCTCGAGTTCCCGGTCCTCCGGGTCCACCGACCGGTACTGGCGCACGCAGTGGCCCCCGTACTTCTCCACGAGGTACCAGTCGTCGTCGATGATGAAATCCGGCCGCGGCTCGACCCGGGGGTCCTTGTCGAACATCCCGTCCACCCACTCGGAAAGCCCGTGGAGGTGCACCACCCGCTCGACATGCGCCAGCCCGGCCGCGCTCCAGACGTACACCCGGTGGCCGGCCGCCTTCAGCCGCTGCATCGCCTCCCGCGCGCCCGGGCGGAGAGCGTTCGTGTGCTGGTCGATGTGCACCAGCGTCTGGTCGACATCGAAGAAGATGTTCACCCGGTGTCGCCCTCCCGCGGCGCCGGCGCCCGGCCCCGCCACGCCAGCATCCGCGCCGAATTCCACATCGTGCGCCCGTACCCCAGCGCCAGTACCAGCCCAATCCCGAATGCGAGCACCCCCGCGCTCACCACCGCCGAACCCACGCTCTTGTACCACGTGTGGGCCAGCAGCGCCGCCGCGCAGAACACTGCCGTCAGTGCGTATACCGCCAGCGTCACCCGCAGCCCGGTGAACCCGAGCAGCCGCTCAATCCGGTCGTGGAAATGGTCGAAGTCGGCATGCATCGGATTCCGCCCGTCGAGGAACCGGCGGAGGAACGCCACCGCGGTATCGAGCACCGGCAGCCCGAGCGCCACCAGCGGGATGTAGAGCGGCACCCGCCCCGTCTCGTCGAGCGCCCCCGCCACGCTCAGGCCGGCCAGGGTGAACCCGAGGAAATACGCCCCCGAATCGCCGAGGAACCGCCGCGCCTTTCCGAGATTGAACGGGAGGAACCCGAGGGATGCCCCGAACAGCGCCGCGAAGAGCATCGCGATGAGGTCGTGGCCGAGGTCCCACGCGATGTACGACATCGTCCCCGAGACCATCGCCGCCATCCCCGCCGCGACCCCGTCACGCCCGTCCACAAGGTTCACGGCGTTCGTCACCAGCACAATCCACGCCACCGTCACGGCCGGGTCGAGCAGCCCCAGCTCCACCGCATCCCCGCCCGGCAGCGTCATCTTCTCGACATGGAACCCCGACAGGTAGAGCGCCAGCGCCGCCAGCACGTGCGTCCCAAGCTTGAACCGCCAGTCGAGGTCGCGGAAGTCATCCCGCGCGCCCATCGCACAGACGATGCCGCCGCACACGCCGAGCATCAGGAACTGCTGCCGGTCTTCGCTCACGAACTCCCGCGCCTGCCCGGAAAAGGCCGCCATGATGAACGGCGCCGCCAAAAACCCGGCGAGGATGCTGATGCCGCCGATCCGCGGCATCACCTCCCCCCGGCGGCCCCGCTTCGTCGGCAGCCGCAGCGCCCCTGTCAGCGGCAGCGCCACCGCAAACGCGGCCAGTGCCGTCCCGGCCTCAAGCCACACGCGTCATCACCGGCATCGCCCGCGGCATGGAGCGCATGGTACGCCGCCGGCGGCCGAAGGTCAGCCCCGCGCGCCCACCGTCTGGCCCACCAGCAGGCCGTCGTGCATCTCCAGCACCCGGTCCGCCAGCTCCGCCATCGCCATGTCGTGGGTCACCATCAGCCCCAGCTTGTCCCGCCCCTTGACTTCCGCGATCAGCGATTCCACCACCTGCCGGCCCCGCGCCGAGTCGAGGCTCGCTGTCGGCTCATCCACCAGCACCAGCTCCGGGTCGTTCATCAGCGCCCGCGCAATCGCTACCCGCTGCCGTTCGCCGCCGCTCAGCTCCGTCGCCAGCGCGTTGCGGCGGGCCGTCAGGCCCAGCTCCTCCAGCAGCTGGTCCGCGCGCGCCCCGGCCGACTTCAGGTCGGTGCCGTTGATCCGCGCCATCACCAGCAGGTTCTCCCGCGCCGTCAGGTACGGGAGCAGGTTGTTCGCCTGGAAAACGAACCCCACCTTTCGCCGCCGGTACTCGGCAAGCTCCTTCCCCTTCAGCCGGGCGATATCCTGCCCGTTCACCTCGATGCTCCCGCGCGTCGGCGTCAGCAGCCCGCCGATCATCGCCAGCATCGTTGTCTTCCCTGAGCCGCTCGGCCCCACGATGGCCACGAACTCGCCGGGCTCGGTCGCGAAGCTCACGCCCCGCACCGCGTGGACCGCCCGCTCGCCCTCGCCGTACACCTTCTCGAGGTCCTGCACCTTCAGCCGGATGCTCACTGCCTGCTCCTTTCCTTCCGCCTGTTGCCCGCGGCTACTGCTGCTGGCCGAGCGCGATGATCGGGTCCACCTTCGCCACCTGCCGGCCTGAGAAGAGCACCCCGACAATCGCCATCACGAGCAGCAGCGCACTCGTCACCACGAAGGTCTGCGTGGTGAACGCAATCGGCACCGCGTCCGGCGCCTGCTGCAGCGCCCGGTTCGTCAGCCACGCCAGCGGCACCGCAATCACGAGCCCGCCGAGCGCAACCAGCAGCGCCTGGATGAGCAGCTGCCGGAAGATGAACCCGGTGGTCGCCCCGACCGCCTTCAGCACGCCGATCTGTGGCGTCTTCTGCAGCGTCAGGACGTAGAAGAAGACACCGATCACGAGCCCGCCGATCAGGTAGCCGAACACCTGCAGGGCCTGCACCGTCGACTGCTGGCCCGCCACGCCCTCGATGTTCGCAAAGGCCGTACGCTTCGAAACGGCCTCCCAGCCCTGGCCACGCTTTCCAGCCAGTCCGTCGCCCTTCAGCAGGACGATGGAGGCGGCCGGCGCCGAAGGGTTCGCGCTGCCGTACTTCATCTCCTGCCAGGTGCTCCGCAGGATATAGACCGCGGGCTGGAAGAAGAACGACCCCTCGTTCAGCTCGCCCACGATGGTGAACTCCCGCTCCTCCAGCCGGACCGCAAGCCGGACCGTATCCCCGACCTTCAGTCCCGACGCCTTCAGGAACTCACGGTCGGCCAGGAGCCCGTTCGCATCGGCCGGCGTGAGCGGCCGGCCGGACTCCACCGGCGGCTCGCCGATGGTGCCCGGGTCATACCCCAGCACCGCCGCCGACTTCACCTTGCCATCTTCGCGGCGGTAGTTCACGGCCATGTAGCCCAGCGGCGCAGCCTCCCGCGCACCCGACTCCGCCGTGATCCGTGCGACGGTCTCCGCGCTCAGCTCCGACCGGATCACGCTGAGGCCCGCCCGGTCAGAGTAGGCGATGGCGTCCGCATTGAAGTTCAGGAGCGCACGCCCCGCCTTCTCGTTCAGGCCCACGCCCAGCCCGTTGATCATCAGCACCAGGTAGCTGATGAGCGTCACAATCAGGCCGACCAGCGCGAATTGAAGCTTCCGCCGCCGAATCTCCAGGAACCCGATCATCGTTCGTTCTCCTCCAGTGGTCGAAGAGCCGCGAGTACGAGGTCGATGCACCCGTCGGCGCCTGCCCCCGCGCCCTGCGGAAAGTGCGCCGGCATCAGCGGGGGCAGCAGCCCGTGCATGAACAGGGTTGCGACAAGCAGGTGGGCCGCTGATTCCGGGGCCACGCCCGCCCGGACCAGTCCGCGCGCGGCCGCCGCCTCGAGGTACTGCTCCAGGTCGGCCATCACCCGCTCGCTCGGGCCGAGCAGCCAGGCGTGGTAGGCCGGCAGGTGCTCCCACTCAGCCAGCGCCGTCCGCACGCCGCGCCCAGCCGCCGCAAAGGCGGCAAGCACGTAATGCAGGTACGGCCGCAGCTCGGCATCGAGGTCGTGCGGCTCGGCCGGCAGCGCCGCTGCATCCAGCCGCGCCATCGCCGCGCGGTGGCCGTGCTCCAGCGCCGCGCCGATCAGCTCCTCCTTGCTCGCGAAGTGCCGGAAGAGGGTCACTTCGTTCACTCCGGCCCGCGCCGCGATCTTCCGCGTGGTCGCCCCGCGGAACCCCTCCTCCTCGAACACTTCGCGCGCCGCCGTGAGCAGCCGTTCGGCCGTCGCATCCATCGCCCTCGATCGTAGCACCTCGTGCAAGCACTTGCTTGCGCGTGCCTCCACCGCACCGCCCGCGTACCATGGGCCCGTGCTCGAAGACCCGTCCATCGAACGACTGCCTCCGCCGCTTCGCCCGCGCGCCAGTCTCGTCCTGCCCGGCGGAGCCATCCCCTACATCCACACCTCCATCTGGATGGGCGGCGCCCACACCCTCCAGGGCGAAACCATTCACCCCGCCGCCATCAGCGCCTCCTGGCTCGTCGACTGCGCGGGTGAAATGCCCGGCCCCTACCGGGCCGCCGCCGCAGCCCACCTCCCCTGCGTCTTCGCCGACCTCGAAGCCCGCTTCCTCCCCTCCCGCCACATCCTCCCCGTCGTCGACCGCCTCGCCGAGGCCGTCATTAACCCCGGCGCGGCCCCTCCTGCCGTCTACATCATGTGCTCCCACGGCATGAACCGCAGCGGGCTCGTGACCGGCCTCCTCCTCCGCCGCCTCGGCTTCGGCGCCGACGAAGCAATCGCCCGCATCCGCGCAGCCCGGCGGGGCGCCCTCTCAAACGATTCGTTCGTCGACCTCATCCGCCGCGCCTGAGCCAGGCCCCGGCGCCCGCTCCCCCTCCGCGCCCTCCAGCAGGTCCGGCCGCCGCTCCCGCGTCCGCGCCAGCCGCTGCTCCCGCCGCCACGCTGCGATCTTCGCGTGGTGCCCGCTCAGCAGTACCTCCGGCACCTTCCAGCCCCGGTATTCCGCCGGCCGCGTGTACTGCGGGTGTTCCAGCAGCCCATCCGCGAACGACTCCTCCTCCGGCGATGCCGCATCTCCCAGCGCCCCCGGGATGTGGCGCGTCACCGCGTCGATCAGCACCATCGCCGGCAGCTCGCCGCCCGTCAGCACGTAGTCCCCGATCGAAATCTCCCTGTCTACGCAGTGCTCTACGAACCGCTCATCCACCCCTTCGTACCGGCCGCAGACGAGTATCAGCCGCGGCTCTGCCGCCAGCTCCCGCACAATCCGGTCGTTCAGGCGCTCGCCTGCGGGGGTCAGGTACACCACCAGCCCGCGCTCCGGCGCCTGCGCCCGCACGTGCTCCAGTGCCCGGTCGAGCACATCCACCCGCATCACCATGCCCTGGCCCCCGCCGAACGGGTAATCGTCAACCGTCCGGTGCCGGTCCGTCGCATGCTCCCGGATGTCGTGGATGTGGAGGTCGAGCAGCCCGTCTTCCCGCGCCCGCTTCACAATCGAAACATCCAGCGGGCCGCGGAACGCCTCCGGGAACAGGGTCAGCACATCGATGCGCATCCCGTTCAACATTCCGCCAGCGCGGCCCGGCTGGCAAGCGGGAGCTCGCCGCGCCCCATCAGCCGCTGTGCTCCACCGGCCCCTGCAGCAGCTCCGTCACGTGCCCCAGCAGCGGCAGCAGCACGTCCATCCCCTGCCGCACCGCCTTCGGGTTCCCCGGCAAATTCACGATCAGCGTCCTGCCCCGCGTCACCGCGACGCCCCGCGTCAGAGCCGCAAACGGCGTGTGCCGCAGCCCGTTCACCACCAGCGCCACGACGATCCCCGGCACTTCCCGCTCCGCCACCGTCAGCGTCGCCTCCGGCGTCACATCCCGCGGCGTCAGCCCCGTCCCGCCCGTCGTAAGAATGACGTCCGCCGCGCCCCCGTCCGCCCACGCCCGCAGCGTGGCCGCGATCTGCTCCCGCTCATCCGGCACGATCGCCCGAGCCACCACCTCGTGCCCCGCCGCCAGCGCCAGCTCCGCGATGAGCGGCCCGCCGAGGTCCTCCCGCTCTCCAGCCGCCCCCCGGTCCGAAACCGTCAGCACTGCCACGCGCGCCATCCCCCTGATCCTATCCCTTCGCCGCGCGCCGCGGGCCGAAAAAACGTATTGACAGCCTCCCGGGGGGAACCTACCATGCTCGCGGGGGTCAGGTGGGGAGAAATGGGGAGCTTGAACAGCTCCCGCCCTGCACAGGGGTTACCCGCCCCGCAGCCCCCGGAAAGGCAATGAGGGCATGCTCACGCGCTTCTCAGGCGCCTACGACTACACGCTGGACGACCGGGGACGGGTGCCCATCCCCCCGGCCTTCCGCGATGCCCTCAAAGCCGGCGCCTACATCGGCGCCGGCGCCGACGAGTGCATCCACGTCTACACCCTCGAAGAATTTGAACGGCAGGCCGCCATCTTCGACGCCCTCCCCGAGGGCGACCCCATCGCCGAAGATGCCCGTCGCGATTTCTACTCCACCTTCTGGCCCGTCCAGCTCGACGGACAGGGACGTGTCAACCTCCGCGACGACCTCGCGGCCCGCGCCGGCATCAGCCAGTCCGCGCGCGAAGTCAAAGTCGTCGGCGTCGGGCGCCGCATCGAAATCTGGAACGCGGCGGCCTACGAGGAGCGGGAGGCATCCCGCAAGCGTGCTCGCGCCGAAATCGCAGCCTCCGGCTTTGCCGCAGCTGCCGCCAGCTCAGGGGGAGGAGCGTAACGTGGTCGTCATGACATCCTCGCTCCCCATCCACCAGCCGGTCCTCCTCGACGAAGCCCTCCACTGGCTCGACGTCCGCGAGGACGGCACCTACATCGACTGCACCGCCGGGCTCGGCGGCCACGCCGAGGCCATCGCCCGCCGGCTCGGACCAGGCGGAAGACTCCTCTGCATCGACCACGACGCCGAGGCGCTGGAGTTCGCGCGCGCGAGGCTGGCACCGTTTGGGAGGCGGGTCAGCTTCGTCCACGCGAACTTCCGCGAACTCGACAGGGTCGCCGCGGAAGCAGGTGTCACGTCCGCCGATGGCATCCTCCTCGACTTGGGCTTCTCCTCGTTCCAGGTCGAGAGCGCCCACCGGGGATTCGCCTTCTCCCTCGAAGGCCCCCTCGACATGCGCATGGACCCATCGGCCGGCGGCCCAACAGCCGCCGACATCGTGAACACCTGGGATGAAGCGTCGCTCGCAGCGCTCTTCTTCGAATACGGAGAAGAGCCCCGGGCGCGGCGCATCGCGCGGGCCATCGTGGCCGCGCGTGCCCGCCAGCCGCTGCGGACGACCACCCAGCTCGCCAGTGTCGTCGGGCAGGCCGTGGGGGGCCCGGGGAGACGCACCCCAAATCACCCCGCCACCAAAGTCTTCCAGGCGCTCCGGATCCAGGTGAACGGTGAACTCGACAGCCTTCACATGGTACTTCCGCTCGCCCACGGCCTGCTCGACCCTGGAAACGCCGACCGCCACCCCGGCAGGCTGGTGGTCATCAGTTTCCACTCTCTCGAAGACCGCATCGTCAAGCGGTACTTCCAGCGCGAGGCCGCGGCCTGCATCTGTCCGCCCGGCCTCCCGGAATGCCGCTGCGGCCACCGCCCGACCCTCCGCATCCTCACGCGCCGGGCCGTTCGGCCCTCCCCTGCTGAGGTCGCCCGCAACCCGCGCGCCCGCAGCGCCGTCCTCCGGGCGGCCGAACGGAGGAGCTGACCATGGCCGCCATCAACCATCCCCTCGGCGGCATCGGCCGTCCCCTCGGCGTTCCGGTCCGCGGCCTCCGCATCAACTGGGGCCTCATCGCCGCCCTCGCCTTCCTGCTCTTCGCAGCCCTTCTCCCGGTCCTCCAGAACAGCTTCGTCACGTCCCAGGGCTTCGATATCCAGGCCTCGCAGCGCCAGCAGGCCAGGCTCCGCGCCGAAATCTCCCTGCTCGAAGCCGATGTTGCCCGCCTCACCTCCCAGGCTCGCATCGAGCGCCGCGCCCAGGAGATCGGCATGGTCCGGGCATCCGACCCCATTTACGTCACCGTCCAGGAACCCGGCCCGGCGCCGGCGAAACTTCCAGCAGAGTATCTCCCCGCGCCGGAGCCCAAACCCGCTCCGGCCGAACCCTGGTGGAAGTCCCTGCTGAGCTGGCGGCCCTGGTAGCCAGCACCAAACCGCCGTCGCAACCGGCGGCCGGAGGCGCGTTCGGATGACCATCCAAAAGGCGCGGCCCACCCGCCGCGTGTGGCTCCCGGCGGTGTTCCTCGGCCTCTTCGGGGCCCTCCTCGCCGCGCGCCTCGTCCAGCTCCAGGTCCTCCAGCACGATACCTACGCCGCACAGGCCCGCAGCGAACTCCTCGGCAGCTCCACCGTCTACGCCCGCCGCGGCGCCATCCTCGACCGCAACGGCGGCGTTCTCGCCGTCTCCGTCGATACCTGGGACGTCTACCTCAATACCCGGGCCTGGCGCCAGCCCGCCGACCGCGCCCGGGTCATCGAAAAGGTCGCCGCCATCACCCGCATCCCGAAAGCTGCAATCGAAGCCAGGCTGGCCGCAGCTGATGCCGTCGAGGTTCGCATCGCCATCGACCTCGACTACGAACTCGGCCTCCCGCTCATCGATGCCGACCTCCCCGGCGTCGTCCTCCTCCCCAACACCGCCCGCATTCACCCCGAAGGCGACCTCGCAGCCGCCGTCCTCGGTTTCACCGGTGTCGACAATACCGGCCTCGCCGGCATCGAGGACCGCTACAACGACCTCCTCCAGGGCCGCGCCGGTAAGGCCGTCTACGAACGTGACACCCTCGGCGACCCGATCCCCTACGGCCAGTACATCGCCACCGAGCCCGTGCCCGGCGACGACCTCATCCTCACTATCGACCGCTATCTCCAGCGCCTCGCCGAAGATACCCTCGCCGCCGCGGTCAAAGAGCACCGCGCCTCCGGCGGCACCATCATCGTGATGGACCCCTACACCGGCGATATCTACGCCCTCGCCACGCTCCCCTCCGTCCGCTACTCCACCCTCGAGGCCGACCTGGAGGCATCCACCGAGCAGAAGAGCGCCTTCAAGAACATCGCCGTCACCGATACCTACGAACCAGGGTCCGTCATGAAGGTCGTGACCGCCGCGGCCGCCATCGATGCCGGCGTCGTCACCCCGGAAACCACCTACGTGGATAATGGGGTCGTGGATGTGGAGGGGGTGCGCCTCAAAAACTGGGACGATGGCGTCTACGGCACGCAGACCATGACCGGCGTGCTCCAGCACTCCATCAACTCCGGCGCCGTCTTCATGCAGCAGAAGCTCGGCACCCGCCTCTTCCAGTCGTACCTCGAGGCCTTCGGCTTCGGAAAGCCCACCGGCATCGACCTCCCCGGCGAGGCGGCCGGCTTCTTCCGCCGCCCCGAGGACCCCGGTTACTCCCCGGTCGACGTCGCAACCCAGTCGTTCGGCCAGTCCATCAGCGTCACCCCGATCCAGATGATGCAGGCGATCGCCGCCTGCATTAACGGCGGGAACCTGGTCACCCCGCGCGTCGTCAAGGGCCGCATTCGCCCCGATGGCACCCGCATCGACCTCCAGCCCACCATCGTCCGCCGCGTCATCTCCCCCGCAGCCAGCGACGCCGTCCGCCGCATGCTCGGCGAAGTCGTCGCCCAGGACCCCGACGGCTGGGGCCGCAACCCCGTCCACTACACCGCCGGCGGCAAGTCCGGCACCGCCAACATCCCCGTCTGGGGCACCTATACCGACGACCAGCAAATCGTCTCCTTTATGGGATTCGCCCCGCTCGAGCAGCCCCGTCTCCTCGTCCTCGTCCGCCTCGACCAGAACCGCAACCTCCTGACCGGCACCCAGGCCGCCGGCCCCATCTTCGCCCGCTTCGTCGACGAAGCGCTCCGCTACCTTGGCGTGCCCCCCGAGAAGGGCACAGGGAGCGTTGCCAGGTGACCGGCCACCTCACCACGGACTTCATCGCCGAAGAGATGGCCCGCCGCGGCTACCGCGTCATTCCCGGCCTGCCCGCGGAGATCACCGGCGGCTCCGCCGACTCCCGCACCGTCCGTCCCGGCGAACTCTTCTGCGCCTTCCCGGGTGAGCGGACCCACGGCGACGCCTTCGTCGAGGACGCCCTCGCCGCCGGGGCTGTCGCGGTCATCTGCTCCCGCCCGCCCACCTCGGTCCCGTACGGCCGCACCATCGTTGTCGCACCCGATACCACGAAGGCCGTCGGCGAGCTTGCCCGCGCCTGGCGCCTCGCCTGCAATCCCCGCGTCGTCGGCGTCACCGGCACCGTCGGCAAAACCACCGCCAAGGACCTCGCTGCCGCCGTCCTCGGTCAGCACCTCCGCGTCTACAGCCGACGCGGCAACTACAACTCCCGCGAGGGGCTGCCGCTCGCCCTCCTCGGCCTCCGTCGCGACGACGAGGTCGCCGTCCTCGAAGTCGCAATGGACTCCCGCGGCGAAATCGCCTACCTCGCCTCTATCGCCCTCCCCGAGATCGGCGGTGTTCTCAACATCGGACTCACCCATATCGAAAAACTCGGCTCCATCGAAGCCATCGCCGAGGAGAAGCTCTCACTCGCCCGGGCCCTGCCCGCGAACGGCACCGCTATCCTCAATATGGATGACCCGCGCATCGCGCCCGAGGCGCGCCGACTTCCCTGCCGCGTCATCGGCTTCGGCGGGCCTGGCTCCCGCGCCGACCTCGTCGTGACCGATGCCGAAGCCCGCGGCCTCGAAGGCACCGCCTTCACCGTCACCTGGCAGGGCCGCTCCGTCCGCGTCAATTCGCCGCTCCCCGGACTGCACACCATCCCTGCCGCGCTGTTCACGATCGCCGCCGGGATCGCCCTCGGCCTCGACTTCGAGACCGTCGCCCAGTCCATCGCCGCCGCTGAACTCCCCGAGCGGCGCATCACCGTCCGCCGCAGCGACACCGGCGCGACCATCCTCGACGACCGCTACAACTCGAGCCCCGCATCCCTGGCCGGCGCCCTCCGTCTGCTCCGTGATGCCACAGGTCGGCGCATCGCCCTCCTCGGCAAGATGGCCGAACTCGGCGACTTCGAGGAGCAGGAGCATCGCGCCGCCGGCACCCTCGCCGCAGAATGCGCCGACGTCCTCGTCGCCGTCGGCGAAACCTGCCGCGCCATGGCGCAGGCCGCCCGCGATGCCGGCATGGCCCAGGTCCACTGGTTCGCCGACAAGACCGAGGCCGCCCGCTTCGTGCGCGGGATGCTCGGCCCAGGCGATACCGTCCTCCTCAAGGCGTCCCGGTCGCAGGAGTTCGAAACGATTATCCCCCTGCTGGAGGGCGAACCGTGATCCACGCCCTCTACTCGGGGTTCATCACCTTCCTCATCGCGCTGGCCCTCGGCGAACCGATCGTCCGCTACCTGCGCCGCCGCCGCATTGGAAAGCAAATCTCCGAATACCTCCCCGAGCACCAGAAGAAAGCCGGCACGCCCACCTTCGGCGGCTTCATCATCTGGCTGCCCACGCTGGTCGTTACTGCCGTCGCCGTCGATTGGTGGAACCACCAGTCCATCCTCCTGCCGCTCGGCATGATCGCCGTCACCGCCGCCGCCGGTTTCGTCGACGACCTCGGCACCCTCCAGGACCGCCGCCAGGGCGGCCTCTCCTGGCGGTTCAAGCTCGGCTTCACCGCGGTCTTCGCCCTCGGCGCGGCCATCGTCCTCTACCGCTACATCGAGGTCGAATCGATCAACATCCCCTACGTGGGCAGCTACGGCCTCGGCCTCTTCTACATCCCGCTCGCCGCCGCCATCATCGTCGCCACCACCAGCGCCGTGGCTGTCAGCGATGGCCTCGACGGCCTCGTCGGCGGCACCACGCTCATCGCCTTCATCGCCTACGGCATCATCGGCTTCATCCAGGGCCAGGAATTCGTCGCCACCTTCGCCTTCATCATCGCCGGCGCGAACCTTGGCTACCTCTGGTACAACGCCCACCCTGCCCGCGTCATCATGGGCGATACCGGGGCCCTCGCGCTCGGCTCCTCCCTCGCCGTCGTCTCCCTGATGACCGGCCAGTGGCTCCTCCTGCCGCTCATCGGCATCATCTTCGTGGTCGAAGCCGGGTCCAACATCCTCCAGATTGGCTCCTACAAACTCACCGGCCGGCGCATCTTCCGCCGCGCTCCCTTCCACCATCACCTCGAACTCATCGGCTGGGCAGAAACCCAAATCGTCACCCGCTTCTGGATCATCGGGATCGCCGCCGCGATGCTCGGCGTCGCGCTCGCGCTGGAGGTGCCGGAACGATGACCGCGCCCGCCGGCACCTCGCTCCCGCCCCTCCAGGGCCTGCCCGTCCTCATCTACTCCCTCGGCATCGAGGGCCGCGACCTGGCCCGCTGGCTTGTCGTGCACGGCGCACGGGTTACCATCTCCGACACCCGCAGCGAAGCCGAGCTGGCCGCCGCGGGTGCTGCTCCGCCAGAGGGCGTCGAACGGGTCGTCACCGGGCAGCCGCTCCTCGACCCTGCAGGCTTTGGGCTCGTCGCCGTCTCCCAGTCCATCCTCCGCTACAACCCGGCGCTCGCCCGGGCGCGCGAACTCGGCATCCCCATCACCTCGCAGATGCGCCTCTTCCTGCAGCTCTGCCCGGGGCGCACCATCGGCATCACCGGGTCGAGCGGTAAGTCGACCACGACGGCGCTCGTCGGCGCCATGGCCCGCGAAGCCGGCATCGAGTTCGTCCTCGGTGGCAACATCGGCGAGCCGCTCCTCGCGCGCCTCGACGAAATCCGGCCATCCACCACGGTCATCCTCGAGATCAGCCACACGCAGCTCCAGTACACCGACCGTTCGCCGCACATCGCCGCTGTCACGAACGTCACCCCCAACCACCTCGACCAGTTCTCCTGGGACGAGTACGTCGGCCTCAAGCGCAACCACATCGCCCACCAGTCCCGCGACGACATTGCCGTGCTCAACCAGGACAACGCCGTCACCCGCGCGTTCATGGCCTCCGTCCGCGGCCGGCTCGTCGCTACCTCGATCGAGGCGCCCCTCCAGCTCGACGGCGCCTTCATCGAGGGCGGCGAAATCGTTTTCAGGCGTGGCTCGCGGGTCACGCCGGTCGTACCGGTCGCCGAGGTCCGCCTCCGCGGCCGGCACAACCTCGCCAACGCCGTGATGGCCTGCGCAATAGCCGCCGAAGCCGGCTGGCCCGTCACCGCAATGGCCCGCGCCATCCGCACCTTCGCCGGCGTGCCCCATCGCCTCGAAGTCGTCGGTCGCGCTGGCGGCGCAACCTGGGTTAACGACTCCATCGCCACGAGCCCCGAGCGGACCGTTGCCGGCCTCCGCGCCTTCGACGAGCCCGTCGTCCTCCTCCTCGGCGGGCGCGACAAGCATCTCCCGCTCGACGTGCTCCAGGAGGCCGCCGCCCTGCGCTGCCGGGCCGTCGTCTGCTTCGGCGAGGCAGGGCCCCTCTTCCACGCCGCCCTCGCCGGCCGGGTGGAAACGGCCCTCCTGGTCGACGCGCTCGAGGATGCCGTCCAGGCGGCGGCCGGGCTCGCCCGTCCGGGCGATGTCATCCTCCTCTCGCCGGCCGGCACCAGCTTCGACCGCTACTCCAACTTCGAAGCCCGGGGCGAACACTTCCGCCAGCTGGTCCGCCAGCTCCCGGGCTTCACGCCGGAGGTGTCGCCATAGCTGCCCGCACTGGTGAATGGAACCCCGGCCGCCCGGACTACCTCCTCGTCGCCGTCGTCGCCCTGCTGACGGCCTTCGGGCTCGTCGCTGTCTACAGCGCGTCGTTCGTCCGCAGCCTCGTCGATTTCGGCGACCCGTACTCCTTCGTGCTCCGCCAGGGGATCTGGGCGTTCGGCGGCGCCATCGGCATGTTCGTCATGGCCCGGCTCGATTATCGCCGCCTCCGGCCGCTCGCCGTGCCGCTCATGGGCGTGACCATCGCCCTCCTCGTCGTCGTTATCGTCATGGGCGTCGAGGGCGGCGGCGCGCGCCGCTGGATCGGCGTCGGCGAACTCACCCTCCAGCCGGCCGAATTCGCCAAGCTGACGGTCACCATCTACCTTGCGGCCTGGCTCGCCTCCCGCGGAGGCAGCCTCCGGAGCTTCGAACACGGTCTCGTGCCGTTTGTCCTCATCATCGGCACCGTCAGCGCCCTCATCCTCCTCCAGCCGAACCTCGGCACCACCCTCATCATCCTCGCCATCACCGTCACCATGTTCTGGGTCGCTGGCGCGACCTTCCTCCAGATGCTTTCGCTCTTCGGCAGCGGCCTCGTTGCCATCACCGTGCTCGCCCTCGGCGCCGGCTACCGGGCAGAGCGCATAACCGCCTTCCTCCACGCCGAAAAAGACCCCGACGGCATCGGCTTCCAGACACTCCAGGCGCTCATCGCCATCGGGAACGGCGGCGTCACCGGCCTCGGGCTCGGCGCCAGCCGTGCCAAGTTCTTCTACCTCCCCGAAAGCCACACCGACGGCATCTTCGCCATCATCGGCGAGGAGCTCGGCCTCCTCGCCGGCCTCTCGCTCCTCCTCCTCTACATCCTCCTGATGATCCGCGGCTACCAGGTGGCCCGCCGCGCCCGCGACGAATTCGGCCAGCTCGTCGCGACCGGCATCACCACCTGGGTCGCGGTCCAGGCCTTCCTCAACATCGGCGGCATCCTCCGCGTCATCCCGCTCACTGGCGTTCCCCTCCCGTTCGTCAGCTACGGGAGCAACGCGCTCGCCGCCCTTCTTCTCGCCATGGGGGTGCTCGTCAGCATCTCCCGCTACGGCAACGACCGCGGCGGCTACCTCGACCAGCACCCCGTCGATCGCCGGCCCCGCGGCGCCATCATCCGCAGGGAGCAGGAGCCGTGACGACGATCGTCCTCACCGGCGGTGGCACCGGCGGCCACCTCTACCCCGCCATCGCGGTGGCCGGCGCGCTCCGGGCCATGGAGTCCCCGCCCCGCCTCGTCTTCCTCGGCCCGGCCAATCGCGGCGAACGCGCCACCGTCGAGGCGGCCGGCCTCGAATTCCATGAGGTGCCCGCCGCGCCCATCCGCGGGCGAACCCCCGTCGGCCTCGTCCGCAGCCTTGCAACGCTCACCCGTGGGACCCTGGCGGCGCTCCAGCGCCTCCGCCGGCTTCGCGCAGATGCCGTCTTCAGCACCGGCGGCTATGGGAGCTTCCCCGTCAGCCTCGCCGCCTGGCTCCTCAGGCGGCCGCTGGTGGTGTTCCTCCCCGACGTCGCGCCCGGCCTCGCGGTCCGCGCGGAACGCCGCTTTGCGACCCGGCTCGCGACCACCACGCCCGCCGCCCTGTCCCACCTGCCGGCCGGCAGGACCGCCGTGACCGGCTACCCGGTCCGGCCCGAGTTCTTCATCCTCGACCGGGCTGCCGCTCGCTCCGCCGTCGACGTCCCCCTCGCCGAGCCCCTCGTGGTCGTCGCCGGCGCGTCGCAGGGCTCTCGCGTCCTGAACGACGCGGTCCTCGCCGCGCTCGAGGCGGTGCTGCACCGCGCCCACCTCATCCATGTCACCGGCCAGGCCGGCCTCGAAATGGCGGAGCGGGCCCGCGCCGCGCTCCCGCCCCACCTCGCCGGCCGGTACCGGCCCGCGGCCTTCCGCCCCGACCTCCCGGCCGTCATGCTCGCCGCCGACCTCGGGGTCGTCCGCGCCGGCGCATCAATCCTCGGCGAGCTCCCCGCGGCCGGCCTCCCGGCCATCCTCGTGCCCGGCACCTTCGCCGGCGCCCACCAGCGCGAGAACGCCCGCTGGCTTGCCGACCAGGGCGCCGCCGTCATCCTCGAAGAGTCGGACCTCGGCGCCCTCGGCGGCCGCATCGCCGAACTCCTCGACGACCCGGCCCGCCTCGAGGCGATGCGTGCCGCAGCCCGCGCCCTCGCCCGGCCCTCGGCCGCCGCCGATATCGCCCGCCTGGTCATGGAGGTTGCCCGGTGACCGCCCCCGGCCTCCGCGGCCCGGTCCACCTCGTCGGCATCGGCGGCATCCACATGTCCGCCATCGCCATCCTGCTGCTCGAACGCGGCATCCCGGTCACCGGCAGCGACCTCCGCCGGTCGCACCTCACGGACGACCTCGAGCGTCGCGGCGCCCGTGTATTCGAAGGCCACGCCGCCGGCAACCTGCCTCCTGGTACCGCCCTGGTCGTCGCCACGGCCGCCGCCAAACCCGACAACCCGGAGCTGGTCGAGGCGCACCGCCGCGGCATCCCGGTCTTCCTCCGCGCCGAGATGGTCGCCCGGCTGCTCGAAGGCAAGCGGCTCGTGGCCGTCGCGGGCTCCCACGGCAAAACCACGACATCGTCGCTCATCGCCTTTATCCTCGCCCGCGCCGGCCGCCAGCCCATGTACCTCCTTGGCGGCGAATGCCCCGACCTCGGCGGTCACGCCGCGTGGGGCGCCGGCGACATCGCCGTCGTCGAAGCCGACGAGTACCGGCGCGCCTTCCTCGAATACACGCCCGACATCGCCGTCGTCACCACCGTCGAGCCCGACCATCTCGACGACTTCGGTACGCCCGAGGCCTACGTCGAAGCCTTCCTCGCCTTCGGCCGGCGGGTCAGGCCGGGCGGCCTCCTCCTCGCCTGTGCCGATGACCCCGGCGCCCGCCTCGTGAGCGACGTCCTGGGCGATGAACCGCTCCGCCACGAAACCTACGGCACCGAAGGAACCCGCTACTGGCGCGCGGCCGCTATCGAACTCGGCCCGGCCGGCGGGCGCTTTACCCTCGAACGCGGCGGCAGGCCCATCGGCACGTTCGAGGTCCGCGTCCCGGGCATCCACTTCGTCCGCAACGCCACCGCTGCCGCCGCCGTCGCCCTCCACCTCGGCGTCCCCTTCGACGCCGTCCGCGAGGCCGTGGCCGCGTTCCGCGGCGCCCGCCGCCGCTTCGAACCCGTCGGCGAGGCCAGCGGCATCACCGTGATGGACGACTACGCCCACCACCCCACCGAAGTGCGCGCACTCATCGCCACCGCGCGCGCCGCCTTCCCCGGCCGGCGCCTCATCGGCATCTACCAGCCGCACACCTACAGCCGCATCGCCTACCTCTGGGACGAGTGGCTGACCTGCTTCGCCGGGCTCGATGCGCTGGTCGTGGTCGAAACCTACGCCGCCCGCGAGTCCCCCGAGGCCGGGCGTTCCGCCGCCGACCTCGCCGCCGCCATCGCGGAGCCGCCCGCGCGCTACGCCGCCGATTTCGATGCTGCCGTCCGCCTCGCCCTTGAAACCGCCCGGCCCGGCGATGTCGTCTTCACCATCGGCGCCGGCGACGTCAACGAAGTCGGGCCGCGGCTGCTGGAGGCCCTCCAATGAGCGCCATCGAACGGCTCGCCGCCGAGGTCGCCCGGCTCGGGGAGCTCCGCACAGCCGAGCCCCTCGCCCGCCACACCACCTTCGGCGTCGGCGGCCCGGCCGACCTCTTCCTCACCGTCCGCTCGGCCGATGCCCTCGCCGCGGCCTCCGCTGCCGCCGCTGATGCCGATGTGCCGGTCTTCATCCTCGGCTCCGGCAGCAACATCCTCGTCGCCGACGCCGGCATCCGCGGCCTCGTCATCGATAACCGCGCCCGCGCCGAGTTCCTCGATGGCACCACCGTCCGCATCGAAAGCGGGGCCAGCTTTGCCGCCTTTGCCCGCCGGATGTGCCGCCGCGGCCTTGATGGCCTCCCCTGGGCCGTCGGCATCCCCGGGACGCTCGGCGGAGCGGTCGTCTACAACGCCGGCGCCTACGGCGGCTGCCTCGCCGATGTCCTCCGCCGCGTCCGCGTCCAGCTTCCCGGCGGCCGCGCCGAGTGGGTCGATGCCGCCGACCTCCACCTTGTCTACCGGGGCAGCCGCTTCACTCGCGGCGAACTCCGGGGCCGCGCCGTGCTCGAATGCGAACTCGAACTCGCCCCCGGCGACCCGGCCGAACTCCTTCGCCGCGCCGCCGCCTACGACGCCAGGCGGCTGGCAGCCCAGCCCCGCGGCCGCAGCGCCGGCTCCACCTTCAAAAACCCGCCCGAGGCCCCGGCCTGGAAGCTGATCGACGCGGTCGGGATGCGGGGGATGCGCCGCGGAGACGCCGCCATCTCCGAAAAGCACGCCAATTTCTTCGTCAACGAGGGCAATGCAACCGCCGCCGACCTCCGCTGGCTCATCGAAGAGGCCCGCCGGCGCGTCTTCGAGACCTTCGGCATCACCCTCGAACCCGAAGTCGAGTTCGTGGGGGCGTGGACATGACCCGCAAACGCGTCGCCGTCATCTTCGGTGGCCGCTCCGGCGAGCACGAAGTCAGCATCGTCTCGGCGCGCAGCGTCATGGCCGCCCTCGACCCCGCCCGCTGGGAGGCCGTCCCCATCGGCATCTCCCGCTCCGGCGATTGGCTCACCCCGGACGAAACGCGCCATGCCCTCGAATCCGGCGCCCGGGCCTTCCACGGCCTCGGCCGGCCCCTCCTCAACGCCGCGGAGGCCCTCGCCGCCCTCGCCTCCTGCGACGTCGCCTTCCCGCTCGTCCACGGCACCTTCGGCGAAGACGGCACCCTCCAGGGCTTCCTCGAAATGGCCGGCATGCCCTATGCCGGCGCCGGCGTCGCCGCCTCCGCCATCGGCATGGATAAGGCGCTCATGAAATCGATCTTCCGCGAAGCCGGAATTCCCGTCGCCCGCTATTCCGTCATCCGATCATGGGAGTATACACTTCACCAAAATACGTCTATGGCCCTCATCGACGACGCGATCGGCTACCCCTGCTTTGTTAAGCCGGCCAACGGCGGCTCGAGCGTCGGCATCACCAAAGTCCGCTCCCGCGAAGACCTCCCCCGCGCCTTCGCCGCAGCGTTCGCCTACGACGACAAGGCCGTCGTCGAAGAGGCCATCACCGGCCGCGAACTCGAATGCTCGGTTCTCGGCAACGAACACCCCGAAGCCTCCGTCGTGGGCGAAATCGTCCCCGACCGCGAGTTCTACGACTACGACTCGAAGTACGACCCCGCCTCCAAAACCGAGCTCTACATTCCCGCCCCCATCCCCCGGGCCGTCGCCGACGACGCCCGCGAGCTCGCCCTCCGCATGTACCGCGTCATGGGCTGCGAGGGCTACGCCCGTGTCGACTTTTTCCTCACCCCGGGCGACCGGCTCATCGCCAACGAGGTCAACACCATCCCCGGGTTCACCAGCATCAGCATGTACCCCAAGCTCTGGGAGGCCTCCGGCCTGCCCTACCGCCAGCTGCTGACCCGCATCCTCGAGCTCGCCTTCGAACGCCACACCCGGAGGCCGCGGCCATGATCATCCGACGCAACCGCGGCCCACAGACCGGCGTCGTCCGCCGCATCGTCCGCCGCACCCGGCCGGCTGTCGGCGAGGCGCGCCCGCGGACCATCGTCCGCAGGAGCCAGTTCTCCATCGGCGAAGGCGTCGTCGCGCCCCGCGCCTGCCCGCGCTGGCGCCCCGGCCGGCGGCTGCTTGTGCTCGCGGCCTCATTCGCCCTCCTGGCAGGGCTCGTCGTCGGGGGCATCTGGGTCTACCGGGCGCCCTACTTCCGCGTCTCAACCGTCGAAGTCGTCGGCACCCAGCGGATGTCCCCGGGCACGGTCGTCAGCCGCGCCGGCATCCTCGGCGAGAGCATGCTCACCGCGGACCTCGCCGCCGTCCAGCGATCTATCTACGAGCTGCCCCTCGTTGCCGCCGTCCGCGTTGAGCGCGACTGGCCTTCCACCATCCGCATCGTCATCGAGGAGCGCCGCCCCTGGGGCACCTGGGAGCAGGCCGGAGTCGACTACCTGATCGACCGCGAGGGCGTCGTCCTCGCCGTCGGCGAACGGCTCGAGCCCGGCGCCCCCGCCATCCGCAGCTCCGAGCCCGGCACCCGGCTCGTCGGTGACCGCGTCGACTACCAGGCCGTCGATGCCGCCGCCGAAATCTACGAGCGCCTCCCGCGCCAGCTCGGAACCACCGTCGCCGAAGTCGCCTTCATCAAGGGCAAGGGCGTCCAGGTCACCACCGCCGACGGGCAAATCGCCCTTTTCGGCGACTCCAGCTCCATCGCCTACAAGCTCGCCGTCTGGGCCGCGCTCGCCGCCGAAGCCCGCCAGCGGCACATCGCCTACACCATCGTCGACCTGCGCTACGGGAACCGCCCGGTGCTGCAGTAGAGGAAGCGAGGAAAAGGGGAACCATGCGTCGACGCTCCACCGTAGCTGCCATCGATGTCGGCTCAACCAAGGTCGCCGTTGTCGTCGGCGACATCTCCGAAACCGGTGAAACCCGCATCCTCGGCGTCGGCGTCGCGCCGGCTGCCGGGCTCTCGCGCGGCGTCATCGACAACATCCAGAGCGCCCGCGAAGCCATCGCCATCGCCGTCGAAAAGGCCGAGCAGGCCTGCGGGATGCGCATCCTCTCCGCCGTCGTCGGCATCTCCGGCGGCCACATCTCCAGCCAGAACAACCGCGGCATCGTCGCCATCCCCGACCGTACCAGGCCCATCTCCGCCGACGACCGCGCCCGCGTCCTCGAGGCCGCCGGGCAAATCGCCATACCGACGAACCGCCAGGTCATCCACATCGAGCCGCGCGCCTACTGGGTCGAAGGCACCGAGCCCGTCAGCGACCCGGTCGGCATGTATGGCTCCCGCCTCGATGCCGAAGTGCACATCGTCACCGGCGCCGTCTCGGCCATCCAGAACCTCACCAAGTGCGTCGAAGGCGCCGGCGTCCAGGTCGACGAAATCATCCTTGAAAGCCTCGCCTCCGCCGAAAGCGTTCTCACCGAGCAGGAGAAGCAGCAGGGCGTCGCCCTGGTCGATATCGGCGGCAGCACGACTTCCATCGCCGTCTTCGACGAAGGCGCCGTCGCCCATACCGCCTGCCTCCCCATCGCCGGCTCCCACCTCACCGCCGACCTCGCCCGCGTGCTCCGCTGCCCGTGGGAAAGCGCCGAGACCGTGAAGTGCACCGTCGGCGCCGCCTACGCCGACCCCTCCATGGCCGGCGAAACCGTCGAGATCCAGGTCTTCGGCACCCAGGCCACCAAGCACGTCCCGCTTGACCACGTCTGCGCCATCCTCCAGGCCCGAACCGAGGAGATCCTCGAGATGGTCGGCGTCGAATTGAAGAGGGTCGGCTACCTCGACCGCATCGCCGCCGGCCTGGTCCTCACCGGCGGCAGCAGTCAGCTGCGCGGCCTCCCTGAGGTCGCCGAATCCCGGCTCGACCTCCCCGCCCGCCTCGGCCGTCCCCACGGCTACACCGGCCTCTCCGACCTTATCGGCACCCCCGCCTTCGCGACCTCCATCGGGCTCGTCCGCTACGCCCTCGCCCACCGCGCACGGCCCGGTGAACTTCCCGGCCCCGCCTTCGACACCCGGGGCCGCGGGCTGCTCGACCGCATCCTCAGCATCGGGAGGTCGCTCATTCCCCAGTAACCCGCAGCCGAACCACCACCCAGCGCCATCCTCAGCCTCATTCGTCAGAAGGGAAGGACAACCGACATGAGCATGCGTTACGACACCGACCTGCTGCCCGACATCAAAGTCATCGGCGTTGGCGGAGGCGGCTGCAACGCCGTCAACCGGATGGTTCGCGCCAAGATCCCCGGCGTCCAGTTCATCGCCTGCAATACCGACGCCCAGGCGCTCGCCTCCTCCGAAGCGCCGACCCGCCTCCGCATCGGCGAAAAGCTCACCAAGGGCCTCGGCGTCGGCGGCGACCCCACCCGCGGCGAGCGCGCCGCCGACGAAAGCCGCGACGAAATCTACGACCTCCTCCGCGGCACCGAAATGGTCTTCGTCACCGCCGGCATGGGCGGCGGCACCGGCACCGGCGCCGCCCCGATCGTCGCCGAAATCGCCAAGGACTGCGGCGCGCTCACCATCGGCGTGGTCACCAAGCCCTTCCCCTGGGAGGGGGCCCGCCGCATGAAGCAGGCCGAAGAGGGCATCGCCCGGCTCCGCGACAAAGTCGATACCCTCATCGCCATCCCGAACGGCCGCCTCATCGAAATCTGCCCGCCGAACGCCACCGTCGAAGAAGCGTTCGAAACCGCTGACGACGTCCTCCGCCAGGCCATCCAGTCGATCTCGAACATCATCAGCCAGAACGGCTCCATCAACCTCGACTTCAACGACGTCCGCACCATCATGAGCGAGGCCGGCCCCGCCCTCCTCGCCGTCGGGAAGGGCTCCGGCGAAAACCGCGCCGTCGAGGCGGCCCGCGCTGCCACCCAGAGCCCCATCCTCGACCAGTCGATCGAAGGGGCGCACAGCGTCCTCTTCAATGTCACCCACAGCGGCAGCCTCGGCCTCCGCGAGCTCGACGCCGCCGCCCGCACCATCGCCGAAGTCGTCGACCCGGCCGCCAACATCATCTTCGGCACCGTCGTCGACCCCCGCGTCGGCGACGAGGTGCACATCACCGTCATCGCGACAGGCTTCACCCCGCGCGTCGCCACCATCGGCGACCCCGTCGAGTCCTCGGCAACCCGCCTCCGCGAATTCAACCTCCCCGGGGTCAGCAGCATGGAAGACGCCGAACTCCCCGCCTTCCTCCGCCGCAACCTCCGCTCGCTCAACCTCGAACGCGACGAATTCGGCCGCGTCGCCCGGCTCAAGTAGCACGCAACAAAAGAGGCTGAAAGGAGGCAACTACCTAACCGAACGCGCAAAAAGCCCGGAAGGACACTCCCCTCTCGGGAAGCGGGGGCTCGGTGCAATGGGAGATGGCATCGAGCCCCTGGCTTTTTCCGCGACGGCTACCCCGCCGGTAGCTGCCCCGCTTTCAGCCGGACGCGTAACGTAACACACCCGTCAAGCAAAAGACCAGAGAGTTTCCGCAATTCTGCCTATCGCAGGTCGTCGATTTCTCCACCGGCAGCCGCCCCCTCCTCGAACCCGGCGCAGGCCAGCACCGGCAGCGAAGGGTACTTCCGGAACCGCGGGTCGACCTTCGACCGCTCGCACATCCAGAACACCGAGCCCTTGCCGCTCACCACGCGCCGGCTCCACCGGCACGCCGCACACAACCCCACCCTCGTCAGGTCGCTGCCTGCCATCGCCCGCGGATCATCGCACCGCCGCCCCCCAACCTCCATCCTCCCCGCTCCCCGCTCCCCGCTCCCCGCTCCCCGCGCCCTGCTCCCCGCTCCCCGCTCCCCGCTCCCTGCTCCCCGCTCCCTGCTCCCCGCTCCCCGCTCCCTGCTCCCCGCTCCCCGCTCCCCGCTCCCCGCTCCCCGCTCCCGGTTCGTATATCATCCGCGCACTGTATCCCACGCATGGAGCACTTCTATGGCCGGAGCCCTCGAAGGCGTGCGCGTTCTCGATTGCACCCAGATCATCGCCGGGCCGCTCGCCGCCTCTCTCCTCTCGGAAATGGGCGCCGATGTCGTCAAGGTTGAGCCCCTCGAAGGCGAACCCTGGCGCCTCCAGGCCGAAATCATCCCGAAGGAGAGCAAGAACTTCCTCGTTCAAAATCGCGGCAAGCGCGGCATCGCCCTCAATTTCAAGGATCCCCGCACCGGCCCCATCCGCGACCGCCTCATTTCCTGGGCCGACGTCCTCATCACGAACTACCGGCCCGGCGTCCCCGAAGCGCTCGGCATCGACTACGATTCCGCACGCCGCATCAACCCGGCCATCATCTACGCCGAGAACACCGCCTTCGGCAAACACGGCCCCGACGCCATGCGCCGCGGCTACGACATCGTTGCCCAGGCCATGAGCGGCCTCAGCACCTCCAACCCCAACCTCCAGAACGGGCTCCCCATGCCGGTCGCCTTCGCACCCGCCGATGTCGTCACCGGCTTCGCCCTCGCCTGGGCAATCACCGCTGCCCTCTACCACCGCCAGCGCACCGGAGAGGGCCAGGCCATCAGCTCCAGTCTCCTCCTCTCAGCCCTCGCCCTCCAGGCCGGCTCCCGCGAAATCGCAGCCATCGATGAGCCGGTCCGCCACGAAAAGCTCGCCCACCTCGCCGAGGCGCGTGCCCGCGGGGCCTCCATGGCCGAGATCATCGCCGAACGCCGCCGCTTCGCGCCTGAGCTTTCCGGCAACATCTACTACCGGCCCTACAAGACGAAGGACTCCTACATCGTCGTGGGCTGCCTCGGCCCTGGTCCCCGCGCGCGCTTCCGCGAGGCGCTCGGCATCACCGACCCGCGCTACGAGCCCGGCTTCGACACCTCCCGCCTCACCGAAGTCGGCGCCGAGCTCGTCCGAATCTGCGAAGAGAAGTTCCTGCAAAAGACGAACGAAGAGTGGCTCGCCTACCTCGACGCGTTCGACATCGCCTGCGGGCCGGTGCGGTTCGTCGAAGAGCTGTTCGATGACCCCCAGGTTGTCGCCAACAACTACATCCAGGAGTACGACCATTCCCTGCTCGGCCCGATGCGCGGACCTGCACCCGTGGTCCAGATGAGCGCAACCCCCACCCGCATCAAGCGCGCCTCGCCGGCCCTCGGAGAACACACTGACGATGTCCTCGCAGAGGTCGGCTACTCGCCCGCCGAAATCGCCGCCTTCAGGGAAAACGGCCTCATCGGCTGACCCGGCGCCGCCAGACCGGCTGTTCCCGCAGTAACGCAACAGGAAGGAGAAGCACATGGCAAACGTGCCTACCGTCCATTCCGCAGCGCCGCGGGTTCCCCGTGCGGGCCTCCTGGTCCTCGCTGCCGCCTTCGCAGTCGCTGTGCTCGCAGCGTCGCGTTCAGCGTGCTCCGCTCAGGCGGAGCCGACCAGTCGCGCCCGGTTGCGGACCACGCGCTCGCCGGCTCCCACGACATGACGAAGGCCTTCGCCGAACTTGCGCAGCGCGCCGGCGTCGATGCCGCACTCCCGGCCGCCTCCCGGGGCCTCTCGCTCTGGGCCGTCGCCCTCGAACCCGGCGCCCCGGGCGCGGCCGCCGGCACCCTCGTCCTCGACTACTACGCGGGAGCCAAACCTCCAAAGGAGCTGACGGACCTCGCCGGGTATGCCGGGCCGCGTGCCCAGGTCATCTACCGGTCCGGTGCTGCTGTCCCGGCCGGCACCGGGTCCGCGGTCATCGGTGGACGGGAGGTGGCCGTGCAGCGGGCCGAATCCGGCGCAGTCTACTACGTCCCCTCCGGCGGGCTGCTCGTCGAAGTGCGGAGCTGGTCGACCGGTTCGCAGCCGGCGCCCGCCGACGATGACCTCGCGCCGCACATCGCGTCCCTCAAGTAACCCCTGCCCTCGGTGAACGGTCCCCTGCGCCGGGGCCGGCTTGCCGGCCCCGGCGTATGCCGTTTACAGGATGAGCATCGCGTCGCCGAAGCTGTAGAACCGGTACCGCTCCCGCACCGCGGTCCGATACGCCTCCATCACGAAGTCGTACCCGGCAAACGCGCACACGAGCATGAGCAGGGTCGACCGCGGCAGGTGGAAATTCGTCATCAGCACGTCGACCGCCAGGAATTCGTCGCCCGGCAGAATCTTCAGCGAGGTCCAGCCCGCGTACGCCCGGATCTCCCCGCACTCCCGCGCGACGTGCTCCAGCGTCCGCACAACCGTCGTGCCGATTGCCACCACCCGCCGGCCTTCCGCGCGCGCCCGCCGGATTGCGGCAGCCGCCTCCTCCGGGATCGTCACATGCTCGGCGTGGAGGTCGAACTTCCGCGGGTCGTCCACGTTCACCGGCTTGAACGTCCCGGGCCCCACCTCGAGCGTCACTGCCGTCCGTTCGATTCCCCGCTCGCGCAGCCGCTCCAGCAGCTCCGGCGTGAAGTGCAGCCCCGCCGTCGGCGCCGCCGCGCTCCTCGCCTCCCGCGCATACACCGTCTGGTACCGTTCCGGGTCGCCGCGGAAGTTCCTGATATACGGCGGCAGGGGCACCTCGCCCACCCGCGCCGGGTCGAACGGCCGCTCGAACTCCAGCACAACCGTCTCTCCCGAGCGCCCGGCGCACACCGCCTCCAGTGAGCCCTCGTGCGTATCGAAGACGAACCGCCGTCCCTCCGCAGCCCGGCGCGCCGGCTTCATCAGCACCTCCCACCGCGTATCGGTGAACGGGCGCACCAGCAGCACCTCCACCGCCCCGCCGGTGTCTGCCCTGCGCCCGAACAGCCGCGCGGCCATCACACGCGTGTCGTTCACCACCAGCAGGTCGCCGGGGCGCAGCAGCTCCGGCAGGTCGCGAACCACCCGGTGGGCAATCGTCCCGGCTGCCCGGTCGAGCACCATGAGCCGCGCAGCATCCCGCGGCTCCGCAGGCTCCTGCGCAATCAGCTCCTCCGGCAGGTCGTAGGCAAAGTCGTCGGTTCGCATGCTCCTCCCGGGATTGCGCCTTCAGGCCGCGCGATTTACGGTGCCCCCATGGCGCTCGACCCCGCCCGCGGCGACGGGCACGACCCCGCAGACTCCGATATCCCCGAGTCTACCCTCGCCATAGAGCGGAGCGCGATCCGCCGCGTGACCGCCGAACAGGTCGATATCTCCCGCTCTGCCGTGGCTGTCGCCACCTTCGACCGCGGTACCATCCGCCAGTCCGATGCCGGCATGGTCGTCGGCCGCTCCGTCGCCGTCGACGAGGTCCGCGTGGGCGTGCTCATCTCCCCCGTCGTCCGCGGCGAAGTCCATACCCTGCTCGACATGCGGTCCGCGGTCGCTATCGGCTTCGGGATGGTGCTGGGGAAGCTGTTCGTTTCGGCCGTACGGGCGCTTGCCCGGAAACTGCTTCCCTGACCTCGTCCAGCGCTATGACCGCCCCGTTCGCTGCGTCAGTCCGCAGCTGACCGCACGCCGCCGAGATCTCCGTCCCCTTCTCCACCCGCACCGTGCAGTTCACGCCCGCCTCGCGCAGGATCCGCTCGAACGCGAGCACCCGCTGCCGTGATGGCCGCCGGAATCCGCCGGCCGTCGGGTTGACCGGGATGAGGTTCACGTGCGCGCCTGTCCCGCGCACCAGCCGCGCCAGCTCCGCCGCGGTCGCATCGCTGTCGTTCTCTCCCGCGATGAGTGCGTACTCGAACGTCACGCGCCGCCCCGTGGCCGCCAAGTACCGTTTCGCCGCCGCCACAATCTCGCTCACCGAGTTCGGCCCCGCTGTGGGCACCAGCCGCCTGCGGAGCGCGTCGTTCGGCGCGTGCAGCGAAATCGCAAGGCCGACCTGGAGCCCTTCGCCCGCCAGCCGGTCGATCCCGCGGATGACGCCGACTGTCGAAATCGTGATGTGCCGCTGCCCGATGCCGAAGCACCGCGGGTCGGTCAGCACCCGCACCGCCCGGATCGTCTCGCCATAATTCGCCAGCGGTTCGCCCATCCCCATGAACACGATGTTCGTCACGTGCTGGCCCCGCTCATGGAGCAGCCGCGCGACGTGGACGACCTGCGCAACAATCTCGGCCGCCTTCAGGTTCCGCTCGAAGCCCATCTGCCCGGTCGCGCAGAACACACACCCCATCGCGCACCCGGCCTGCGTCGAAACGCACACGGTCGAGCGCGGATGCGCCCCCGGCCTGGCCGCCGGGTACTGCATCAGCACCGTCTCGATGAGCGTCCCGTCGCCCAGCGCGAGCAGCAGCTTCGTCGTCAGGCCGTCCTCGCTCACCACCCTGCGCACTTCCCGCGCCGGCGAAAGCTCCAGCCGTTCCGCCAGCCAGCCCCGCAGCTCTTCCGGCAGCTGCCGAATCGCAGCAAACTCCTCCGCAAACCCGCGGTAGGCCGCACGGAGCACCTGGTCGGCCCGGTAGCGCGGCGCGCCGCCCTCCGCGAGCAGCGCTTCGAGCTCCGCCGGGAGCATGCCGTACAGCGATTGCCGTCCCCCGCTCATGCCAGCACCGCATCCGGCGCGAGTCTGCCGCGCTCCCCGGCCACGAACGCGCGCCCGCTCATCCGTTTTCCCCCCGGGCGCTGCACCTCTGTGAGCACCAGCCACCCGTCGGCAAACCGCACCGCAGGCTCGCCGTCGACCACCGCCATCGCCCCGGGCGCCGCCTCCGGCCCCGCGGCGACCCTGCCCCGCCAGCACTTCAGCGGCTGGCCCCGGTAGATGATGTACGCCCCCGGCCACGGGTCGTAGGCGCGCGTCGCGCGCTCAGCCTCGGCCGCCGTCATCGTCGCCCGCAGGTGTCCATCCTCCTTCCGGATCAGGCCGCAGGTCGTCACCTGCGACGGGTCCTGTGGCTCCGCGGTCACCCGCCCGGCGAGCCAGTCGGGCAGCACACGGACGAGCTCGCGCGCGCCGAGCTCTGCCAGCCGCGCCTCGAGCGAACCCGTCGTGTCCGTCGGGAGGATCGGCTCCTCCGCGCGTGAAATGACCGGCCCTGCGTCCATCTCGAGGACCATTTCCATGATGCTCACACCGGTGATCGTATCACCTGCGAGAATGGCCGCCACCACCGGTGATGCTCCCCGCCACCGCGGCAGCAGCGACGCGTGCACGTTCACAAATCCCCGGCGGGCGGTGTCGAGCACCCCCTGCGGCAGAATCTTCCCGTAGGCCGCCACGACCGCGGCATCCAGCCCGAGCGCCGCCAGCTCCTCCCGGAACGCCGCACCTCGGACCGACGTCGGCTGGATGACCCGGAGCCCAAGCTCCTCGGCAGCCACCTTCACAGGCGGCGGTGTCAGCCGCCCCCCGCGCCCCGCCGGCCGGTCGGGCTGCGTCACCACGAGGACCAGCTCGTACCCCGCCGAGGCCAGCGCACGCAGCGAAGGCACCGCAAAGGCCGGCGAGCCGAAGAACGCCAGCCGTGCGCTCATCGTGCCCACCGGTGCACGTCGACGAAGCGGCTCGCGCTCGTGAACAGCACACCCGGCTCGGCGTTGCGCAGCCAGCCCGGGTGCACGACGACGGCGCCCGTCGCCCCCAGCACCAGGCTCGGCTGGATCCCCTGCCAAACGTCCTGGATCTGCCGGTAGGTGTCGAGCCGAATCTCCGGGTCAGTCGACGTTCGGCCCCGCGCGATCAGGTCGTCAATGACCGCATCCTCGAAATTCGCCAGGTTCAGCCCCGCGGCCCCCAGCTGCGAGCTGTGCCACCCGAAGTACAGGTCCGGGTCCGGCCCCTGGTCCCAGAACACCACCGCCGCCTCGTACTTCCGCTCCTGGAGGAAGTCGCGCCGCAGCACCGAGAAGGTCGTGCTCGCCACCGACGCCCGGATGCCCAACGGCTCGAGCTGGCGCGCGACCGCGTTCGCCAGCGCGACCCGCTCCGGCGCGTTATCCGTCCGGATCGTGAAGCGGAACTCCTGCCCCTGCCGCACCAGGATCCCCGTCGTCGGGTGCGGCGTCCAGCCAGCCTCCTGGAGCAGGACCCGTGCCCGGCTCAGGTCAGGGGCAATCACGTCGGCGTCGGGATCGTACGCCCACGTCCCCGGCACCACTGGTGACGCCGTCGCCGTCCCCACGCCCTGGAAGACCTCGTCCAGCAGCTGCTTCCGGTCCACCGCCAGCGAAAGCGCCTGCCGCACCCGCTCGTCGCGGAACAGCGAGTTCGAATTGTTCAGGTACAGCATCGCCAGCACCGGCCTCGTCGCGACGCTCACCTGCTTGCCGCCCACCTCGCGGACGTCGTCCAGCTCTGCACGCGTCCGCGGGCCGCGCAGGTAGACGCCGTCGGTCTCGCCGGCTGCAAACGCGCGGATCGCCTGCGGCTCGTCCGGGTAGAACCGCAGCACGATCCGGTCGATGCCCGGGCGCCCGAGGTAGTACGACGTGTTCGCCGCCAGCGTCGCTGCCTGCGCGTCCAGCGACTCCAGCCGGTACGGCCCGCTGCCCACCGGGCGCGCATTGAACGGGTCGCTCTCGAGCGCCTGCGCCCCCTTGCCGCCCAGCAGGTGCTCCGGCAGGATGCCCACCGTCGCGCTCCGCGAAAGGAAGGGCGCAGAGGGCTGGCGCAGCCGGATCACCACCGTGCTGTCGTCCGGCGTCTCCACCGTCACCCCGTTCCACCCCTCGGCCATCGCCGGGTCATCGAAGTCCGGGTCCTGCAGCAGCCGCACCGTAAAGGCCACATCCCTGCTCGTGACCGGCTCGCCGTCGTGCCAGCGCGCGTTCGCGCGGATGCGGAAGGTATACGTTGTGCCACCGTCCGAAATTTCCGGCAGGTCCGCCGCCAGGTCCGGGATCACCTTCCCGTCCTTCGCGGCCCGCACCAGCCCGGAGAACACCAGCGCCGAGAGGTCCGCGTCCACCTCGTTCGCGCCTGCGAACAGCGGGTTGACCCGCTGCCAGGTGCCCGCCACCGCCTCGCTGTAGGTGACCGCGCCGGGCAGCACGACCGTGTCGTTGCCCGAAACCCGCAGACCAAGCGCGATGCCCGCCGCAAGCATCGCCGCCGCGATGCTGCCGATGACCACGAACGCGAGGCGCGGCCGCGCCTGTCCGTTCGCTTCCATCAGCCCGCTACTGCCACTCCACGCTCAGGAACGACACAAAAATGAACACGATGACCAGCAGGATCGTCGCCTGGAAGAGCGTCCGCTCGAGCCCGCGCTTCGTCCGGTAGACCGACCCGCCCGACATCCCCCCGAGCGCCGCGCCGAACCCGCTGCCCTTCACCTGGAGCAGCACAACAAGAATCAGCAGCGCAGAAACGAAAATCTGGAGAAGGTTCATCAGCATGGAAACCTACCGTACCAGCGCGACCGGCTCTTCCGGGGAAAGCGCCCGCCGCGATGCAAGGTTCAACGTATCGCGCTGATCGTACAGCCGCATGATCGTAGCCGCGAGCTTGTGCGGGTCGTGCCGGTAGCGATTCTCCTCGGCAACGACGTCCGCCTCAATGACCCGGATCCCCGGGTGCGCCTGGAGCTTCTCCATCGACACGCGCACCGCCTCCGCGTGCCACGCCTCCGGCAGCTCCGGCGCAATGTTGTTGTTCGCCAGCACCACCTGCACGATGCCCTGCCCGGCGTGCCGTTCCAGCGCCTCGACGTGCTCCGCAACGCCGAAGCCGTCGGTTTCGCCGTGCTGGGTCGCCACGTTGCATACAAACACCCGCAGCGCCGACGTCTGCTGAACCGCCTTGCGGATGCCCTCGACCAGCAGGTTCGGGAGCACGCTCGTGTACAGGCTGCCCGGCCCAATCACCACCATGTCGGCGTCGAGGATGGCCCGCACCGCGTCGGGGTGCGCCTCAGCGTCCGGCGGATTCAGGTACACCTCGCGGATGGCTGCCCCGCGCTCCGTAATGTTGTGTTCGCCGTGGACAACCTCGTCCTCGTGCGTCCGCGCGCTCAGCGTCACATCCTCCAGCGTCGAAGGCAGGATCGTGCCCCGCACGTTCAGCACCCGGCTCGCCTCGTGAATCGCCGCCTCGAAGTTCCCGGTCACCTCCGACATCGCCACGATGAACAGATTGCCGAAGGAGTGTCCCTCCAGTCCCGTCCCGGCCGTGAACCGGTACTGGAACAGCTTCGACATGAGCGGCTCCGCCTCGGCCAGCGCGGCGATGCACTGCCGCAAATCGCCCGGCGCCACCACGCCGAACTCCTGCCGCAGCCGCCCCGTGCTCCCGCCGTCGTCCGCTACGGTGACGATGGCAGTCAGGTTGCTGGTGTAGTTCTTCAGCCCCCGCAGCAGCGTCGAAAGGCCCGTCCCGCCGCCGATCGCCACAATCTTCGGCCCGCGGCTCAGGAACCGCTTGGCATAAATCGCCTCGGCCAGGTTCTGCTCGCGCCAGTCCGGCCGTACGAAGGCGTACAGCAGCGACTGGTTCAGCTTGTAGACCGCCAGCCCAACCGTCCCCAGCGAGGCGGTGATGAACAGCAGGCCGCGCATCCACCGCGGGATAAACTGGAGCGTCAGGTAGTAGAAGATTCCCGGCAGCGGCGCCTGCAGGTACGCCTCCCGCAGGATGTACGCAATGCCCAGGCCCATCAGGACCACGCCGAACAGCAGCAGCACCAGCCACCGCTTGATGTGCATCCCGGGGTAGAGCCACTTGAGCGCGGAGTGGTCCCGGACGCGCTTCCAGCTCATGGCCGGCAAGTGTACCACCCGGTGCCGAGAGTCCCTGGACATCTGCTCATTGCTGCAGCTCCCTCTCCAGCAGCTCCTGCACCACCTGGGCATTGGCCCGCCCCTTCGTCTCCCGCATCACCTGCCCGATGAGGAACTTGATCGCCGTCGCCTTCCCCGCGTGGAAGTCCGCCACCGCCCGCGGATTCTCCGCGATCGCTTTCCGAACCAGCCCGGTCAGCTCGTCCGCGCCGCTGATCTGCGCGAGCCCCTGCCGCTCGATAATCGCCTCGGCCGATTCGCCCGTGGCCACCATCTGCTCGAAGACGTCCTTCCCGACCAGTGCGGTGACCGTCCCGTTCGCCACCTGCTCGATCAGCCCGGCCAGCTGCTCCGGCTCCAGCGGGAACCGGTCGATTTCCGCCTGGTTCGCGTTCAGCCACCGCGCAACCTCGCCGAGCATCCAGTTTGCCGCCAGCTTCGCCCTGCGGGCGTCATCGCCGCTCAGGGCAGCCATCAGCCGCTCGAAGTACTCCGCCCGCGGGCGCTCCTCCGCCAGCGTCGCCGCTTCGTAGTCGCTCAGGCCGAGCCCGCGGTACCGCGCGATCTTCGCCGCCGGCAGCTCCGGCAGCCGCGCCCGCACCCGCTCGATGAACGCCGCTCCCAGCTTCAGCGGCGGCAGGTCCGGCTCGGGGAAATACCGGTAGTCGTGCGCGTGCTCTTTGCTCCGCTGGCTCAGCGTCATCTGCCGCTCGTCCGACCACCCCCGCGTCTCCTGCTCGACCTTCCCGCCCGCCTCCAGCACGCCGATCTGCCGCCGCTCTTCGTAGAGCAGCGCATCGTGCACAGCCCGGAAGCTGTTCATGTTCTTGATTTCAACCTTTGTCCCGAAGGCCGTCTCGCCCTTCCGCCGCACCGAGATGTTGGCATCGCAGCGGAAGTTCCCCTCCTCCATGTTCGCGTCGCTCACCCCGATGTACCGGAGCACCTGCCGCAGCCGCACAAGGTACTCCCGCGCCTGGGCCGCACTTCGGATGTCCGGTTCGCTCACAATCTCCATCAGCGGCGTCCCGGAGCGGTTCACATCGATCAGGCTGTACGCCTCGCCTGTCACCGGGTCGACCCGGTGGAGCAGCCGGGCGGTGTCCTCCTCCATGTGCACCCGGGTGATGCCGATCCTGCGCTGCTTCCCCTCGACCTCGATCTCCAGCCACCCGTCACGGCAGATCGGCAGGTCGTACTGCGAAATCTGGTACCCCTTCATGAGATCCGGGTACGGATAGTTCTTCCGGTCGAACTTGCTGAACGGCGCGATCGTGCAGTTGAGCGCCAGCCCCGTGAGCACAATCCCCTCAATCGCTTTCTCATTGATGACCGGAAGCACCCCCGGCATTCCGAGGCAGACCGGGCAAACATGGGTGTTCGGCTCGGCGCCCGCATAGTCGGCGTTGCACCCGCAGAACATCTTGCTCGCGGTCTTCAGCTGGCAGTGCACCTCGAGGCCGATGACGACCTCGTAGTCAGTCGCGATGGCGGTCACCCATTCTCCTCCGCCGTATCGGCACCTTCCGAGTATAGGCACGCCGCCCCCAAGTGGTAACCCGGCAAATTCTTGGTACGAACGGCCCGCATCACATTCCGGCAGCCTTGACACCGAGCCGGAGCGCGACGAGCAGCAGCGCGCCAGCCAGCGCCCTCAGGATTATGCCCCCGTGCAGCCGATGCGCCAGCCGCGCCCCCACCTGCGCCCCGGGAATCGCACCGGCCGCCAGCAGCAGCCCCTGTGCCAGTGACCGGTCCCACCCGATGACCCCCTGCAGGATGTGCACGGCCGTCCCCTCAGCGGCCATGAACGCAAGCACGAAATGCGATGTCGCCGCCGCGATATGCACCGGGAAGTGCAGCACCGTCGCCATGATCGGCACGTGGATAATCCCCCCGCCGATACCGAGCAGGCTGCTGATAAACCCCACTGCGGTGCTGATCAGCACGCCTTTCCAGAGCTGGTAGGAGTAAACAAACGTGTTCCCGTGCGCATCCCGCACCACCCGCCGGACCACTCCTCGCCCGCGGATCGGCTCCGCGATCGCCTGCACCTGGGGCCGCGCCAGCAGGTACACCCCCACCACCCCGAGCAGCACCGCGAAGATGGCGTCGAACAGCCGGCGGGGCACATACCCGACCACAATCGCCCCCGCCACTGCCCCCGGAAACGTCCCCAGCACGAACCACCAGCCTGATCGGTAGTCGATGCGCCCCTGCAACCCGTACGCCACCGACCCCGAGGCCGCGTTGGCGCATACCACAAGCAGCGAGATGGCCGTGATCGTTTCCGGGTCCTTCTCCGGGTACAGCAGCAGCAGGATCGGCACCAGCACGAACCCGCCGCCCGCGCCGACGAGCGTCCCGAACGCACCGACAGCGAACCCCAGGAGGATGAGCAGTGGGTCAGTAGCTTCCAGGGCACTCCCTCGCGGCGCCGATACCCCCGAGTTTCTCCCGTTCCCGCCGACCGGTAAACCGGCGGCCCCGAAACCCTAGACCGGGATGCCCTCGTCCGGGAAATCCGCACGCCGCCGGAATGCCCTGCCACGGAGCCGGTCCAGCGCTCCGCCGATGCGGTCCTGCAGATGCGCCCACCGCCGCTCCAGCCGGCCGCGGATCCGGCTCCGGGTCGAGCCGGTCTCCCGGTAGCGCGCATACCGCGCCTCCAGGCGCCGCTTCTGCCGCATCCGCCGCAGGCGCGCCAGCTCTCGGGTGATCGCCCTCCGGAGCAGCGCGGCGGCTTCGGCATGGTTCGTATGCGCCCCTTCCCCCGGCTCCGGGACCGTGTGGTCGACAATTCCGAGCCGCAGGCAGTCGTGCGACGTCAGCCGCAGCCGCTCCGCAACCTCCGCCGGCCCACCCTCGAGCACCGCTGCCGCATCCTCCGGGCGCACGACTTCGTACACCGCGTTGTCGAGCATCAGAACCCGGTCGGCCGTTGCCATTGCCATCGCCGCCTCGGAATTGCCTTCTCCGGTGATGACCGCAACCGTCGGCGATTGCACCGCCAGCATCGCCGCCATGCACCGCGCCACCGCGTGCCCCTGCCCGGCCTCCTCCGCCGCCAGCGACGGGTCGGCCCCTGCCGTGTCGACCAGCGTCACCACCGGCAGCCCAAGCCGTGAGGCCAGCCGGAACGCCCGTTCCGCCTTCCGGAACCCGGCCGGGCCGATGAGCCCGTTCCCGTCGCCGCTGTGCGGCCGAACCTGCCCCACGAACACCGCAGCCTCGCCGTCGATCGCGCCGATGCCCGCAACCACCGCCCGGTCATCGATGCCGCTCCGGTCGCCCCGCAGTTCGAAGAACGCGGTCGTCATCCGCTCGATGAATTCGCGCGCCGTCGGCCGATTCTCATGCCGCGAGAGCTGCACCTGCTGCCAGGCCGGCCGCGGCGTGTGCTGCAGGTGGCCCCCCTGCCCGCCCGGGCTCCCCTCTGGAAGCCGCCCCCGCGAAAGCAGGTCAAGCAGCCCCGCAACCGTCTCCCGCAGCTGCGGGCGCGCAACGACCGCATCGATGAGCCCGTGCTGGAGGTGCGCCTCCGATGTGTGCGCCCCGGCCGGGAGCCCGTTCTTGGTCGTCTCCTCCAGCGCCCGCAGGGCCGCATAGCCGACCAGCGCATTCGGCTCGGCGATGAGGATGTCGGCGAGGTTGACGAATCCTGCATAGGCCGAGCCCGTCGTCGGGTCGGTCAGCACGCACAGGTAGGGGAGCCCCTCGCGCGCAAACTGCTCGATCGCCACCGCAATCCGCGGGCCCTGCATCAGCGCCAGCAGCCCCTCCTGCATCCGCGTACCCGAGGTCGAGCAGACCAGCACCACCGGGACCCGCCGCGCTCGCGCCCGTTCGAACGCCCGTGCCAGCCGTTCGCCGGCCGCCACGCCGATCGAGCCCCCGAGGAACGCAAAGTCGACCACCCCAATGACCACGTCGTGCCCGCCGATAGCCGCCCGGCCGGTGACCGCTGCTTCCGTCAGCCGGGTCCGCCGTTGCTCCTGGATGACCCGCGACCGGTAGGAGTGTCGCCCGCCCCCCGGGAAGGAGAGCGGGTCGATCGCCGAGATCCCCCGGTCATCCTCGTGAAACGTCCCGAGGTCGGCGAGCGTCGCAATCCGTTCCAGCGCCGTCAGGTGGAAGTGAAACCCGCAGGCGTGGCACACCCGGAACCGCTCGTACAGCCGCGAGCCTTCCAGCAGCGCGCCGCACGCGAGGCACCGCTCCGGCTGCCGCTGCCCCGCGGCCTCCGGATGCTCTTCTCCCCGGCGCAGGATGCTCCGAATCCCCTTCACGCTCGCTCCAGTCTATCAGGCATCATCATCCGCGCCCGCCCGCGCCAGCACCCGGCGGGAATCGCCCTCCTCGCGCGGCCCGACGACGCCCTCCGCCTCGAGAATCTCGAGGACCCTGGATGCCTTCAGGTAGCCGATGCGCAGGCGCCGCTGCAGCAGTGCCGGCGAAACGCGCTGGTGCTTCTGCGCAAGGGCCCGCGCCTGGATGACCACCGGGTCGTCCTCCTCGACCTCGATGTTTGCGTCGCCGCCGTTCTGGGCCGCGAGCGCCTCCTCCAGCAGCGCATCCGCCGTTTCCGGCGCCAGCGACCGGAAGCGGTCGTCCTTCCAGAACGTCACCAGCCGCTCGACCTCCGCGTCGGAGAGGTACACACCCTGGATCCGGATCGGCTTCCCGGCATCGCGCGGGAGGTAGAGCATGTCGCCCCGCCCCAGCAGCTTCTCCGCCCCGCCCATGTCGAGGATGGTCCGCGAATCGGTCTGCGAGGTCACCGCAAACGCGATGCGCGTCGGGAAGTTCGCCTTGATCAGCCCGGTGACGACGTCCACCGACGGCCGCTGCGTCGCCACGATCAGGTGGATGCCCGTTGCCCGCGCGAGCTGGGCAAGCCGGCAAATGAGCTTCTCGACCTCGAAGGGTGCGGCCATCATCAGGTCGGCCAGCTCATCGATGATGACCACCCAGTACGGCAGCTTCTTCAGCGTCCGGGGGTGCTTGTTGTACCCCTCGATGTTCCGCACGCCCAGCTCAGCGAACTTCTTGTACCGCGCCTCCATCTCCCCGACCACCGCCTGCAGCACGCCCACCACCTTGTCCATGTCCACGATCACTTCGCTGAAGGCCATGTGCGGGATGCCGGAGTACCCCACCAGCTCCACCCGCTTCGGGTCCACCATCACGAACCGCACATCATCCGGCGTCGCGTTCATCATGATGCAGGCGATGATCGCGTTCATGCAGACGCTTTTGCCCGAGCCCGTGGCCCCGGCGATCAGCAGATGCGGCATCGTCGCGAGGTCGGCCACCACCGGCGCCCCCGCGACTCCCTTCCCCAGCGCAATCGCCAGCTTCGACTTCCGCGCCACCTCTGCAAATTCTTTCGTCTCCATCACCGAACGCAGCGTGACCACGGTCGCGCTGTCGTTCGGCACCTCAATCCCGACGATCGCCCGCCCGGGAACCGGGGCCTCAATCCGCAGGCTCGGCGCCGCCAGCGCCAGCGCGAGGTCGTTCTGCAGGGCCGTGATTTTGTTCACCCGCACACGCGTCCGCGAAACCTCGACCCGCTCGGTCTTTGGCCGCCCGTCCGGCCCCACGATCGGCTTCCCGTTCTCGTCCCGCAGCGGGACCTCCTTGTAGCGGATCTCCCACCCCGGCTCGACACCGAACTGCGTCACCGTCGGCCCTTCGTTGATTTCCACCACCGTCGCGTCGACCCCGAAGCTTGCCAGCGTGTCCACGATCAGCTGCGCCCGTGCGGCGTTGTCGTGGCGTCGGCTGGCGCTCGGCTGCGGCGGATTCAGCAGCTCCATCGCCGGCAGGTGCCAGCCGCTTCGCGTCTCCAGCGGCAGCCCGAGCTGCTCCGCTTCCTCCGGCTCCGGCTCGGCCGGGCCGCCCGCCGCATCCTGTGCGAAGGCGGAAGGCAGCTCCTCGGCCTCGGGCTCCGGCTCTGGCGGCGCGGGCGCCTCGGCCGGCACTGCGGTGAACGCCGCAGCCGCGCCAGTGCCGACCGTCGAAGCCGGTGCGCCCGGCTCGATCCGCGGCCGGAACACCACCGGCGGCGCCTCCAGCGGCGGACCGGCCGCCTGCGCGGGCACAAACTCCCCCGCGCCGATGACAATCTCCTCCTCGCGCTCCGGCCTCCGGAAGATGAACGCAATCCACCTGCCCACGGCAGCTGCCGCGCGGTGCGGCAGCCGCCGTTCCCACGCCTCCTGCAGCCAGAGCGGCACGTGCACAGCCACCCAGCGGCTCGGCCCCGGCGCCAGCAGCACCGCAGCGATGACGAACAGGCTCACCCATGCCGCCTTCCCCAGCAGCCCTGCCACCAGCGCCTGCCCGAACCGCCCGCCGAGGCTGACCTCCGAGAAGTCCACCGTCCCGACTGCCCAGCGCGCCTCGTTCAGCCCGAGCAGCCCCCACGCGAACAGCCCGAGGGAGGCCACCCCGGCAGTCCTCCGCGCCAGCAGCCGCCGGTCGAGATACCACCCGCGCCACGTTGCAACCGCGCCGTACAGCGCCCAGCCCGCCAGCACGGCAATCCCGAATCCCAGCGTGCGCAGCAGCGCATCCCGGGCGCGCTCCAGCGCTGCCGCACCATCGAAGAACGCGACCCACACCGCCAGCAAGGCTACCGCGGCAACGGCCGCGCCTTCCCGCCACCAGCGCCGAATCAGCGAAATCCCGCGAGCACGTGTCCGCGCAGCTCCGCGCGTGCTTCGCCGGGAGGGCGAGCGCGCAGGGCGGGCCCGGCTCTTCGTCGTGCGTGCCGCCATCGACCTGCACTCCTCAGCTGCCGGCCGAAAACCCCCCGCTGGTCCCGGCCTCGGCGCCGTTGGTCGTGTGCCGACCTAGACCTCGACTGTCACGGTCAGCACCATAGGGCGCCTGCGCGTCTCATCATAGAGGAACTTGCTGACCGCGTCCCGGATCCGGGTGTTGATATCGCCGAACTCCGCGTAGTGCTCCGCGCCCTGCAGCGCCTTCGCCACGACTTCCCGCGTGCGCTCGGCGAGGTCCTCCCGCTCCTCCAGGTCGACGAACCCGCGGGCCAGGACCTCCGCCGGCCGCACGAGCGCCCCCGTCTGCTTGTCGACGGTGACGATCACCACCACCACGCCGTCGGTCGAAAGATGCGCCCGGTCGCGCAGGATGTGCTGGTCGACATCCCCGATGCCGAGGCCGTCGATATACACATAACTTGCGGGCACACGCTCGCCGAGCCATGCCGCCTCTTCGTCGATCTCCAGCACGTCTCCGTCCGTCAGCACGAACGCGTTCCCCTGCGGCACCCCCACGGACTCCGCCAGCCGGGCATGCACCACAAGGTGCCGGTACTCCCCATGGACCGGCACGAAGTACTCCGGCTGGAGCAGCCCTTGGATGATCTTCAGCTCCTCCCGGCTGGCATGCCCCCGGACGTGGATGTTCGAAACCCGGTTGTAGAGCACGTCCGCGCCCAGCCGGAACAGGTTGTCCACGTTCCGGTACACCGCCTGCTCGTTCCCCGGGATCGGCGAGGCCGAAAGCACCACCGTGTCGCCCTTCATGATCTGAATGTGCCGGTGGTCGCCGTTCGCCATCTTAGTCAGTGCGCTCGTCGGCTCACCCTGGCTCCCGGTCGTGATCACGACCAGCTTCGCGGGCGGCGTGTTCCGCATCTCCTCCACCCCGACGATGGTCCCCTCCGGCGCCTGCAGATACCCGAGCTGCCGCGCCATCGCCACGTTGTCGATCATGGAACGGCCAGTCACGAACACCTTCCGGCCCGTGAACACCGCCGCATCAATCACCTGCTGCACGCGCGAGATGAGCGACGCGAATGTCGCGACAATCACCCGGCCCGGCGCGTTCACCATAATCTGCTTCAGCGCCTCGCCCACCAGCTGCTCGCTCGGGGTATACCCGTCGACTTCCGCGTAGGTCGAGTCCGCCATCAGGAGCAGACAGCCCTCCGCGCCAACCTGTGCGAGGCGGATCAGGTCGGTGTGCTGGTCCATCACCGGCGTGTGGTCGAGCTTGAAGTCCCCCGTGTGCACCACCGGGCCGAGCGGAGTCTGGATGATCAGCCCGCAGGCATCGGGGATCGAGTGGGCCACCGTAAAGAACTCCACCTTGAAAACACCGGCCTCGATCACCTGCCCCGGCTCCACCACGTGGGTCTTCGCCTTCTGCAGCAGCCGGTGCTCCTGCAGCTTTACCCGGATCAGCCCGTCGGTCAGCCGCGTGCTGTACACCGGCACGTCGAACTCCCGCAGGAAATACGGCAGCGCGCCCACGTGGTCCTCGTGCCCGTGGGTGAGGAACACCGCCCGCACCTTCTCCTTCCGCTCCCGCAGGTAGGTGAAATCCGGGATGACGAGGTCGACGCCGAGCATCTCCTCCTCCGGAAACATCAGCCCGACGTCGATGACGATGATGTCGTCCCCGTATTCAAGCAGCATCATGTTGCGGCCAATCTCTCCGAGGCCGCCAAGCGGAATCACGCGCAGCGTTGTTTTGGAAGTCATGTGTCCTGGTCGAAAAATGAGATTTGACGTGGCTCTGCGGGCGCGGGGGCTTCTTGGTCCGGCGGCCGGGGACCCGCCTGGCGGGGCGCCTCTGGTGTGCGGTTCGGCAGGTGCAGCGCCGCAACGGCCGCGGGCGGGGTTGCCGGCCCGTCAGCTCGTGCGCCGGGCTCGGGTGTCGGCGCCTCCCGCGGCTCCCACGCCGCGGAAACGGCTGGCGCTGCCCCCGCAGCCTCGAAGTCGCCGCCGCGCGCCCGCGCAATCACCCCGCGGAGGTTCCGGAAGTCCTCCACAAGCACCTCCCGCAGCGCCCCCTGGTGCAGCGCCGCCGCCGGGTGGTACATCGGCACAATGTAGCGGCCGTCCACCACCTTCGGCTTCCCGTGAATCCGCGAAATCGTCTGCTGCGGGAACCAGCGCGCCATCGAAAACCGGCCCAGCGTCACGATCACCAGCGGGTCCACGAGGTCAATCTGCAGGTCGAGGTACTCGGCGCATGCTGCAATCTCCCCGGGCAGAGGGTCGCGGTTCCCCGGCGGCCGGCACTTCAGCACATTGCAGATGTACACCTCGTCGCGGCGGAGCCCGGCCTCCGCGAGCAGCTCGGTCAGGAACTGCCCGGCCGCCCCGACGAACGGACGGCCCTGGCGGTCTTCGTTCAGACCCGGCGCTTCCCCGATGCACATCACCTCCGCATCGAGCGGCCCCTCCCCCGGCACCGCGTGTGTCCGCGTTTCCGCGAGCGCGCACAGGCGGCACGCCCGGATGACCTCGTACAGCTCAGCGGCGCGCTCCTCCTTCGAAATCACGGACGCACTCCCTCCGGCGCCGCCCCCGCGGTGCTCCCGGCCGCCCGCAGCCGCCGCGTCGCCGTGGTCAGCATCTGCACGCCGATCGCCGAAAGCACGACCGCGAACACCACCTGCAGCCCGCGGCCGCTGAGGAGGGTCGCCAGCCCCGCGCCGGCGATGGCGCCGGGGATAGCCGCCGGCAGCAGCCACCGCGCCGCGTCGGTATCCACCGTACCCTGCCGGTAGTGGGTCAGCGCGCCCATCGCCGAAGCCACGACGATGACCACGAGCGAAATGCCCTGCGCCTCATGCTGTTCCGTGCCGAGCACCAGCACCATCGCCGGCACAAAGATGGCACCGCCGCCGACCCCGAGCGCCCCGCTCGCAAGTCCGCCGCTCAGGCCGATGACCCCGGCCAGCCCGAGTTCTGCCAGCTTCCCCGGCTCGACCCACCCGCCCGGGGGCGCGAACAGCAGCATCCGCAGCGAAACCGCCAGCAGGAACACGCCGAACGCCTGGCGCAGCCGGAGGGCCGGCACACGCAGCGCAAGCCGCGCCCCCGCCACGGCGCCGGTTACTGCGCCTGCCGCCAGCCCGGCAAACAGCAGCCAGTCGAAATGCCCCGCGATCCCGTACAGCACCGCCGCCACAGCCGCTGTCACCGTAATCACCGCGAGCGATGTCCCGTGAGCCACGTGCTGGCGCATCCGCAGCGGGCCGGTCATCAGCGGCACCATCACCGCGCCGCCGCCGCCTCCGAGCAGCCCGCTCAGGACGCCGCCCGAAAACCCGGCCAGGGCCGACCACCGGCCGCGACGGCTCATCGCCCCGGCCCCGCTGGCTGCTTCCGCTTCGGCTGCACCGCCCACGCCATCAGGATGCCGATGAAGTACAGCCCGAGCAGCGGGGCCGCCACGAACGTCTGCGTCACCGGATCCGGCGTCGGCGTCACGACCGCCGCGATAATGAACACGATGACCACCGCGTACCGCCAGAAGCCGAGCAGCTGGCGCGCACGCACCAGCCCGAGCTTCGCCGCGAGCGCCAGCACCATCGGCAGCTCGAACGACACCCCGACCCAGAACACAATCCGTGTCACGAAGTCGACATACTGCTTGATGCCGATCACGTTTTCGATTTCGTCGCTGCCCAGCTCCAGCAGGAATCCCAGCGACGCCGGCAGGATGACCCAGTAGGCAAATGCCATCCCGGCGAGCAGGAACGCGGCCCCGCCAACGATGCCCGGCAGCAGAATCCGCCGCTCCTTCGGCGTGAGGCCCGGCAGGATGAACGCCATCATCTGGTAAATGACGACCGGCGAGGCGAGGATAACCCCGCCATACAACCCGATCTTCACGATGATGCCGATCCGGTCCGTCGGAGAGAAACTCGAAACCCGGAAGTCCTCCACCCGCTCGCGGGCCGGGGCAACCATCCACCCGAGGATCGTCTCCCAGAAGTAGAAGCAGACGATGACGCCGATGAGCACCGCCAGCCCGCTCACCATCACCCGGTAGCGCAGCTCCTTCAGGTGCTCGAGGAGCGTCATCTCCGGGCCGCCGTGGTAGCCGCTCTCCTCCTCCGCCGTCGCCGGCGCACCGGTATCGCGAAGCGGTTCCGCTACCATGGCGCCTCAGAACACCAGCGGCGGCGATGGTGCCCCGCCCGGCCCCGGCGCAGCCGCCGGCTCGCCCGGCGCGGCCGCCTCCGGGAGCGGTGGCGCCGCGAGTGCGCTCCCCGCCTCGGCTTCTGCCGCCCGCAGGGTCGCATCGACCTCCGCCAGCCCTTCGTTCAGCTTCGCCTGCTCCTCGCGGAGGGTCCGTTGCGCAAGCTCGATCTCCCCCCGCATCGTCCGGTACTGCTCGTCCAGGTAGTCGATCTCGTCCCGGAACTCGTCCCGCACGGCCCGCGCATACAGCTGCATCTGCCGCACGGCTCGCCCGATCTGGTACGCCATCTGGGGCAGCCGTTCAGGTCCCACTACCACCAGCAGCAGGACCAGGATGAGCAGCAACTCCTGGTAGCCGATGCCCAGGAACTCCACGCGTACCTCCCGGGGGGCGGCCCCGCGCCCCGGCCGGCGCGGGCGTCTTACTTGTCTTCGACCCCGTGGTCCTTCAAGTAGTCTACGGCGTCCTGCACGGTCACGATCTTTTCAGCGTCTTCATCGCTGATCTCGAGCCCGGCAACGTCGTTCGCGAACTCCTCCTCAAGCGACATAATCAGCTCAACGAGGTCCAGCGAGTCGGCGTTCAGGTCGTCGACGAACGAGGCGCTCGGGACGACTTCGTCCTCCTCCACGCCGAGTTGCTCGACCACAATCTTGCGAACACGTTCGAATACGGTTGCCACGGTCCTGGTTTCTCCTGGGATGACGTTTACTGGCTGGGGTCCGTTGGTGTCGTCGTTTCGCGCTCCGGCACGGTGCTTCCGGCGCTGCCGGGGTCTTCCCCCCGCTGCCGCAGCCGTTCACTCACCGTCCGCAACACGCCGTTTACGAAGCTCGGCGAACTGTCGCCTCCATACCGGTGCGCAAGTTCAACGGCCTCGTTGATGACGGCCGCGACCGGCGCCGAATTGTCCGAGACGAGTTCCCATATTGCAAGCCGCAGGATGTTGCGGTCAACGATGGCAAGCGTGCTCACCGGGTACTTTGGAGCCGCCTCCTGGATGTACCGGTCCAGCTCCGGGAGCAGGCCCAGCACCCCCCGGATCGCCGCAAGCCCGCGCTTCTCCCACTCCTCGCCACGGAGCGAGGGCGTCGACTCCCGCTCTTCGAGGAGCCGGCGCCGGAACGCAGCCTCTGCCGGGTGGCCCGAGGTCTCGGCTTCGTAGAGCGCTTCAATGGCCAGCTGTCGAATGAGCCGGTAGGGGCTGGCGGTCACGCCATCACCATACCGCCATCAACGTGGATGCACTGCCCCGTGATGTAGCCCGCCCCGTCGCTGGCAAGGAACGCGACCAGCGGCGCGACCTCCTCCGGCCCCGCCAGCCGCCCCAGCGGAATCTGCGACTTCGCCCACGCGACCGCCTGCTCGCTCATGCCCTGGATGATGTCCGTCTCGATGAACCCGGGCGCCACAGCGTTCACCGTGATCCCCCGCGACGCCACCTCCCGGGCCAGCGCCCGCGTGAAGCCGATGAGCCCCGCCTTCGCTGCCGCGTAGTTCGCCTGGCCCGCGTTCCCCATCACCCCCACCACGCTCGTGATGTTGATGATCCGGCCGCCCCGCGCCCGCAGCATCGGCCGCATCGCAGCCCGGGTGACCAGGAATGCGCCCCGCAGGTTCACCTGGTGCACCGCGTCCCAGTCCTCGTCGCTCATCCGCATCAGCAGCCCGTCGCGGGTGATGCCCGCGTTGTTCACGAGGATGTCCAGCCCGCCGAACCGCTCGACGGTCGCCTTCACCATCGCAGCAGCGTCGTCGCCATTCGCGACATCGCCCCCCACGGCAAACGCCTCGCTGCCCATCGCCCGGATCTCGGCCGCCACCTGCTCGGCCAGCTCGGCATTCGCGCGGTAGTTCACCGCCACCCGGGCGCCGCGGCGCCCCAGCTCCAGGCAGATTGCCCGGCCGATGCCCCGGCTCCCGCCCGTCACCAGCGCCGCTTTGCCGTCCAGGTCACCCATCGGGGAGCTGCACCCGCACTGACGCTGCGTCGTTCACATTGATGCACGTCGACTTCCGCAGCATCCGCTTGATGATCGCCGTCAGGACGCGCCCCGGGCCGAACTCGATGAAGGTCTCGACTCCATGGGCGCCGAGGAACTCCACCGTCTTGGTCCACTGCACCGGCCGGCAGACCTGGTCCACCAGCTCGTGCCGAATCGCCAGCTCGTCCTGCGTCGGCGTTGCCGTCACATTCAGCACGACGGGCACTGCCGGGTCCGCGAGCGAAGCCGTCGCCACCGGCTGCACCATCCCATCGGCCGCCGGCCGCATCAGGGAGCTGTGGAACGCCCCGCTGACGCTGAGCGGAATCACCTTCACCGCGCCGCGGGCCTTGGCGTAATCCAGCGCGCGCACGACCGCCTCGCGCCGCCCCCCGATGACGATCTGCCCCGGCGCATTCACGTTGCACACCTCGGCGCCCGCCTCCCGGCAGATCTCCTCGCAGTCGGTCAGGTCAAGGCCGAGCACGGCAGCCATCGTTCCCGGGTTCTTCTCCCCGGCAGCCTGCATCAGCTCACCCCGGATGCGCAGCAGCCGCACCGCTTCGTCGAACGGCAGGGCGCCGGCAGCCACCAGCGCCGAGTATTCGCCCAGCGAGTGCCCCGCCACGAACGCGGGCCGTTCCAGCAGCTGCGGCGAAACCTCGGTCGCCACCTTCAGGAGCGCGAGGCTCGTCACCGCAATCGCCGGCTGGGCGTTCCTGGTCTGCTGGAGCTCCTCTTCCGGGCCTTCGAAGCAGAGCCGGCTCAGCCGGAACCCGAGGATCTCGTCCGCGCGGTCGTACAGCTCGCGGGCCGTTGGGAACTGCTCGTAGAGGTCCTTCCCCATGCCCACGGCCTGCGCGCCCTGCCCCGGGAACACGAACGCCCGGTCCTTTCGAACCGGGTCGCTGTAGATGAGGAACGGTTCCAGAGCCGTAGCTCCGAAGGTCAGTCGAGATCCGGCTCGGGCAGCTGAATCACTTCCCGGCCCCGGTACGTCCCGCAAATCGGGCAGGCGTGATGCGCCAGCCGCGGGCTCTTGCACCGCGGACAATCGATGATGTGCGGCATCTTCAGCTTCAGATGCGAGCGGCGCTTCCCCTGGCGCGAAGCTGCGTATTTCCGCTTTGGCAGCGGCGGCATAGCGGCTCTCCTTCAGGTCGTTACCCATGCTTCCGAGTCTGCAGTGTGAGCAGCCTCGCCCATCGCGGGTCGATCGGTGCGCGCTCGCACTGGCAGGTTTCCATGCTCAGGTCCGTCCCGCACTCGGGGCACAGCCCCGGGCAGTCCGGCCGACAGAGCGGCTGCATCGCTGCAGCCATCACCGTATATTGCCGGACGGCCTCGCTAATGTCGACTTCGTTGTTCAGCCCGATGACGAAGGTGTCCTCGTCTTCCCCCTCGATCATCGCAATCCGGTGCCCGTCCACCAGGTCCACCTGCTGCCGGTAAAACTCCTCGAACCGCACCGTCTCCGGATAGGCGAACGGCACGAGGCAGCGGCTGCACTGCGCCTCGATGAACACATCCGCCTCGCACCGCACCAGCACCCCCCGCGGCACCCGGATGATCACCACGCTCCCTCGGTGAACCGGCTCCTCCGGCTCGATCTCGTGTCGCCGGCTTGCCCCGACCTCGGACTTCAGCAGCCCCGCAACGTTGAAACGCATCCCCCGCCCCTCCTGGTGAACTCACTTCCATTGAACCCCATTCCGCACCGCTTCGGTAGATGCCGTGCCCCCGCCCTGCGCCCGATACGCCATAAGTTCGGCCCAAACGTGATGATTCGACTGCTGGCCGCCGAACGCCATTGAGCCCGCCCGCCCGGACCCCTAGGCTTTGCCGCTAGGGTTAGCCCTGCCCGGGGGACCGCCGCATGTCGCTCATCAACGATATCTGCACGCTCCAGGAGATCGACGACGAAGTCGCCGGTCTCGAAGCAGCAATCGCCGACATCGACGGGCGCCTGGCCCACTCCGAACCGCTCGCCGCAGCAGAGGCCGCATTCGCTGAAGCCGACGCCCGCTACCAGGACCTCCGCCGCTCCCAGCGCGCGCTCGAAGCCGACGTCGCTGCCCTCGATGCCAAAATCACTCCCGAGGAGAAGCGCCTCTACGACGGCTCCGTCCGCAACCCGAAGGAGCTCACCGCCATCCAGCACGAGCTCGAACACCTCAAGGCCCAGCGCAGCCAGCTCGAGGACCGCCTCCTGGCGGTGATGGAGGAGTTCGAGGCCGCCGATGCGGCCCGGCGGGCTGCCGAGGCCGCCCTCGCAGCCGCCCGCCGCGAGCGCGAGCAGGAGGTCGCCGCCCTCGAAGCCCGCCGCGCGCAGCTTGCATCTGCCCTCGCCGCCGCCCTCGCCCGCCGCGCGGGCCAGGTGGACCGCATCCACCCGGCCTCGATCCGCCTCTACGAGGATGTCCGCCGGCGCCGGGGAACCGCCGTCGCCCGCATCCAGGGCAGCACCTGCTCCGGCTGCCGCGTTGCCATCCCCGAAAGCGTTCGCCGCAAGGCCTTCGACCCGGCCACGCTCGCCCAGTGCCCGAACTGCGAGCGCATCCTCTACGTCGGCTGAGGCGCCCCATGCAGGCCATCGGCTACTTCTCTGCAACAGCCCGCCGCAATGGCCAAAAACGCAGCATCGGCGAACAGAACCGCGCCTTCCTCGACTTCTGCCAGCGCTCCGGCTACGAGGTGGTCGCAACCTTCGCCGACCCCGACGACGCCTCGACCGCCGGGTTCGACCAGCTCCTCGACTTCCTCGGCCGTCCCGATAAAGCCTTCACGGTCGTCGTCATCGATGCGCTCTCCGCGCTCGGGCCCGATCTGGGCGTGGCCGCCCTCCGCCTCCTCGAACTCGAAAACGCCGGCGCCACGGTCCTCCTCGCCGCCAACGGTGCCGATGCCTTCAAAGCCCTCGTCGATACCTGGGCCGAGCGGGGCGAAGGCACCCCAATCTCTGAGCGCGTCCGCTCCGCCATGCGCCGAAAGGCCGTGCGCGGCGAGGTCCTCGGCCGCCCGCCCTACGGCTACCGCGTCGGTCCCCGGCGAAAGCTCGAACTCGTCCCGGAAGAGGCGGTAGTCGTCCGCTACATCTTCCGCCTTTACCTCCACGAGAACCTCGGCATCCGCAAAATCGCCGGCCGCCTCAACGAAGAGAACATCCCAACCCGCCGCGGCGGCCGCTGGAGCATGGTCACCGTCCGCGACATCCTCCGCAACCGCGCCTACCTCGGCCACTACTCCCGCTTCGGCACCACCGTCACCGGCACCCACCCCCCGCTCGTCTCCCCCGAGGACTTCCGCCGCGTCCAGGACCGCCTCCAGTCCCGCCACGCCCCAGCCCGCCAGCGCACCGTCACGCCCTTCCTCCTCAGCGGGCTCGTCTTCTGCGCCCGCTGCGGCAACAAGATGATCGGCGTCAGCCGCCGCCAAACCTGGCTCACCCGCTCCGGCGATTCCCGCACCGCCACCTATCGCTACTACCAGTGCGAATCGCGCACGAACCAGAGCGCCTGCGCCTACAACACCCGCCGCGCCGCCGACCTCGAGGCCCGCGTCCGGGAGGCGCTTGCCAGCGACGACCACCCCGGTCCCCGCGTCCGCGTCGCTGGCAATGTGGACTCCTACGCCCTCGAACTGATGTCCCAGGTCGACCGGATTGAGGCGCGCATCAAGCGCAACCGCCGCCAGGTCGAAGAGCTGGTGGCCGATGCCGCCCACGGCCATATCACCATCGAACGTATGAAGGCGCTCGGCGCCGAACTGGCCGACGAGCACCGGCAGCTCACCGCCGAGCTCGCTGCCGCCCGGGAGCGCATCCATGCCCATGAGTCCGAAGCCGAGCGCCGCCGCCACCTCGAACAGCAGCGCGAACGCCTCCTCCGCGAATGGGATGCCCTCCCCTTCGACGACCTCCAGGCTGCCCTCCGCGACGTCGTCGACCGCATCGAGGTCGATGGCGACGACCTCCGGGTCTACCGTCGCGTCTGACGGGTGCGGGTCTGGCCGCCCCGCGTGCATACTGGAACTGATGTCCGACAACCTCTTTACCATGCTCTCGGCCTACCGTGCGGGGTCCAGGGCCAGCCCCTTCGAGAACTACTGCACGAGCGCACTGGCCTACTTCCTCCGGGGCGGCCACCGCATGCTGAACGCACTCTTCGCCCAGGCCGCCGGCGTCGGCCCCGAGCCCCTCGCGCTCGTCGAAGTCCAGCCCCGCCTCGCCGATGCCGGCATCGCCGACCTCCTCCTCACCTACGAAGGCGGACGGCGTGTGCTCGTCGAAGTCCAGGTCGAGCCGGGCGCCGATGAAACCCAGCTCCCCGCCATGGAGGCCGTCGCCCGCCAGTGGGCCGAGCCGCCCGCCTTTGTCATGCTCGGGCTGCCCCGCGATGACGTCCCCGCGCCCTGGGCTGCCGTTACCTGGTACGAGGTCGTCGAAGCCCTCGAAGGCGACCCCGACCCCATCGCTGCCCAGTTCCGGCAGTTCGTCCTCGAGGACATCCTCGGCCTCGGCGAGGTTCCGCTCGATGAGGCGCTCACCACCAACCGCCTCCACGCCCTCATCGGTGCCGCCCTCCGCATGCGCTTCGGCCCCGGCGTCCGCTACGTTGCCAGCGCCTCCCGGCCGGTCGGCGGGCACTACCGCTACTTCGGCACCACCTTCGCCCTCCCGGGCGGCGAAATGACCTGCTGGGTCGGCCTCGTCAACGAGACCGTCCCCCTCGGCGAGCACTACCACCTCATGCTCGCCAGCAAAGACCGGTCGGTCCTCTTCTCCGTGCAGCAGCCGCGCGCCACCGGCGACTGGAAGTGGCCCTACTGGACCGGTGCGGGGCGGGTCGTCCGCCCGATCACCGGCGTCCAGGTCGAAGGGCTCCTCGAACGGCTCGCCGCTCCCTGACGGCCTCCGCTACAGCAAATCGCCGCCGCAGGCCGGGGCCGTCGTCCCGTGCTCCCGGTACGCCTTGATGACGTTCCGCCCCGTTGTCCACCGGTGCACCTCGTCCGGCCCGTCGACCAGCCGCTGCGAGCGGATCGACGTGTACCACCGTGCCAGCGGCGTATCGAGGCTGTACCCGAGCGCCCCGTGCAGCTGGATCGCCGTGTCGACCACCTTGTGCACCATATTCGCAAGGAACACCTTGGCGATGCCGTTCTCGTGGCGGATGTCCAGCCCTTTCTCCGCCTTGTAGGCGATGTGGAGCAGCATCAGCCGCGCGATGTACAGCTCGCTGGCGCAGTCCGCCAGCATCCACTGCACCCCCTGCCGGTCGGCCAGCAGCCGCCCGAACGTTTCCCGCTGTGTCACGTGCGCCACCGCCATGTCGAGCGCGCGCTGGGCCATCGCCACGTTGTGCATCCCGTGGCGGAGCCGCCCGTACGCCAGGCGGTGCTGCCCCATGGTGAAGCCGTTCCCCTGTCCGCCGAGCAGGTTCTCATGCGGCACCACGAGGTTCTCAATCTTCACTTCGGCGTGCCCGCCGCCGAGGATATGCGTCAAGGGACCCTCGACCGCCATCGTCGGAATGTCACGGATGATCCGGTAGCCCGGGTTCGGCAGCTCCACGATGAACGTGCTGAACTGCTGGTGCCGCGGCGCATCCGGGTCGGTCTTCGCCATCACCACCGCGATGTCGGCCACGCTCGCCGCGCTTGAAAACCACTTTTCGCCGTTGAGAATCCAGTTGTCGCCGTCGCGGACTGCCGTCGTCTTCATGCCGGTCGCATCGGAGCCGGCCGCCCGCTCCGTCATCGAGTAGCACACCCGCTTCTCACCGTTCAGCAGCGGCTTCAGGAACTTCTCCTTCTGGTAGTCCGTGCCGTAGGTGAGGATGGTCAGCATCGTCGCGTCGTCGGGGCCCTGCGTGTTCAGCGCCAGCGCGCCGAGGTAGCTCTCGCCGAGCTCCATCTGCACCAGCGCGTTTGCCAGCGGCCCCAGCCCCATGCCGCCCCATTCCTTCGGGATGAACGGGCACCAGAGCCCCTGCGCCCGCGCCTTCTGGCGGAGCTCCGCCAGCACCTCCCGGTACGGCTCCCCGTCGAGGAGCCGCTTCTCGGCGGGAATGCACTCGCTGTGCACGAACTCCCGCACCTTCTGGCGAATCGCCTTCGCGTCCTCGGGTATCTCAAAATCCACGGCCATCGCGCTGCACCTGCTCCCTTCGCTGGTTGGTCGCCGGGGAGCGGGCAGCCGCAGCCCGGCAAAGCCCGCCCATCATATGCGCTCAGCACGAGCGCTGCCTGCCAGCCTCAAATCCCGCTTCCTCCCGAGACCACCAGCAGCGACCCGCTCGTGTAGCTCGACGCGTCCGAGGCAAGGTAGAGCGCCGCCCCAACAATCTCATGTGGCTCCCCTCCGCGCTGGAGCGGGATCGACGTCCGCGCCCGCTCCTTGAACGCCTCCATGTCCCATGCCTTGGAAATATCCGTGAGAAACGGCCCGGGCACGATGCAGTTCACCCGAACCTTCGGGGCGAACGCCCGCGCAAATCCCACGGTCATCGCGTTCAGCCCGGCCTTCGCCGCGGCATACGGGATCACGTCCGCCGTCGGGTGCAGCGAAGCCGTGCTCGAAACCATGATGATTGAGCCGCCGCTCCCCTCCGCCATCCGCGTCCCTACCAGCGCCGTCAGCCGGAACGGCCCCTTCAGGTTCACATCGAGCACCTTGTCGTAGAGCGCCTCGGTCACGTTCGCCACGTGGTCGTAAATCGGCGACATCCCGGCGTTGTTCACCAGCACGTCCACCCGCCCGAATTCGTCATAGGCGACACGTGCGAGGTGTTCGACCTGCTCCCACTCCCCCACGTGGCACGCCACCGGAAGCGCCCGCCGGCCGGTCTCCCGCGTCACCGCTTCGGCCAGTCGCTCGCACGCCTCCAGCTTCCGGCTCGCGATAATGACGTCCGCGCCGGCGTGCGCGAACGCCAGCACCATCTCCCGCCCCAGCCCCCGGCTCCCGCCGGTCACCAGCGCGACCTTCCCTTCGAGGCTGAACAGCTTCGCAATGTCCACGGGCTTAGCTCCCTCTCCATCACTACGGGTTGCCGCGCAAGCCTACCGCATCCGCGCCGCGCTGCCCCCGCCGGAATCGCCACTACGCCGCCCACTCGGTACCCTTAGCAGCAGACGGGCCCACGCCTCTCCACACTCTCCCCGCGGAACAAAGACATGGCCAAAGTCGGCATCATGGAAACGGCCATCCGCGATGGCCACCAGTCGCTCCTCGCGACCCGCATGCGCACCGAGGACATGATCCCCGTCCTCGAGCTCATGGACTCCATCGGCTACCACTCCATCGAATGCTGGGGCGGCGCCACCTTCGATACCTGCCTCCGCTTCCTCAAGGAGGACCCGTGGGAGCGCCTCCGCGAAATCAAAAAGCGGCTCAAGAAGACGCCCACCCAGATGCTCCTCCGCGGCCAGAACGCCGTCGGCTACCGCCACTACGCCGATGACGTCATCTATGAGTTCTGCGACCGCGCCGTCCAGAACGGCATGGACATCTTCCGCATCTTCGACGCCCTGAACGACACCCGGAACCTCGAAACCGCCTTCCGCGCCGTCAAAAAGGCCGGCGGCCACGTGCAGGGCGCCATCTGCTATACCACCTCGCCCGTCCATACCGTTGACTCGTTCGCGAAGCTCGCCGACGAGATGATCGAAATGGGCGCCGACTCGATCGCCATCAAGGACATGGCCGGCCTCCTCAGCCCGATGATGGCGAAGGCCCTCGTCGAACGGATCCGCCAGAAGCACCCCGACATCCTCATCCAGATGCACTGCCACGACACAAGCGGCTTCTCCGAAATGGCCTACCTCATGGGTGTCCAGGCCGGCGCCAACGTCATCGACTGCGCCATTTCGCCCCTCGCCGGCGGCACCAGCCAGCCCGCAACCGAAACGCTCGTCGCCGCCCTCGCCGAAGACCCGGAGCACGCAACCGGCCTCGATATGGAGAAGCTCCGCCAGCTCGCTGATTACTTCCGCGGCGTCCGTAAGAAGTACTGGAAGTTCGAATCCGGCCTCCTCGGTGTCGATGCCGGTGTCATCTCCCACCAGGTCCCGGGCGGCATGATTTCGAACCTTGTCGGCCAGCTCCGCGAACAGGGCGCCGAGCACAAGCTCCCCGAAGTCCTCGAAGAGAACGCCCGAGTCCGCGCCGACCTGGGCTACCCGCCGCTCGTTACCCCCAGCTCGCAGATCGTCGGCACCCAGGCTGTCCTGAACGTCCTCACCGGCAAGCGCTATGCCACCGTCACCCGCGAAACGCGCAACCTCGCCAAGGGCATGTACGGCCGCACCACCGTCCCGATTGCCCCGGAAATCCTGAAGCAAATCCTTGGCGACGAACAGCCGATCGACCATCGCCCGGCCGATGACCTCGAGCCCGAGATGGAAAAGGCAAAGGCCGAAATCGCCGACCTCGCCGAAAGCGTCGAGGACGTGCTCAGCTACGTCATGTTCCCCCAGGTGGCACGCGAATTCTTCCAGTGGCGGAAGGAAGGCGGCGGTCCGGAGCGCGAACTCGTCGCCGCCGTCGTCGGCGCCATGACCATCTCCGAGAAGAAGCAGCAGGCTGCGGCCGCGCCTGCGCCTGTCATCGTCCCCAACGGCGACACCAGCAACTGGCGCTCCTTCGGGCGCCTCCGCCAGATGCGCTAAGGAGGAACCGCCAATGGCCAAAGTCACCATCGGAGGCCGCACCTACGAGGTCGAAGTCCGCGGCGACCGCGTCATCGTCGACGGCCACGAGTACCCCGTCACCGTCCGCGAAGAATCCGGCTACGTCACCGTCACCGCCGGCGGCGTGCCCTACCGGGTTCAGCTTCCCCCGCCCGACCAGCGCCAGAGCGGCATGGAAGTCCAGGTCGATTACCGGCCCTTCAAGGTCGAGTGGGAAGGCCGTCTCGGCGGCGGTCCCGCACCGCGTGAGCGAACCGCCGGGTCAGCCGTTGCCGCCGGCGGCGCGAAAGCCGCCGTCAAGGGTGCCGTCACCGCCCAGATTAGCGGCAAGGTCGTCCGCATCAACGTGAAACCCGGCCAGGCCGTCGCAAAGGGCGACGTCCTCCTCATCCTCGAAGCCATGAAGATGGAGAACGAAATCAAGGCCCCGGCCGACGGCACCGTCAAAGAGGTCCCCGTTGCCGAGGGCGCCCGCGTCGCCGAGGGCGACGTCCTCGTCGTTCTCGAGTAGCACCATCCTGCCCCGGCAAAACAGCACCGGAGGGGCCGCGCGTCGTCGTGGCCCCTCCGGCGTTCCGGCCCGATAATGACCCTGGGCCCGTAGCTCAGCGGTAGAGCAGTGGACTTTTAATCCATTGGTCGAGAGTTCGAATCTCTCCGGGCCTACCAGCTGGCAGCAGCCCCCGGTTTCCCTACGCCTCCTTCCCCTGTTCCTTGAGCCAGCGCTCCGCGCTTGCCGCGGTCTCGAAGCCGGCGAACTGCTCCAGCAGCGCCTGCAGGATTTCGTCCCGTGCGTCCCCGGACTCGGGCGCCGAACCCCGCTGCGAGAAGTCCAGCTGGTCCAGCACCGCTAACTTCCGCTTCAGCACGAACCAGACAATTTCGTCGAAGGTTCCCGGCGCCGAGACGTAGTACACGTTCACCATCCGGTTTTGCCCAATCCGGTACGCCCGGTCCTCAGCCTGCAGGTGGTTCGCAGGCACCCAGTCGAGGTCGTTGAAGAAGACGTGCGTCGCAGCCGTCAGCGTAATGCCCGTGCCCGCCGCCAGGATGTTCCCGACGAACACCCGCACCTCCGGGTCGCTCTGGAACCGGTCGACGGCTTCCTGCCGCGCCTTTTGCGACGTGTCGCCTGTCAGCCGCACCGCCGCCGGCCCGAACTCCGCCTGCAGCGTGTCCGCCACCGCGTTGAAACCGGTGAACACAATCGCCTTCTCGCCCTGCTCCAGGGCATCCCGGACGAGCCTCGCCGTATGCTTCGCCTTGTCCTTCGCCACCGCGTGCCGCAGCTTCGTCATCACCGGCAGCAGCTCGTTCCAGCGGACGTTCCCCTGGTACTTCTGCCGCTGCTGCTGCGCCAGCCCAACGAACTGCTGCTCCAGCTCGCGGTACTTGTTCGGGTCGAGCGGGACCGGCACCTCGCTCCGCAGCTTCGGCGGCAGGTCGAGCACGTCCTCCTTCCGCCGCGCCAGGATCGACCCCTCGGTCCGCGCTTTCAGCTCATCCAGGTTCGAAGCCCCGCTGAAATCCCAGCCGTAGCCGTCCCACTTCCCGTCGCAGTACCGCTTGCCGAACTCGATGTAGCTCACGCTGAGCGGGTGGTCGATCGCCCGCAGCAGGTTGAACAGCTCAATCGGCCGGTTCATCACCGGCGTGCCGGTCAGCAGGTAGCAGTCCTCAATCCGCTCCGCGATCGCCAGCGCCGCCTTCGAGCGCGCCGCCGTCGCGTTCTTGATGTAGTGCGCCTCGTCGAAGATCACCCCCGACCACAGGTTCCCCACAATCTCCGGCCGCTTCCGCGCCAGGAGGTCGTAGTTAATGATCGTCCACCGCGCCGGGATGACCGGGTCCGGCCCGTTGATAATCCGCACCTCCGCATCCGGGTAGACCACCTGGATCTCGCGGCGCCAGTTCAGCTTCAGCGAGGCGGGACAGACGACCAGCAGGTTCCCTTCGGGCCGCCGCTCGCCCAGCGCGATGATCGCCTGGCGCGTCTTCCCGAGGCCCATGTCGTCCGCGAGGATCGCCCCCCGCGACGAAGCGAGGAATCGCACCCCCTCCCGCTGGTGCGGGAAGAGCTCCGGGAACTTCACGATGATCTCCTCGGCATCCACCTGGCGGATCGCCGAGATCCCCACCAGCGACGCCAGCGCGCTCACGTCGGCCCCCGCCGCCTCGAGCGCCCGGTAGGCGTCGGCCGCCTTCCGCAGCGGGATCGTCCACTGCTGGTTCCGCCAGTCATACCGCGCCACCTTCAGCGACCGCATCGCCTGGACCAGCGGCTTCACCTTCGGGACGAAGAGCGCGATGTCGTTCCGGCGAAGGCGGGCCCCCACCACCGGCCGCTCTGCCGGCGCGGCGGCCTCGCCGCCGGCAGCTTCGTTGGTCGTCTGCTCATCTGCCATCCGCGTACACCTCCGCGAGGATCTGGCCGCCCGCGCCGCGGCTCCAACCGCCGCCGAACGACCGCGACGAGTGTGCGACATTGCCGCGACATCTCCTGTCGTATTCGCGCCAGGTGTCCGGGCTTCCGGTTATCCGCTCCTGTTCCGGGCCACTGCCAGCGCCAGCAGGTCATCCGCAAGCCGCTCGATGACGTCGCGCAGCGCCAGCCGTTCCTTCCAGCGCCGTGGGATGCCGTCCTCGCCCCAGTACGCCCCTGCGAGCTGTCCGGCAATGGCCGCCGTCGTATCGGCGTCGTTGCCCAGGTTCACCGCCCGCAGGATCGCCTCCTCGAACGAATCCGCGCCGGCGAAAGCCCAAAGCGCCGCCTCCAGGCTCTCGACCACGTAGCCGCTCCCCCGGATCTCGTCCTCTGACTTGCGCAGGTAGCCGCCCCGGGCGATGGCCGCAATCGCCGGCTCCCCGGCAAACCCCTCGGCATCGCCCAGCAGCACGGCCTCTTTCGGCGCCCCGGAGAGGGCGCGGCAGAGCATCCGCGCGAACAGCCGGCACGCATCGATGCACTCCGCAGCGCCGTGCGTCGTCCGCGAACTCTCCGCTGCCAGCCGCTCAGCCTCGTGCGCGTCCGGGTACCCGAAGAGCACCGCCGGTGCGAGCCGCATCAGCGAACCGTTGCCCGCCGTGCGCGGGTCCGGGCTCCCCGCGAAGGGCTCGCCGCTCTCCTCGAACCGCCGCAGCGCCGCACTGACCGTCAGCCCAATGTCGAAGCAGCGCCCGTTGCTCGCGAGATAGCCCGTGTCCCGCCAGCGGCAGTACCGCCGCATCTGGTCGGCGGCGTCGAACCCGCGGCGGCTCACCAGGCTCTCGGCCAGGCACAGCGCCATCGAGGTGTCGTCGGTCCACTCCCCGGGCTTCAGCCCGAACGGCCCCCCGCCGACCATGTCCCGCACCGGCTGGAAACTGCCGCGCGGCCGAAACTCGACCGTCGTTCCCACCGCGTCGCCGGCCGCCAGCCCGAGCATGGCGCCGCGGTAACGGTTTTGCAGCTGCATCCGCGTCACCTCCTGTCAATCCTCCGGGCTCCGGCGCGCGCCCGCTCCGGAGGCGTACCAACAGCATACGCACGCGGTGTCCCCGTTCGTGCGGAGCAGCGCCAAACGGCGCGTTTTGCCAAACTACAATCAGCAGGCGTACCAGGCCCCCGTAGCTCAGCGGATAGAGCAGTGGTTTCCTAAACCATGTGCGCAGGTTCGATTCCTGCCGGGGGTACCACTACCTCCGCCCCTCCTGCCGCGCTACCATCCTCCCACCACCCGGGAGGAGCAGCCGTGAGCTACCAGTACATCCTCGTCGACCGCGAGGGCCCCTACGTCACCATCACGATGAACCGCCCCGAGCGGCGCAATGCCCTCTCGCTCGGACACCTGCGCGAACTCCGCGACGCCTTCCGCAGCGTCGGCGAGTCCGATGCCCTCGGGGTCATCCTCGCCGGCAACGGCCCCGTCTTCTCTGCCGGCCACGATTTCTCCGAAATGGCCGGCGCCGGCCTCAAGGAGATGCGCGAACTCCTCTGGACCTGCACCGACCTGATGGAAACCATGCAGCGCATCCCCCAGGTGGTCATCGCCCGCGTCCACGGCCTGGCGACCGCCGCCGGCTGCCAGCTCGTTGCCACCTGCGACCTCGCCGTCGCCTCCGAAGAAGCCGCCTTCGCAACCCCCGGCGGCAAAGGCGGCTGGTTCTGCCATACCCCGCTCGTGGCCGTCAGCCGCAGCATCGCCCGCAAGCACGCGCTCGAACTCGCCCTCACCGGCGACACCATCGATGCTCACACCGCCCTCCAGTGGGGCCTCGTCAACCGCGTCGTCCCCGCCGAGCTCCTCGAATCCGCAACCCTCGACCTCCTCCAGCGCGCGACCCGCGGTTCCGCCTTCTCCAAGGGCGTCGGCAAGCTCGGGTTCTATACCCAGGTCGAAATGAACCAGCACGACGCCTACGCCTACGCCGTTGAACTCATGGCCGCCGCCTCACAGTCCGAAGACGCCCAGGAAGGCATGCGCTCCTTCCTCGAAAAGCGCCCGCCCGCCTGGCGCAACCGCTAGCCCCCGTTTCGCCTGTGACGTAAGTCAAATCCCCAGGCCGCCGGTCCATGCATCATCTCCGCATGATGCAGATAGTCGTGGACAACCGGGGCCTCGAGCCCCCGCAGCCAATGGTCCGCATCCTCCAGGCCCTTGGGCAGCTCGGCCCGGGTGATGAACTGGTCGCGCTGATGGACCGCGAGCCCCGTCTGCTGTACGCAGAACTCGAGCGTCGCGGCTACACCTGGGAGTTCACCGCATCCGAGGATGGCCCCCGCATCCGCATCTGGCGTGAGCCCGCGCCGTGAACGGAATCAACCCCAATGCGGTGCCCCCCGCGCGCGTCGTGGCGCCATATCTGGTAGCCGCTCCGCTCGGCCTCGCGATGGCCGGGGTCGCGCTGCTCACCGCCCCCGAAGGGACGCTTGACGGCCCATCCACTCCCGCGCTTCTCGCCGCAACCCACGGTATCGTGCTTGGCTGGCTCACCATGTCCATCATGGGAGCCACCCTCCAGCTCACAACGTCGGTGCTCGGCGGCCGCCCGCCCGCGGTGTCTCTCGCGATGTCGGCATTTGTCCTCTACGCCACCGGGGTCGCGCTCCTTGTGGGCGCGTTCGCCGATTGGCGGCTCCCGCTTCTCGCCGCGGGCGGCGGCCTTGCTGTGGCCGGACTTGCCTGCTATCTGGCCGCGGCTGCCCGTCCCCTCTGGACTGCGCGCCCGGTCAGCCCCGAACTCACCAGCCTCCGGCTCGCCCATCTCTGCCTGGGCGCCACCGTCGCCCTTGGCCTGACCTGGGCGCTCGCACTGCGCTTCGGCTGGTTTGCCGTGACCCCCGCGCTCGTGGCTGCCCACGCCCACCTCGGCATCATCGGCTGGCTGGCCATCGCCATCACTGGTGTCACCTACCGCCTGCTCCCCATGTTCGGCATCGTCCGCGGGGTTACTCCAAGATTCGCCAGGCAGCTCCCTGGCGCGCTCGCAGCGATGGCGGTCGTGGCATGCGCAGTCTATCCCCTCGACCCACCGCCTCTGGCCCGTGCCGGCCTCGAGGCTGTCCTGGCCGCGCTCGGTGGAGTCTGGCTCGCAGACGCCGTTCGCCTGTATCGCGGCCGGCTCCGGCGCAAACCCGACCTCTACAGCCGCGCCACGGCCGGCTCGTTCCTGTTCCTCGGCGCAGCCCTCGCTGCAACACCCCTTGCCGCGGCCTGGCCGGCCGATGCGCCGCCCGGGGCCCATCGCATCGTCACTGCCGCCGGCGTCCTTGTCTTGGGCGGCTGGGCCGGCATGACGCTGGTCGCCAACAGCTACAAAATCGTGCCCTTCATCGCCTGGTACCACCGGTTCAGCGCGCGTGCAGGCCACGAATCGGTGCCCGGGACTGCAGAGCTGTACTCCCGGCACATCGCGCACGCGGTGCTCATCCTCGTGGCCATCGGAACCATTACCGGCGCCGGCGCCGCCCTCTCCGGGGCACTGCCCGCACTCCGGGCCGCAGGGGCAGCCTGCACCGTCGCCGGCCTGTTCGCCACGGCGTCGCTTGCCGGCACCTTCGTGGTTCGGCCGGTCCCGGGCCGCGGGCCAGGGCCGAGACCGGCGGCACACACCGCTGGCACGTGACCCCGCTCAGAAATAACGCCGGAGCTCCTCAAGGCTCCGGATGAGATAGCGCTGCCGCTCGATGACGATAACCCCTTCGTCCTCAAGCCCCTTCAGCGTGCGGGCAACCACTTCACGGACGCTCCCGACCAGCGAGGCCAGGTCCTGTCCGCTCAGCCGTCGTTCCACCGCGATTCCGCCCGCCGTCTCGACGCCGGTCTCTTTCGCCGCGAAGTAGAGGTAGCGGGCCAGGCGCTGCTGTACGGTCTGGAGCGAAAGCTGCTCAACCAGCTCATTGAAGGCCCGGAGCCTGGCCGCGAGGTGCCGCAGGAGGCGCCGCGCGACCTCCGGGTAGCGTTCCACCAGGACCTGGGCTACTGCCAAGGGTACCAGCACGACGTCAGCCGGTTCGATCGCCTCAGCGCTCGCCGCGTTGGGTCCCCCATCGAAAACCGGCACTTCGCCAAAGGTCTCGCCGGCCGCCACAATCCGAAGCGTCTGCTCACGCCCATCCGGTGCTGTCCGGAACAGCCGCAGCCTCCCTCTCCGCACGAAGTAAAAGCCCTCGCACGGCTCGCCCTCGGCAATCAGCCGCTGCCGCTCGTCGAGCCGCACGGAGCGCAGTAACGGCGCCACAAGCTCGGCTTCCCGCGTCGTCAGCGGCGTGAAGTGCGGAATCGCGCGAACGTCCTCCGCAGTCGGCTGCATCCTTCCATTCTGCGCTGTCGTCACGCGTCGGCGAAGCATCGTTCTGCTGTGTTCGATGTGATCCATTCAATGCGTCGATAGGTCCGGCGATTCGCGCCCGAACGGCCCTTCGGAGGCATCCGCCGGCCCGTGACGATTGTCACAGCCCGCCGACTTCGGCAGGCGCACGCTTGGCCCAGACCACTGCACTGAAGGTGCCCGGAGGACCGCCAGTGGACCGACGCCAGTTCATCAAGCTCTCCGCCGGCCTCGCCGCTGCCGGCACCGCCGCCTACGCAGGGCAGCGTCTCTCGTTTCTCCAGGCAGCGCCTGGCGTCGCCAATCCCCTGCAGTATTACCCAAACCGTGGGTGGGAACGCCTCTACCGCGACCAGTACCGGTACGACAGCTCGTTCACCTTCGTCTGCGCCCCGAACTGCACCCACAACTGCCGCCTCCGCGCGTTCGTCCGCAACGGAATCGTCATCCGCACGGAACAGAATTACGACTGCCAGGATGTCGGCGACCCCTCCGGGAACTTCGCCACCGCCGCCTGGAACCCCCGCGGCTGCAACAAGGGCGCGACCCTCACCCGCCGCATCTACGGCCCGTACCGTCTGAGGAACCCCATGATCCGCAAAGGATGGAAGCAGTGGGCCGACGACGGCTTCCCGGCCCTCACCCCGGAAGCGCGCTCGAAATACCGGTTCGATGCCCGCGGACGCGACACCTTCGTCAACGTCTCATGGGACGACGCCTTCCGCTACGCCGCCCGCGGCCTCGAGGCGATCGCCCGCCGCTACTCCGGCGAGGAGGGCAAGCGCATCCTCCTCGAAGAAGGCTACCAGCCCGAAATGGTCGAGGAGATGGGCGGTGCCGGCACCCGCACCTTCAAGATGCGGGGCGGCATGGGGCTCCTCGGTGTCCTCGGCAAGTACGGCATGTACCGCATGTCGAACATGATGGCCCTCCTCGACGTTCACGTCCGGGGAGTATCCCCCGAGGAGGCACGTGGCGGCCGCAACTGGTCCAACTACACCTGGCACGGCGACCAGGCCCCCGGCACTCCCTTCGTCACCGGCCTCCAAAACTCTGATTGCGACTTCAATGACATGCGCAATGCCCGCCTCCACATCGGCGTCGGCAAAAACCTCGTCGAAAACAAAATGGCCGACGCCCACTTCTTCATCGAATTGATGGAGCGCGGCGGCAAGATTGTCACCATCACCCCCGAGTACTCGCCGCCAGCCACCAAGGCCGACTACTGGATTCCCTGCCGCCCCGGCCTCGGCGATACCGCCATCTTCCTCGCAATTTCGCGCATCCTCATGGAGCGCAAACTCTACGACGCAGATTTCGTCAAACGGTTTACCGACCTCCCGCTCCTCATCCGCACTGACACCCTCAAGCGGCTCGACCCGCGTGACGTCTTCCCGGGCTACCAGCCCTCCCTCGATCCGAATGGCCCCAGCTTCAAAGTCCAGGGCCTCACCAGGGATCAATACAGCAAGCTGCAGGATTACGTTGTTTACGACAGCAAGTCCCGGTCGCTCAGTCCCGTCACCCGCGACGATGTCGGCGACCGCCTGGCGGCGAAGGGCATCGACCCCCAGCTCGAATACACCGGCACCGTCCGGACCCTCGACGGGCGGGATGTCCAGGTCATGACGCTCTGGGAGGCGTACAAGATTCACCTCCGGGACTACGACGTCGCCACCGCGTCCGAAATCTCGGGCGCGCCCGCAGAACTCATCGAACGCCTCGCAAACGACATCGCCACCATGAAGCCGGTGGCCATTCATGTCGGCGAAGGCATCAATCACTGGTTCCATGCCACCCTCCACAACCGCGCGGTGCACCTCCCGCTCATGCTGACCGGGAACATCGGTAAACCCGGCGCGGGCATGTACTCCTGGGCCGGTAACTACAAGGCCGCCCTCTTCCAGGGCACTCCCGAGACCGGCCCCGGCTTCAAAGGATGGATCGCCGAAGACCCGTTCGAACCGAACCTCGACCCCGCAGCCCGGGGCAAGGACATCAAAGCCCACGCCTACACCAAGGATGAAGAGCCCGCATTCTGGGACCACGGCGACCGGGCGTTCATCGTCGATACCCCGAAGTACGGGCGGAAGGTCTTCACCGGGAAGACCCATATGCCCACGCCAACCAAGGTTATCTGGACGACCAACGTCAACCTGATCAACAACGCCAAGTGGCTGTATATGGTTCTCTTCAATGTCCTGCCGAAGATCGACATGATCATCACGCAAGACATTGAAATGACTCTTTCCTGCGAATACTCCGATGTCGTCCTTCCTGCCAATTCATGGCTCGAAATGCAGCAGGTGGAAGTCACTGCCTCCTGCCAGAACCCCTTCCTCCAAATCTGGAAGGGCGGCATCCCGCCGATGTTCGATACCCGCGACGACATCTCGATTATGGCTGGAGTCGCCAAGGCCCTCAGTGAACTCACCGGCGACGAACGCTTCGCCAACTACTGGAAGTTCGCGCTCGAAGGCCGGGCCGACATCTACCTGCAGCGTCTGCTCGACTCCTCGGGAACTACCAGCGGATACCGCGTCAGCGACATCCTCGCCGGAAAGTACGGCGAGCCCGGCTCTGCCCTCATGCTCTTCCGCTCGTATCCTCGGGTCCCCTACTACGAGCAGATTCACGACAGCATGCCATTCCACACCGATACGGGAAGGATGAACTCGTATTGCGACATCCCCGAGGCCCTCGAATACGGCGAAAACTTCATCGTCCACCGCGAAGGCCCAGAGGCAACCCCATATCTCCCAAACGTCATCGTGTCGTCGAATCCGCTCATCCGTCCCGAAGACTACGGCATCCCGCCCGACGACCTTGACCCCGAGCGCCGAACGGTCCGCAACATCAAGCTCCCGTGGAACCAGGTGAAGCAAACCCGCAACCCGCTCTGGGAACAGGGCTTCCGCTTCTACTTCCTGACCCCCAAAACCCGGCACACAGTCCACTCGTCCTGGTCGGTTACCGACTGGATGAACCTCTATGCTACCGACTTCACCGACCCCTACCGCGCCGACAGGCGCATGGCGAGCGTGGGCGACCAGCAGCTCCACATGAATCCCGAGGACGCACGCGAACTCGGTCTTGAAGAAGGTGACTACGTCTGGGTCGATGCCAACCCCGCCGACCGGCCCTTCTTCGGCTGGACGCCCGATGACCCCCGGTACAAGGTCGCCCGCCTGATGCTCCGGGTGAAGCTCAACCCCGCCTACCCCCGCGGCGTCGTCATGACCAAGCACGGCGGCTTCGGCGCCACCGAAAAGACCGTCCTCGCCCATGAAACCCGCGCCGATGGCCGGGCGGTCTCCGCCGACACCGGCTACCAGTCCAACTTCCGCTACGGCTCGCACCAGAGCGTCACCCGTGACTGGTCCATGCCGATGCACCAGACCGACCACCTTTTCCACAAGGCAAAAGTTGCCCAGGCCTTCATCTTTGGCGGCGAGGCCGACAATCACGCCGTCAACACCGTCCCCAAAGAGACGCTTGTCCGCATCACCAAAGCCGAGGACGGCGGCCTCAACGGCCAGGGTAAGTGGGCTGCCGGCCAGGACGGCATGTCGCCGGGCCGCACCAGCGCAGTCATGGACCGCTACATCGCCGGCAAGCTCGTCACCGTGAGGAGGGCCTGAATCCATGTCCCACAAAGAGCTGGAGTTCGATGACCCGTACGCCTTTGTCGCCCAGCGATTCCCCGTCCCTGATGGAGTCGACCAGGACGAACTCATGGCTCGCTGCATCGTCGAGGAGTACGCCCTGATGGCGATGCCCCCGCAAAAAGCCCTCCGGCTCTTCGCCTCCCCCTATTTCTCGGGCACCCACGCAATCTATCGCCGCCGTGGCGAAGCATTCGTCCGCAGCATAATCCGCTCCGTATACGGTCCATCGGCCGGGGAGGTCTAGCCATGCCGCGCGTTTACAACTGGCAAATCGGCCGCGAGATGGAGTACCGCTTCCAGACCGGTACCCAGAAACGCCAGTTCGCCGCCGTCTTCAACATCAACCGCTGCATCGCCTGTCAAACGTGCACCATGGCCTGCAAGTCAACCTGGACATTCTCGCCCGGGCAGGAGCTGATGTGGTGGAACAACGTCGAGACGAAGCCCTTCGGAGGGTATCCCCACCACTGGGATACGAAGCTCCTCGCCCTTCAGGAAGCGGCCGACCCCGGCGGCCAGGTCTGGGATGCCAGGCCCCCGACCCGCGCCGCGCCCTACGGCACCTTCGCCGGCAAAACAATCTTCGAAACCGCCGACGGCATCGAAAGACAGGCAACCGGCTACATCCCCGACGAAGACGAATGGAAGTCGCCAAACCTGTTCGAGGACACCGCTACACGGTTCTCCCCCTCTGGCGCCTCGCTCCCTGAGCACTCCGGCTGGTTCTTCTACCTCCAGCGCATCTGCAATCACTGCACCTACCCGGCCTGCGTCGCTGCCTGTCCCCGCAACGCCGCCTACAAACGCGAAGAAGACGGGATCGTCCTCATCGACCAGGAACGCTGCCGAGGGTACCGCAAGTGTGTCGAGGCATGCCCCTACAAGAAGGCCATGTACCGGCCGACCACCCGGACCTCCGAAAAGTGCATCGGCTGCTACCCCCGTGTCGAAGGGACCGACCCGCTCACCGAAGGCGTCCCCATGGAGACGCGCTGCATGACGGCCTGCATCGGCAAGATTCGCCTCCAGGGACTCGTCAAAGTCGAGCCTGATGGCCAGTGGGCCGAGGACCGCCAGAACCCGCTGTACTACCTCGTCCATGTTGAAAAAGTCGCTCTTCCGCTCTACCCCCAGTTCGGCACCCAGCCCAACGTCTATTACATCCCGCCCCGCTGGGTCCCGCGCGATTACCTCCGTCAGATGTTCGGCCCCGGCGTCGACGCGGCGATCGAACGGTACACCAACCCGTCCCGCGAGCTCCTCGCCGTCCTCCAGCTCTTCCGGGCAACCCAGAAAATCATCTTCTCCTACCGCGTCGAGCCGGGTCCGAAGACTGCGGAGTTCACCGTCGATGGGAAAAAGCGCGAAATCTACAACGACACCGTCATCGGCTTCGACAGCCAGGGCAAGGAGATCGTCCGCATCACCGTCAACGAACCGTTCTACGAGCGACCGGACCGGTTCGCCATGAACACCATTTGAACCGGGGGTTCGCCATGCCGGCACTTGCACCAGCGCACGCCGAAGACCTGGAACGCCGCGCTGTCCGCGCCGAGCTCCTCGCCATTCTATTCGGCCCCGCCAGTGAAGGCGCCCTCGCCCTCGCCCGTGAACTCTCGGCGGTAGCCGCGGAAGCGCCGGGTGCCCAGCTCGAACTCCTCCAGCTCGCGGCGCTTCTTGCCCAGCTCGATGTTCCCACCTGGGATTCCCACCGCGTCCAGCTCTTCTCGGTCGGCACCTCCGTCGATTGCCCCGCATTCGAGACGGCCTACTTCGCCGCCGAGGCCCACCGCCAGTCCCACCGGATGGCCGATCTTGCCGGCCTTTATCGCGCATTTGGCGTCGTTCCTGCACCGTCATCGGGCCGCCCCGACGACCTCCCGGTAGAACTCGAATTCCTCGCCTTCATGCTCCGCAAGGAGGCGTTCGCGGTCATCCACGGAGGTGCTCCCCGTGTCGCCCAGGTCCAGAAAGGCCTCCGCATCCTGCTCAGGGACCACCTGGGTCGCTGGGTTCCGTTGCTCGCCGGGCGCCTCCAGCAGCGAGCTGCCGGCACATTCTTCGGCCCCGCTGCGCGGCTCCTGCAGGAGGTCGTCGACGACGAGGCCGCCCGCCTCGGTATCGACGCCATCGAGCCGGCGCCCGGCTTCGACCCCGCCGCGTGGGAGACCCCCCGCAGCCACGGGCCTGAGCTGGGAGTGTCCAGCTTTGTCTCCCTTGACCAGCTCGTCACAGGAGAGGTCGCGCCATGAACCGCATCCTCCGCAGCAGGAAACTCCTGGTCGCGGCAGCCGTCCTGCTCATCGCCGGCGCACTCCAGTTCACCGGCGTCAACCCGGCTGCCTCCCAGACCGTTCTCCTTGTCGCCTACGAGTCGCCGTCGAACCCCGGCCTCGACCCCCAGGCTGATGCGTGGGACGCCGTGCGCGCCGTCGAGATTCCGCTCTCCGCCCAGCGCGGCAGCTACGCAGCCGGGGGCGGGTCGGTGGGCACCGTCCGCCTCAAGGCGCTGCATCACGAAGGCAGGCTCTATGTCCGGGCCGAGTGGTCCGACCCCACCGAGAATGCCAGCGCCCTTCGGGTTCAGGACTTCACCGACGCCGTCGCCCTCGAATTCCCGTCGCGCGCGGCCGCCACAGTCCCCTCGGTCTGCATGGGCCAGCCCGACGCAGGCGTGAACATCTGGTATTGGCGCGCCGACGTCAATGCTGGCGCCACCAGCCTGGCGGCCGCCAACCCGAACATGCACGTCGACGGCTACCCCTTTACCGATGACACGTTCCTCACGGCCCGCGGCGCCGGCAACCCCGTGGCGGCCGACCGGCCAGTCCAGACGCTCATCTCGCATCTCTTCGGCTACCTGACCGCGTCTCCCGTCCAGGATGCCGAGGGCAAGGGCGTCCGCACCGCCGATGGCTGGGCCGTGGTCTTCGCCCGTGACTTCAAGAGCGAGGGCCAGGACCACGCTGATTTCGCCCCGGGTACGCGCACCGACATGGCGGTAGCTGTCTGGGACGGCGCCAACCGCGAACGCGACGGCATGAAGTCGGTTTCCCAGTTCATCACGCTCCAGGTCGCCGCTGCCGAGCTTCCGGGAGCTTCGGGCGGCATCGATGCCCGCTTTATTGCCCTCGCGGCCATCCTGCTCCTCGGGCTCACCGGCATCGGCATCGGCCTCGCCTTCTACGGCGCTTCCGAACGGAGCCGATAGGTTATGGAATCCCCAAACCGACCGAATGCCGCCATCCTCGCACTCCTGCCATGGCTCACCGCCGCCGCGCTGTTCGAGCTGCTCGTCCTCCGGACCGGCACACGTATCGCCATCCACGTGCCTGCGGGCGCACGGCTCGAAACTCCCTATCTCCTCCTGAGCGCCGCCGGCCGGTACGCCTTCTTCGTGGCCATCGTGCTCGGCGTCCTCGCCCTGGTAGCCAGCTCCATCGTCGCCTTCCGGGGCACCGCGCCTCAGCGCGTTGCCGGGGTATGCGGGCTCCTCTTCCTCGGCGCGGCTGCCGCAGCTCGCGTCGACCCGGGGTTGCTGCCCGTCGTCGACGTTGCGGCAGCGCTCGCTGTCACCGCCGCCGCCGCGGCCATCCTCGTTCGCCGGGGAGTCGCCGCAGCGGTGCCCTTCGCGCTCCTTGCAACGGCAACCGCCGCCGCAGCCGGCTATGCGCTGGTTCAGACTGAACCCGCCCTCCCACTCCGGTTGAGCGGCCCTCTGCTCGATGGGCTCGAACTTACCGGCCTCGCCTTCGCCCTCACCCTCCCGCTTTCCGTCCGCCGTCGCCCCGGCCCTCGCGCACTGGCGGCAGGCATCGCGGCCGGAGCAGCGGCAGGCGGGCTCCTCGCCGCCCCCGCATCCAGCGGCCGCATCATCCTCCTTTGGAACGGCGGGCTCTCGTCCGGCTTTCCAATCCCCTTCTATGCCCTCGCGGCCGCCGGGCTCGTTATTGCCGCTGTCCAGGCGCGCAGCACCAGAGACCAGGCGCTCTTCTCTGCCATTTTGCTCGTCGCGGCAGGCGGGCTCGGACTCCATAACACCTATCAGACGCTCCTTGTCCTCGTCGGCGCACTGGCTCCCGCACTTGTGGCGGCACCGGGGGCAGCCCAACAGCCCGTCGCGGAAGTCGATACCCGGGCGCTCACCCCCGCCGCGCAGCTCGCCGCCCGCGCCCCGACCCCGTAGCATCGTCCCCAGGCTGTGCGACTCGTTCTCCTCCTGCTCGGTTTCGCCGCGCTTATCGCGGGGGCGGCCTGCGGCGCCTCCGGGGTCGCTTCCCTCCGCTCCCTTGACGAGGACGACTACCTCCTGAGCGGCCCCGCCCGCCTCACGACGTCCACGGCCGGCTTCGTCGGCTCCACCGCCGAGCTCGCCGGGCGCAGCAGCGGCATCCGCAACAACTCGGTCACCATTCGCATCCGCGTGAGCGACGGCAGGGGCCTCTTCCTCGGCATCGCGCCCGCTGCCGCCGCCGACCCGTACCTCGCAGCAGCTCGTCACGAAGTCGTCGACCAGGTCCGCTACGACCCGCTCGAGCTCCGCCGCACCGCGGTCGGCGCTGGAGACGCCCTCGCACCGCCCGCCGACGCCCTCGCATGGACCGCCAGCGCCTCCGGCGACGCCCCGCTCGACCTCAGCTGGTCGGCGCAGAACGGCGACTACGTGTTCGTCATACTCCGCGCCGACGGCCGGCCTGGGGTCGATGCCGCCGTCGAGTTCGGCACGAAATTCCGCTACCAGCGGGGCTACGCCATCGCCGGGATGGTCCTCGGTCTGCTCCTTGTAGCCTTTGGGTTCGTCCTGGTCGTGGCCGCGCTCAGACGGCGGTCATCCAGGCCGCCGTCCGCAACCTAGACGAGCCGGACCCACCGCCGCTTGCCGACCTGGACCACAGTCCCCGGCCGCGCCGGCGTCGTCGGCTCAACGACCAGCCCGTCCATCGTCACCGCCCGCTGCTCGAACAGCCGCCGAGCCTCCCGTTTCGACGGCGCCGAACCGCTCGCGACCACGACGTCGAGCAGCAGTTCGCCCTCCCGCACCCGGTACTCCGGGATGTCCTCGGGCACTTCCTTCCGTTGCACCGTCCGCTCGAAGTGCTCCTGCGCCCGCTTCGCCGCCTCCTCACCCCAGAACTCCGTCACAATCGTCCGGGCAAGCAGCTTCTTCGTCTCCATCGGACTCCGCTCGCCCGACCGCATCGCCGCCATGATCGCCTGCACCTCGGACGGGTGCAGGTTCGTGCCCAGCGTGAAGTAGTGCTCAATCACCTCGTCCGGGATGGACATCACCTTGCCGAACTGGACCTCCGGCGGGTCGTCCACGCCAATGTGGTTCCCCTTCGACTTCGACATCCGCTCTTTGCCGTCCAGCCCGACGAGGATCGGCAACGTGATCGGCACGTGCGGGCGCTGGCCCGCCTCCTCCTGGATCTTCCGCCCGGCCATCAGGTTGAACAGCTGCTCCGTCCCGCCCACCTGGACATCGCAGGCGAGCGCGTAAGCGTCGTATCCCTGCATCAGCGCATACAGGAACTCGTGCAGGTAGACCGGGTCGCCCGCTTCCCATCGCAGCCGGAAGTTCTCCCTCCGCAGCATCTCCGCCACCGTGAACTTCGCCATCAGCTGGATGATGTCGGGGAACGTCAGCTTGCTGAGCCACTCCGAGTTGTGCCGGACCTCCGTCTTTGCGGGGTCGAGGATCCGCGCGGCCTGCTCGAAGTAGGTCGCCTCGTTCGCCTTGATCTGCTCCGGCGTCAGCATCGGGCGCAGCTTGTTCTTGTCGCTCGGGTCGCCCACCAGCGCCGTGTAGTCACCAATCAGGAAGATGCAGTGGTGGCCGAACTGCTGGAACTGCCGGAGCTTCCGCAGCGGAACGCAGTGCCCCAGCGTCAGCGAACTGGCCGTCGGGTCCACGCCGAGGTAGACCCGCAGCGGCCGATCTTCCTCGAGCCGCTCCCGCAGCTCCCGCTCCATCTGCTGTTTCAGCAGCGGGTCGCCGTAATCGACGCCGCTCATCAGCACAGCGAGCTGCTCGTCGACCGGGGCCATCGTCCTCGTCATGCGTTCGCGTCCAGCCTGCGTGAGAGTGCTCAGGCGCCGGCCAGCAGCCGGCGCGCCTCCCGGACATCTTCCGCGATCTGCGCCTTGAGGGCATCGACCGAAGCGAACTTCACCTCGCCCCGGATGCGCGCCACGATTTCGAGGTCCATCCGCTCCCCGTAGATGTCGCCCTCGAAGTCCAGCAGGTGCGTTTCGATCGAGACGTGCCCGGCGTCGAAGGTCGGCCGTCGCCCGATGTTCGTCGCGCCGATCAGCCGGTGCCCGGCCACGCTCGCCCGCGTCGCATACACCCCCAGCGCCGGCAGCGCACGGTCGGCCGCAACCGAGATGTTCGCCGTCGGGAACCCGATCGTCCGGCCCCGCTCGAATCCGCGCACAACCGGCCCCGAAAGCCGGTACGGCCGCCCCAGCAGCGCTGTCACTCGCTCCATGTCGCCTGCTGCCAGCGCCGCCCGCACGGCCGTCGAACTGTACCGTTCGTGGTCGTGCATCAGCGGCTCCACCTGCACCACCTCGAATCCCAGCTCGGCGCCCAGCCGCCGCATCCGCTCGACCGTGTCCTTCGGCGCACCCCGCCCGAACGCTGCATCCGGCCCCAGCACCATCAGCCGCATCCTCAGCAGCTCCGCGAATGCCGCCGCCAGCTCCTCGGCAGTCACCTCCGAGACTTCGCTCGTGAAGGTCAGGGGGATGACCCAGTCGGCGCCCGCCGCCCGGATCAGCTCCATCCGCTCCTCGAGCGAGGTCAGATAGCTCGGCGGGACCTCCGGCCGCAGCACCGTCACGGGGTGCGGATGAAGTGTCACCACGCCCGGCGAAAGCGCCCGCTTGCGGGCCTCCTCGCGCAGCCGGCCGAGCAGCCACTGGTGCCCGCGGTGCACCCCGTCGAGCACGCCGATCGTGAGGGCTGTCTCGGGACCCGGGGCGCCTGCCGCCAGCTGAGCACGGGTGAACGAAGGAAGCACCATCGCCTTCATCCTACTCTGCTGCCCCCTGAACGGCAGCCGGTGGCCCGTCCCCATGGCTGCCGGGCGGCACTCCCGGGTTCCGGCCGCGTCGTGCATCCTTTCTGGCGCACCTGCCGCGTCCAGCACAAGGAGGCTCGTCCATGTCCAGCGACCAGTCCGCTGCGCTCCAGCAGCGCATCCAGCCGTTCTTCCCCGGCGTTCTCGGCATCCGGCTCACGTCCGCGGAGCCCGACCGCGTGACCGCCGAGCTGACCGTCCGCGACGAACTGTGCACCGTCCCGGGCATCTGCCACGGGGGCGTCCTCATGGCCTTCGCCGATACCCTCGGCGCCGTTGGCACGGTCCTCAACCTCCCGCCCGATGCCGGCACAACCACCATCGAATCGAAGACCAACTTCTTCGCCCCTGCCCTTGCGGGCACCACCATCACCGCCGAGTGCGTCCCCCTCCACCGCGGTCGCCGCACCCAGACCTGGCAGACGGCCATCCGGAACCCCGACGGCCGCCTCCTTGCCCTGGTCACCCAGACCCAGATGGTCCTCACGCCCTGACCCGCCTGCGGTCGCCCGGCCGTAGCTTAGCCGAAATCGTGTGATTGCGGCCGCTCGATGAACCCCGGCAGCGGACACCGCCGAAACGACTCAGCCACAATGTTCGGGAACCCGCTCTGCTCGTTGTCGACCCGCCCGCGGACGATCACGAACGGCTCCATCCGCACCAGCTCCGCCTGCCGCTCCTGCAGCCCCCGGTGCACCACGACGTTCGCCAGCCCGAACTCGTCTTCGAGCAGCATGAACATCACCCCGCTCGCCGTGACCGGCCGCTGGCGCGTCACTACCATCCCCGCAATCTCCACCACCATCCCCTGCGGCAGCCGGTTCGGGTTCCGTACCCCGCCGAGGTGGCGGCTCGTAATCATCCCCTCGTGCAGCAGTGGCCGCACCAGCGCCATCGGGTGCCGACCCGGGCTGAGCCCCAGCCGCTCGAAATCCCACGCCAGCGCTTCCCAGCCCTCCAGCGGCGGCAGGCTCGCCATGTCCTGTTCCGTCGGCAGCGCCAGCGCAAGCTGCCGGGCGCGTGCTTCCGCGGCCGGCCGCGCCGGCGGCTGCGGCATCCGCGCTTCAGTCAGCAGACCCAGCTGCCAGAGCAGCTCCCGCCGCGCCAGCCCGAAACACTCCAGCGCGCCCGCCTGGATCAGCATCTCCGCCTGCTCCCGCGTCATCCCCGTCCGCACCAGCAGCTCGCGGAGCGACCGGTACGGGCCGTTCGATTCCCGCTCCTCCACAATCCGTTCCGGCAGCGAACGGTAGCCCGGCAGGTGCCGGTGCTGCCGCCGGTCCTGCCATCCCCCGCCGATGCCGTTCACCTGCTGCAGCCCGAGCCGGATGTTCCCCTCCTCCGGCCACGCTCCCGCCCGCGAGCGGTTCACACACGGCGGCAGCACCCGGATGCCGTGCCGCTCCGCATCCTGCGTCAGCACCTCCACCGGGTAGAAGCCCATCGGCTGCGCGTTGAAGAGCGCACAGTAGTACTCCGCCGGATAGTGCACCCGCAGCCACGCCGACTCATACGCCAGCAGCGCGAACGCCACCGCGTGGCTCTTCGGAAACCCGAACGCCGCGAACGCCGCCATCTTCTCGAATGCGACCTCCGCCGCCTCCCGGCTTACCCCCATGCGCGCCGCGCCCGCAAGGAACTCCTCGGCGAGCGCCCGCATCGCCTCCGACGAACGCTTCCGGCTCATCGCCCGCCGCAGCCGGTCGGCCTGGCCCGGCGTGAAGCCCGCCACCGCGCAGGCGATCTGCAGCACCTGGTCCTGGTAGAGCACGTGCCCCAGCGTCTCGCCCAGGCAGTGCTCCAGCAGCGGCTTCAGCTCCGGGTGTCCGTAATCCACCTCAATCGCCTCCCCGCGCGCCAGCCGCTCCCGGTACTCCATGTACGGCCGGAACGCCCCCGCCATGATCGGCCCCGGCCGGATGATCGCCACCTGCACCGCCAGGTCGTCGAGGTTCCGCGGCTGCGTGCGCGGCAGCGTCTGCACCTGCGCCCGGCTCTCGATCTGGAACACCCCCATCGTGTCCCCTTCCCGGATCGCCGCGTAAATCTCCGGGCTGTCGTGCGGAATCCGCCCCAGGTCAACCCGCACGCCGCGCTCCTCCTCGATGATGTCCAGGCACTCCCCCACCGCCGAGAGCATCCCCAGCGCGAGGAAGTCGATCTTCACGAACCGCGCATCGTCGACCGAATCCTTGTCCCACTGGCACACATACCTCCCGGCCATCCGCGCCGGCTCCACCGGCACCACCGACGAAATCGGCTCCGCCGAGACCACCACACCCCCCACATGCTGCCCGATATGCCGCGGGAACCCCGAAACCTGCCCCGCCAGCTCCACCAGGTCCCGCCAGATCGGCGCATCCACCAGGGGCCGCAGCTCCGGCACCTTCCGCAGCTGCTCCGCCAGCCCCCGCGCGTCCGCGAACGGCCCTGCCAGCCGGTTGATCTTCGCCAGCACCGGCTCCGGCAGCCCCAGCGCCTTCCCCACATCCAGCACCGCGCTCCGGAACCGGTAGGTCGGGAACGCCGCCACCAGTGCCGCGTGCTCCGGCCCGTACCGGTCATAGATCCGCTCCAGCAGCGCATCCCGGATGTCCCGCGGAAAGTCGAGGTCGATGTCCGGCAGCGAATGCAGCTCCTCGTTCAGGAACCGCTCCAGGTAGAGGTTGTTCCGCACCGGGTCGATGTGCGAAAGCCCGATCAGGTAGCACACGATCGAACTCACCGACGACCCCCGTCCCCGCCCGACCGGCCGCTCATCAGGCGCCAGCCGCGGGTCGCGCCCGTGGAGCTCTGCCGCCACCTCATTCACCAGCTGCAGGATGTCCCAGTACACGAGGAAGAAGCCCGCCAGCCCGTGCCGCTCGATGAGCGCCAGCTCCCGCTCCAGCCGCTCCCGCGCCTCCGCCGCGTACGGGTCCGAAGGCGGGTACTTCCGCCGGAACGCCCGCTCGCACACCCCGCGCAGGAAGCTGTCCAGCGTCGCACCCTCCGGCACCGGGTAGTCCGGCAGCCGGTACGGCAGGTCGCGCGTCAGGTCGAACGTGCACCGCTCCGCCGTCGCAACCGCGTTCGCCAGCGCGTCCGGCCGCCAGGCGAACCGCCGGGCCAGCTCCTCCGGGTGTTTCAGGTAGAACTCTGAATTTGGCCGCCGCACCGTATGCGAAGTGTCCAGCGTCAGCCGGTGCCGAACCGCCACCAGCACATCGTTCAGCCGGTGCCTGGTCCGCACGTGGTAGTGCGCGTTGTTCGTCGCAACCACCGGGATGCCGCACGCATCCGCCGTCCTCGCCAGCACCGCATTCCTCCGCCGGTCGCCGTACACATCATGGTCCTGCAGCTCGACCAGGTACCGGTCGCCGAACACATCTCGGTAGCGGCCGGCCAGCTCCCGCGCCGCCCGCTCCTCCCCGGCCGCCGCCAGCCGCGCCAGCGCCGAATCCCGGCAGCCGGAGAGCACGATCAGCCCCGCGCCCTGTTCGAACAGCCACGCCTCCTCCACCTGCGGCGTGTCCTTCCCGTACGTCCGGTATCCCCGGCTCAGCAGCCGGCAGAGGTTCCGGTACCCCTCCGCGTGCTCCGCAAGCACCGTCAGGTGCGAGGTCTCCGGCGCCTCCCCGCCGGGTTCGGTCCTCCGCACCGTGACTTCGCACCCGGTGATCGCCTTCAGCCCCCGCGCCCGGGCCGCCTGCGCGAACTCCATCGCCCCGTACAGGTTGTCGTGGTCGGTCAGCGCCAGCGCCCCGTACCCGAGGGCGAGCGCCCGGTCGATCAGCTCGTCCGTCGTGCTCGCCCCTTCACGCAGCGACCAGCACGAATGCGCATGCAGCTCCGCGTAGGCGGCCACGCCTGCCAGTATAGAACAAACGTTCGCAACAGGGAGTGAATGCCCCTTCCGGACTCACCCGGCGCTACGCAGTGCGTGCCGCTACCGGTTGCCGAAGAGGAGCGTGACCGATCCCTGGTTCGGCACCAGTGCAATCGTCTGGGTCGTCGGCGTCGTCGGGAACCACCCTTGCTGCGGAATCTCCGTGACGTTGTAGGTCGCGCCCGCCGGCAAATTGATGCACACCCCGGGAAGCCCCTGGGCGCCTGTGACCACCGTTGCGACTGTCTGAGTCGGCGGCGGCGCCGTCTGGGTGATGGTAAACGTCCACCCCTGGAGGAACGGCTCGTTCTGGCTCTGGTGCACGCCGTCGCCGTTCAGGTCGTGGAACTTGAAGATGCACACCTGCACAAGGGCGCCGCCGCCCGGCGTCGGCGTTGGCGTGGGTGTGAAGGTCGGCGCCGGTGTGGGTGTGCTCGTCGGCGTTGGGGTCAAGGTGGGAGTTGGCGTCGGCGTGCTCGTTAGTGTGGGCGTGAAGGTAGGTGTCGACGTCGGTGTCTTCGTCGGGGTGGGCGAGACCGGCGTCGGCGTCGGTGTCTTCGTCGGCGTTGGTGTGCTGACCGGGATGGTCGCCGGGTTGCCGCTCAGGGTTGGTTTTGGCGTCGGTGTGGGCGTGTTCTTGATGGGTGTCGGGGGAGGCCAGAGCGTTGGCGGCGTCGGTGTGGCGGTCGCCTTCGGCGGCACAACCGTGATGGGAACGGTCGTCTGGCCGATCGCAACGGTCGCTACCGCAGTCGCCTGCGGCGTCTGCCCCGATCCCCCGGAACCGCCCCCATTCGGCCAGCACGCGGCAGCCACGAGGCCGCTCGCCAAAAGCAGGGTGATGCACAGCAGAGTGGAGAGGTTTCTCGCCGACATCTCGGATCTCCGTCGCGGAAGTGCCGCCTGCGTGCGAAGCGGCCCACACCTTCGACCAGCATCCGGGGCACCTCTTACAGTCTCGGATGGGCGGGGGTCTCACCGCGTCCGCGCCGGACCGCCGGGATACCGACGGCCACGCCGAATTCCCGACATCTTCAATTCTGCGATCCGTCGTTTCAAGGTCTCCCGGCCGTCATGGGACCGGAGCCCCACCGGCCTGGCCGTAGCGGGGCCTCTGCGGCTCGCGGTTGAGTGCTCCCGGGTCGCGGGCCGCCCCCGATCTCTCGCGGGCACGGCGTCGCGAAGGGGCTTGCCGGCGCCGCCCGGTTCCATGGGGCACGTCGCGGCGGCGGCCCGACCCTGCCAGGGTGTGAGGGTGGGTCGGCGTCCTTCCGTCTGCCGTCGGGCTGGACGGCTCGCCGCCCCCCGCCTTGCGCCCTAGTTCCGCCCGTTGCCGAAAACCAGTGTGACCGTTTGCCCGCCGGTGACCGTTGCCGTTTGCGGGTTCGGCGTCGTCGGGAACCAGCCCGTCTGCACGACCTCGGTCACGGTGTACTGCCCGGCTGGCAGGTTCACGCACACGCCCGGCAGGCCCGCCGCGCCCGTCGTCACCGATCCGAGCACCGTGCTCCCCTGGGCGACTGTGAACGTCCACCCTTGCAGCAATGGCTCGTTCGTATCCTGCACCCCATTCTGGTTCACGTCATAGAACTTGAGGATGCAGAGCGTCCCATCGACCGGCGTCGGGGTCGGCGTCGGTGTGCTGGTGGGTGTCGCCGTTGGAGTTGGGGTCTTCGTGGGTGTCGCTGTCGGCGTCGGCGTCCTGGTCGGCGTCGCCGTGGGGGTCATTGTGGGCGTCGGCGTCTTCGTCGGGGTTGGCGTTTGCTTCGGCCCGACCGTGCCGAATGCAGGTACAGTCCCGGTCGGTGTCGGCGTTGCCGTTGGCGTCTGTTTCGGCCCGACCGTCGCAAACGCCGGCACCGTCCCGGCCGGTGTCGCCGTTCCGCCCGGGGGTACGACCGTCACCGGCAGCCCGCCGCCGATCCCGATCGTCCCGACTGCGCCCGGCGTCGGCGTCGGGGTCGCAGGAGCTGGCTTGCACTTTCCGTTCGCACCGGCCTGGAAAATCGCGAGCACCTCATTTGCAGTCAGCGCCCGTTTGTAGAGTGAAAGCTCGTCGAGCTCGATTTCCGCGCCGCCCGTGCTCACCTCGGCCGGAGCGCTCGTATCCAGGTTTCCGGAAAACCACGTTGTGGCCGGTCCCGTCGCTACCTGCTGCCCGTCGACGTACCACCGCACGATGTTCGCCGTCCGGTCCACCGTCACGGCCAGGTGCCGCCATCCGCCAGTCGATATCGACCCGCTCGTTGGCGGCGGGTTGCTGTTGCTGCCGCTCTGCTGGAGGTACGCCTGGCCGTTCGCAGTGATAAGTCCGTACCCCGTCCCTGAGCTGTCCCGCTTTGCCAGGATCGTTGAAATCGACGATACGGCGTTCCAGCGCAGCACCCAGGTCTCGATCGTGAAGTTGCCGGTTCCCACCTGCAGGTCCGCCTGCGATGCGGCCCATGCAACCGTTGTGGCCGGCCCGAGCTTCCATCCGCCCCCAACCTTTCCCGCCACAGGCACGTACGAGCCGCTCATGAACGCCAGGTCGTTCGGGAACCCCGCAATGTCGTGCGCCACGTTCCCCGACGTCTCATCGAACGGCCACCACGCAACCAGGTCCGCCGGTGGCGGAACACAGGCGGAGACCGGCGGACTGCCCCCTCCCCAGCACGCTCCCAGCACCGCCCCCACTGCCCCGACGATGATCGCAGCCGCCGCCCGCGCGGTCCCCTGCCAGTGTTTCCCCTGCAGCATGCAATTCCTCCCCCGGTGGTGGTATCGCATCAGCCCTGCGGTAATGACAGGCCGCCCGGGCGGTGCCTTACACGCGGCGTGAACGCCCGGCCTGTCGGCCGCTCCCCTCGCGCTACGGCTTCGCCCCGTCGTTCCCTTGGGGCTGGCGGTCAGGCTCGCCTCGGGGGCCTCCCGCCGACCCCGGCCGCCGAAACTGCGCATAATCCGCGCCGATCAGCGACGACAGCCCCGACCCTGTCGGAGCCTCCCCCGGCGGGGCCGCCCGCGCCGCCGCAAACGGGCTCCGCTCCCGCGCCAGCGTCCGCTCCAGCACCTCGCGCCGCCCTTCCGTCACCAGCCGACCATCGGCAAGCTCCTCCACGCGCCCTGCCATCTCCATCACCAGCCGGTCGTGGGTGCAGGTGATAATCGTGATGCCCTCCATCCGCGCAAGGTCCCGCAGCAGCCCGAAGACCGTCGAGGCCGTCGCCGAGTCCAGCTCGCCGGTCGGTTCATCCGCGAGAATCAGCCGTGGGCGCGCCGCCAGCGCACGTGCAATCGCCACCCGCTGCTGCTCCCCGCCCGAAAGCTCATACGGTCGGTGCTCCGCGCGCTTCCTGAGCCCCACGAACGCCAGCGCCTCATCGACCCGCTTCTGCCGCTCCCGGTAGCCGACACCCGCTATCCGCAGCGGAAGCTCCACGTTCTCCCGCGCCGACAGGAGCGGCAGCAGCCCGAACGACTGGAAAATGAACCCGATGGTCCCCCGGCGCAGCCGGTCCAGCTCCCGGTCGCTCATCCGGTCCACCCGCGCGCCATCGACCAGCACCTCGCCGCTCGTCGGGCGGTCGAGGCCCGCAATAAGGTTCAGCAGCGTCGTCTTCCCCGACCCCGACCGCCCGACCAGCGCGAGGAACTCGCCGGGCCCCACCGACAGCGAAACCTCCCGCACCGCCCACACGTCCTCGCCGCCGGCCCGGAACCGCCGCGAAACCGACCGCAGCTCCACCGATGCGCCCTCGCTCACCATGCCGCCCCTTTCAGCCGGACCCGGCGCGTGCCGTCCGGCAGCACTTCGATCCGGCCCTCCCCGAGAATCACCCGCACCCGGTCGTGGATCTCCAGCTCGTCGAGGTACTCCCGCGGGATCTGAAGCCGGCCCGCTGCATCGACCAGCACATACTCCTCGTGCGTGACTTTCGCCTCCGTGCCCTCGAACCGCACCCGCCGGTAGATTTCGGTGCTCGTCCGGCCGTCCCGGATCGCAACGACCCGGTCGACCCGCGCCGCGATGTCGGGGTCGTGCGTCACGATCACGATGGTGGTGCCTAGCTCCTTGTTCAGCGTCCGGAACACCTCGTACACGGTGTCTGCGCCGACCGAATCCAGCTCCCCGGTGGGCTCGTCGGCCAGCAGCAGCGGCGGATTGTTCGCCAGCGCAACTGCAATCGAGACCCGTTGCTGCTCCCCGCCCGAGAGCATCTCCGGCCGGTGGTGCAGCCGGTGCCCCATGAGCACCATCTCGAGCAGCCGCACCGCCCGCTCCCGCGCCTCCCCTGGCGGCACCCCGTCCAGCACCATCGGCACCTCCACGTTCTGCACCGCGTCGAGGTACGGGACGAGGTTCCTGCCCGTCTGCTGCCAGACGAAGCCGACCTGCCGCCGCCGGTACCGCACCATGTCCCTGGCTGACATCGTGAGCAGGTCCTGCCCCCCGACGTAGCACCGCCCCGCCGAGGGCGTGTCCAGTCCCGCGAGGATGTTCAGCAGCGTCGACTTCCCCGAACCGGAGGCGCCCACGATCGCCATGAACTCCCCGCGCCGAACCTTCAGGTCCAGCCCGCGCAGCGCGACCACCTCGAGGTTCGCCGTCTTGTAAATCTTGAACAGGTCCTCGCAGCGGATGTACACGTCATCCCCCTCAGGCTCCTGCCCGGCGGCGAACGTCCGCACCGGTTGCATCTACACCTCCCCAATCCGAAGCGCGCGGTGGACCGCCAGCCGCGTGTACACGGCCGCCAGCGCCGCAATCGTCGCTGCGAACACGGCCGCCAGCGACAGGTACACGGTCAGCACCGCCGGCCAGCTTACCTGCGAAACGAGCGGCGGGACCGGCTCGCTGCCCGATTCGGTCACGCCAAGATACCCGATCATCAGCCGCCCCAGCGGGAAGCCGAGGAATGTCCCGGCCGCGACCCCGGCCGCGATGACGAATAGCTGCTCGAAACTCACCAGCCCCAGCACCTGTCGGCTCGAAAATCCCATCGTCCGCAGGATGGCGAACTCCAGCGCCCGCGCCTGCGCCGCCACGGTCGCGTACACCGCGAAGCCGAGCCCCGTCAGCACCAGCACGGCCCCGAACGACAGAAACAGGATGCCTTCCCAGCTCGCCGCCACGAGCGGGTCCGCCTCCTGCGCCGCCCGCAGAGCCCGCCGGTCGAGCACGCCCTCCGCCTGCACCCCGCGCTCGGCCAGCGCGTCCCGCGTCATCACTTCCGGGTTCGCGCCGCGCAGCCATGCCTCGTTCGGGAAGACCGCATCGGCCAGCCCGGGCACGCCGGTGGCCAGCTCCTGCACCGCAGGCAGCGCAGCCACCAGCAAATAGTCGCTGCCCCGCGGGTCGTGCCCCGGGAAGTAGTCGAACCGTCCGGCTACCCGGGCCTGCACGTACTGCCGGTTCAGGTAGATGGTCAGCTCGTCGCCCGTCTCCAGTGCTGCCCGCTCGAGGAACCGGGATTCTGCCAGCACCGGCAGCGGCGTCGCCGGCCGCGCCGCCCGGAAGCCGAACAGCGGCCCCTGTCCCTGCCCCCGCGTGAACGCAATGCGCGCGGCGTTCCCGCCGTCCCGGCCCGCGCCCGGCGCGAACGACACCGCCCCGGGTTCTGCCTGCGCCTGCCCGGTGATCAGCTGCCACCGCTCGAACGAATCGAACGTCTCCACCGCCGTCCAGCCGCCCCTGTCCGGTCCGCTCCACTGCACCCCGTCAAATACCATCACATCATCGACAAGGATGATCGCCCGCTCCGCCACCGGCGGCGGCGAACCGGCCGTTCGGACGTAGACCGCGTCGAGTTCCTTCGGCGTCGCCGTGCTGTACCGTGTCCCGGCCCCGAACCGCGCCTGCGACGGCTGGGTCAGGTCCGCCGCGAAGAACCGCCAGCCCTCCGTCACCTCCCGCTCCGTCGGCACCAGCGTGTAGTCCCAGAACGTCCCGTTCGGGTCGCGGAGCCGCAGCCCGAGCCGCAGCTGGTTCTCCCCGTACGGCACCCTCGCCCAGGCGCCGATCCACCGCGATCCCGCCGGCACCTCCGGTCCGCGTACGCGTGCCGAAAGGTCGACCTCCAGCCGGTCGAGCAGCTCGCCGAGGTCCGCTCCTGCGAAATCGTCCCGCCAAAACGCCACCCGCTCGAACTCACCCGGCACCACGCCGAGCACCTCGATGCTCACACCCTGGAATGCCGAGAGCAGATACGAACCAGTCAGCCGGCTTGCGGGCGAGACGGTCTCTGCCCCGGTCGCCTGCCCGACCCGCTCGACGAACACCTCCCCCGGCACATTCGCCGGGTTCCGCACGTCCGTCAGCCGCGACTCCGCTCCTGCTTCGTAGGCAGCCCGGTCGTCGTAGCCGCGCTCCAGCGTCGCCCGGTAGCCGGCGGCGAACATCCCCACCGCCGTCGCCAGCAGGAGCAGGAGGATCAGCCGGTTGTACTGCAGGGGGGCTCGGGTCATCCGCGTCAGGCCGAGCGCCACCGTCGCGCTCTCCCACCGCCGCCCGGCCCACGCAAACGCCCCCAGCACCAGCGGGAACAGCCTGAGGAACACCAGCGCCACCATGACCATGAACAGCGTCGGCGACAGCAGCAGCAGCGGGTCTGCAGATAGGTCCCCAAACAGCCGCTCGGTGACCAGGGAGCCGCGCTCCCGCAGCTGGTAGAAGAGGAACGCCCCAACCCCGACCAGCCCCAGGTCGAGGTAGTACTTGAGGAACAGCGGCCTCGTTTGCGGCCGCGCCAGGCTGTGCTTGTAGTCGATGGTGGTCGACCGCGAGGCCCGCCACGCCGGGATGAGCATCGCCGCAAACGCCAGTGCTGCGCCGCCGCCCGCCGCGAGGAAGGCCATCGTCGAAAGCGGTACCTCCAGCGCGGCATCGCCGCTCAGCGGCGCAAACGGCGGGGTGTAGCCCAGCACGGCGATCGCCCCTGCCGCAAGGAAAGGCCCCGCCAGCGCCCCGGCCCCGCAGATGAGCGCCGCCTCGATGCCGTACACCGCAACCACCTGCCCCGGGCTCCCTCCGCGCGAACGGAGCAGGGCAATCTCCCCGTGCTGCCGCTCGACCAGCATCGACGACACCATCACGAGGTAGTACAGCGCGATGCCGACGATTTGCAGCATCAGCGCAAAGAGCGGCAGCCGGGTGAAGAACAGCTTCGACTGGTAGCTCCCAATCACATCCGCCAGCCGCGTCTCGAACACGACGTTCGGAACCGCCTCCCGCAACACCACGGCAAGCGCCCGCGTGCTCCCTTCGACCGCTTTCGCATTCCGCGCATCGATCGCGCCGATGTCCACGAACCCGTACGTCTCGAGCGTGCTGTCCATGTCCGGCAGGTGCGACGCCACCGTCTCCGCCACCGCCGCTTCGTCGACCCAGAACGGATAGGTGTCCCATGTCGTGTCGAGCGCGAAGCGGTCCGTTCGCCCGAACCAGTACGGTTCCTCCGGGTCGCGCGGGGCAACAATCGCCGTGACAACGACCCGCACCGGCGCTGCGTCCTCCCGCCAGAACGGGTGCAGATCGAAGGCGTCGCCCACGCGCACCCCGATCCGGTCCGCCGAAGCTTTGCCGATCGCTGCCTCCAACACGGGCGGCGAACTCCCGGCCGCCGGCAGGCGCGGCCACGCCCCCTCGACCACCTCCACGTGCTCGCGCAGGCCGTCGGCGAACTGGAAATGCCCGCGGGGGCGGTCCGCATCCTGCGGCACCGGCGCGCCGGGCCTCGCCACATAGAACGTCGCGGTCCGCCCGAAGTGCACAACCCCCTCGAGCACGTCCCCGAGGTACTGCTCCAGCAGCCTGTCCACCTGCTCGCGCCGCTGGCGATAGTCCTCCAGTGCCGGCCGCCCTCCGGTCACAACCCGCACGTTCCGCTCCTTCGGTTCCGCGTTCCGCAGTGCGTATCGCAGGCCGAGGTCCCGGATCGCGTCGGAGTAGAGCACGACGCTCGCCATCAGCGCCGACGCCATCACCACGCCCACGAGCACCGTCGCCAGCAGCCGCCGGTTCGCCAGCGCGCGCCGCACGACCATCCCCAGGACCACGAATGCCGTTCGCATCTCGGCGCGAAACCTACCCGAGTTCCCGCGGCCCCGCAAAGCCGCCCCTCCCTCGTGTACAGTTCCCGCGATGCGGAACGCACTCGCAACCTGGCGGCTCTTCTCCCGGCGCACCGGAAGGAACTGGCGCCTGCTCGCCGTGCTCGCGCTGGGCATGCTGATGGCGGCCTCGCTCCTCGCCGCGGCCCCCATCTACGCCCGCACCATGTCCGACCTCGGCCTCACGTTCACGGTCCGCGACCGCCTCGGTGATGCCCCCGGCAACCGGGTCAGCTTCCCCTGGGTGCCCCTCGGCACGCCCGAGGGCGCCGCCCTCCGCGAGGCCGTCGAACGCCGCATCGCCGAGCGCATCGGCTGGTTCTCCCCCTCCGAATCGCGCGTGCTCGTCGGCCCGCGCTTCTTCATCGCCAGGCCCGGCGAAACCCCCGAGCCGCAGGCGCCGATCGGCCAGCTCCAGTCCCTGACCGGCTACGAAGAGCACGTGACGGTCCTTGAAGGTGCCCTCCCGCGTCCCTCCGCGCCCGGTCGCCCGCTCGAAGTCGCCATCTCCCGCGACGCCGCACGCGCCGCCCGGCTCGCCGTCGGCCAGCGTATCGCCCTCGTCGAAGATTTCGACACCTGCGCCCGGGAGATCCCGCGCGAAGACCGCCCTCCGCCCCCGCCCTGCACGCCCACCGCAGGCGTCACCTACACCCTCGAGGCCGTCATCACCGCCATCGTCGAGCCGCGCCTCGCCGACGACCCCTTCTGGGTCGTGCCCGTCGGCCAGGTCTTCGCGCCGTACCGCCTCCTGCCCGGCAACGGCCCCGTTCTGCCGATGTTCGTTCCCGAGGCGACCCTCCTCGAGGGCTTCGGAGCAGTCTTCCCCGCCTACGGCGCCGCGACCGCCTGGCACACCTACGCCCGCCCCGAGTCGCTCTCCCGCCTTACCTTTGACCGCGCCCGCGACGACCTCTCCGCCCTCTACTACGACCTCGAGCCGCTCGGTGGCTCCAGCTTCAGCCCGCTCGGCAACGTGCTCCGCGAGTACGGCCGCTCACAAAGCTACCAGCAGACTCCGCTCACCATCCTCCTGCTCGAAATCACCGCCGTCGCCATCTTCTACGTGATCCTCGTCGCGCTGGTCATCGTCGAGCGCCTCTCCGATGAGGTCGCGCTCTTGCGCAGCCGCGGCGCAACTGTCCTGCAAGTCGGCATCATCAACCTTGCCGAAGGCCTCATCATCGGCGCGCCCATCCTCCCCGTCGCCCCGCTGGTGGCCGCTTCGGGAACCGCCCTGCTCGGGCTCACGCCGACCTTCGAGCCCGTCAACGGCGGTGCGCTCCTGCCCGTCTCCGTGCCGCCGTCCGCCTTTGCCTGGGCCGCTGTTGGCGTCGCCATCTCCATCATCGCGCTGCTCGTGCCCTCGCTCGTTGCGGCCCGCGCTTCGGCCGTTGCCCGCCGCCGCGAACAGGCCCGGCCCGGCCGCCCGTTCGCCCAGCGGTACTACCTCGATCTCGCCCTCGCCGCTGTTGCCGCCCTCCTGCTCTGGGAGCTGCAAGAACGCGGCACCCTCCTCCAGCCGTCGCCCACGGGAGGCGTCACCTCCGACCCGCTCCTGCTCGCCTCGCCTGCCCTCCTGGTGGCCGCCGCTGCCGCCCTGCTGCTCCGGCTCTACCCCATCGCGACCCGGCTTGTGGCCCGCCTGTTCGGCCGCGAAGCCTCCGCCCCGGTCGTCCTCGGGCTCTGGCAGGTCGCCCGCAACCCCGGCCACTCTGCCCGCCTCGCGCTCCTGCTCGCCCTCGCCATCGCGGTTGGCACGTTTGCCGCGAGCTACGCAACCACCGCCTCCGCCACCTTCGAGGAGCGCGCCCGCTTCGAAGCCGGGACCGGCCTCCGCGCTGTCTCCACTGGCAGCGCCGACCTCGGCCAGGACGGCGCAGCCGCGGATGCGCTCCTGCGCGAACGGACCGGCGTCCCGCTCGCCTCGGCGGTCCTCCGCCTCCCCGCGGGGCCGGCGGCTGCAGGCCTGAGCGGCCGCACCTTCCAGGCCCTCGGCGTCAACCCCGACGATGCCCCGCTCCTCCTCTGGTTCCGCGACGACTTCGCTGAACGCCCGCTCCGCGACCTCATGGCTGCTCTCGGCCCGCCCGGGCCGCTCCGCGGCATCCAGCTCCCGCCGGGCACCACGGCAATCTCGGTCGATGTCCGCGCTTCCTCCACCCCGAACCAGATGACCCTCTGGGCGCGCGTCCGCGACGCAGCCGGCTACCACCAGCTCATCGAGTTCGGCACCATCGAACCCGGGGAATGGCGGACTCTCACGGCCCCCATCGCCCGTACCTACGAAGGCCAGCTCCCTGAGCCCCTGGCCCTCGCCGGTCTCGTCATCACCGAGCCGGGCAACCGCTTCAACACGCTCGAGCTGACCATCCAGTTCGACAATCTCGTCGCGGCGACCGCCGCCGGCGCTGCCACAACCCTCGATAGCTTCGATGGCCCGAATCCCGGCTGGACGCCGCTCCCTGCCCGGCTCAACCTCCCGGACCGGTTTGAGCTGGCGCCCGGCGATGGCCGGCCCGGCCAGGTCGGGCAGCTCCGCCGCGCGCCGGGCCAGAGCTCCGAACTCTGGGGGCTCGTCCGCGCCCAGCCCTTCGTGCCCCTGCCCGTCATCGCGACCCGCTCGTTCATCGACGCGACCGGGCTCTCCGTCGGAACCGTGGGCGCCGTCTCGGTCGCCAATGTCACCGTGCCTGTTCGCGTGGCCGGTGAGGTCGAGGCGTTCCCGACCCTCCCATCCGCGGCCGGGCCCGGCATCGTGTTCAACCGCGACCAGCTCATCAGCTGGCTCGGGCTGGCAGGGTCGTCGGCGCCCCGCGGCTTCAACGAGGCGTGGCTTGAGCCGCCCGCCGGCGCCGATGTCGCTGCGCTCGAACAGGTCCTTCGCGGCGAGCCGTTCCGCTTCGGCCTTGTCACCGACCGCTCGCGCGAACTCGCGCGCCTCGAACAGAACCCGCTCATCTCCGCGGGCGGCGCCGGAATCCTCTACCTCGCCTTCGGCGCCCTCCTCCTGCTCGTTGCCGTCGCTCTCCTCGTCTCCCTTTGGCTCGTTGTCCAGCGGCGGAGGACCGAATTCGCCGTCCTCCGATCGCTCGGCCTTTCGCGCGGCGGCGTGGCCCGCGTCCTCGCCCTCGAGTACACCTTCGTCGCCGGCGTCGGCGTCCTCGCCGGGACGGTGCTCGGCCGGCAGGTCGCCGCCCGCATGCTCTCCTTCCTCGACCTCGACGAAGCCGGGCGCCGCGCCGAGCCCTCCTACCTGCTCCGCACCGACTGGCTGCTCGTCTCAGGCAGCCTCGCCGCGGTCGGGCTCGCATTCGTCCTCGCCCTCACTGTTGCCGTGCGCCTCATCGCCCGTACCTCCGACGCACAGGCTCTCCGCACCGAATAGCGGCTACTCCCCCCGCATCACCAGCAGGCCGCGGCCCGGGTCGGGCCGCCCGTCGCGGTCCAGCAGCACGCCCACCCGGTCGCCCGGCTGGAGGGCTTCGACCCCCGTCTCCCGCACCCGGAACACCGGAGCCCCTGGCCCCAGCCACACGGACACTTCGCCTGCGGCGGTCCGGACCGTTGCCCGCCCGTTCTCGACGCCAGTGACCGTCCCCGTGATCAGCGGCAGCGCCGTCGGCTCGCCGAGCGCCTCGTGCCCGCCGAACGGCCCCGCCGGCCCGGCACTGCCGGCATCGCCGACGACGATCGCCCGGATGGCGGCATTCCGCACCTCGTTCGGCACACCGATGATGGCCATGGCTGCGCCGGTCTCCACGGCGTCCGCATCAGCGGGTTCGAGCCGCCATGCGCGCGTTCCCGCCCCGACCGGCAGCTCTGCCACGCCCCCGCCCGAGACAACGAGCCGCCCGGGCTCCGTCCGCACCACCGTCAGCGTCGCATAGCCGACCGTCCGCGGCAGCGTCATCGGGCCGGGGGTCGGCGGCGCGTCTCCGTTCCCGGTCCGCTGTGCCGCAGCGACCACAGCTCCCAGGGCAACGACCACCAAGACCGCCGCCCCAATGGGCAGCACCAGCTGCCGTACTCCCCCGAAGCCGCCGCTGTTGCCGGCCCGTTCCATGCCGGCGATGGTAGACGACCCGCGCCCGCTACGCCTCCTCGATCGTTACTCGGGTAATCGACACCGGGTTTACGGGCCGGTCCTGCGGACCCCGCGGTGCCGTCGCGATCGCGTCCAGCACCTCTTCGCCGCCCGTCAGCTGCCCGAAAATCGTGTAGTTCGGCGGCAGCGGGTAGTCCGCGTGCATGATGAAAAACTGGCTCCCGTTCGTGTTCGGCCCCGCGTTCGCCATCGCGATGGTGCCCCGCAGGTACGGCCGGGTCACCGGCTCATCCTCGAACCGGTAGCCAGGCCCGCCCCGCCCCGTCCCGGTCGGGTCGCCGCCCTGGATGACGAACCCCGGGATGACCCGGTGGAAGATGACCCCGTCGTAAAAGCCCTCGCGCGCAAGGAAGACGAAGTTGTTCACCGTCTTCGGCGCCTCCGCCGGGAAGAACTCCGCCGTCATCGTCCCTGCCGTCGTCTCGATCGTCGCCCGGTACGTCTTCGCCGGGTCGATCACCATCGTCGGCGGCTGTGCCCACTGCTTCGCCATCGCCAAACCTCCTCAGCGTTCCGTCCAGCCTACGCCGGCCCCGCCTTAGCTGCTGCCCCCTCCGGGCAAGCCCCGATCTTAGTTGCTGCTCAGGGACGTCCCGGATATGCATCCGCGGCACGCGCCCGAAGAATCTTGGCAGAAGTTCGTCCACTGGAGTTCCGCATGCCTTCTGCCTCGTCCACCGCGCGTGACCGCCTTGTTCTCACGGTCATCGCGGCCCACGTCCCCGCCGTCGTCATCGTCGCCCTCGCGGTCGGGCAGCTTTCCGCCCTGGCCGCCATCGTTGGCAGCGTCGCCGTCGCGGCTGCGGCCGGGGCCGCCTACTGGCTCGCCGCCGGCCGGATGGGCTTCCGCATCGCCGCTGCAGCCGCCCTCATGGCGATGTCGGGCATGCTCATCGCCGCGTCCGGCGGCGATATCGCCGTCCACTTCCATGTCTTCGTCGTCCTCAGCTTCCTCGTCATCTACTACAGCGCCATTCCCATCCTCGTCGCCGCGGCGGTCATCGCGGTCCACCATCTTGTGGGGAACTACCTGTTCCCGGCCTATGTTTTCGATACCGGAGCATCGCTGGGCATCGTCCTCAAGCACGCTGCATTCGTCGTCCTCGAAGCCGGCGTCACCATCTACGTCGCCGAGCGCGTCCGCCGCAGCGCCGCTGCCATCTCGACGGCAGCAGACCGCCTGGCCGCCGAACAGCTCCCCGCAATGCAGGACGCCTTCGAAGCCGCTGCCCGCGGCGACCTCACCCGCACCTTCGCCTTCGAGCCAGCGCCGGTCGCCATCTCCGGCAGCGACGAAATCAGCGTGATGGCCGGCTCCTTCAACCGCCTTCAGGAGCAGCTCGGCGCCATCGCGCGGGCGGCCGGGCAGATGAACGCCAGCCTTGCCGCCCTGGTCCGTGATGCCGCAGAAAACGCCCGCCGCGTCCTCGAGACCGCTGCCGCCGTCGAATCCTCAGCCGCCGACGTCGCCGGGGCTGCCCATCAGATCGCCCAGGCCTCTGCCGACATTGGGGAGCTGACCGGCCGGCTCGCCGATATCGCCGCCTCAGCCGAGGCAAATCTCGCCCGCGCCGCCGCCGACGCCGACCACGTTGCCGGGACGACCCGCCAAGCGGCCGCCACCGCGACCGACGCCCGCGGCGAGATTGCCGGCATTCACCAGGCGCTCGTCCAGGTGGCTGCGCTCGCCAGCGAGGTCACCGAGGCCACCCGCGGCAGCAGCGAAGCCGCCCGCGACGGCCAGGAGGCGGTACGCCAGGCCGTCGCCTCCATGGCAGCAATCGCCGGCGCAGTCGAGCGGGCCGCCGCCACCGTCAACGAACTCGGCGCCTACGGCGAACAGATCGGCAACATCGTCACCGTCATCGATGAAATCGCCGCCCAGACGAACCTGCTCGCGCTCAATGCCGCCATCGAAGCCGCCAGGGCCGGCGAACAGGGTCGCGGCTTTGCAGTCGTCGCCGAAAACGTCCGCCAGCTCGCCGAGCGCTCCAGCGCCAGCACGCGCGAGATCGCCGACCTCATTGCCCGCATCCAGGAGCGCACCACCGAAGCCGTCACGGCCATGCAGACAGGTGTTGCCGATGTCCGGCAGGGCCGCGATGTGACCGCCCGGGTCGATGCCTCGCTCGGCCAGATCATCGCCAACATCGCCCAGACCAGCGACCGCGTCGATGTCATTGTCCGCCGCATCGGCGAGCTCACCTCGAGCGCAACCGTCCTGGTTGAGGCCGCGTCCTCGCTGGTCTCGACCGCCCGCGAGGCGGAATCCGGCGCGGAAGGCATCGCTGATGCATCGAAGAGCGTCCTGGGCTCGGTCGAGCAGGTCGCGCAGTCTTCATCCGAAACCGCCGCGACGGTCGAAGAGCTCAACGCCTCGACAACCACCCTCGGCGACCGCGCCGCAGCACTCGACCGCGATTCAGCCGCCCTGCGGGAGCTGGCCGAGTCGCTCAGCCGGAGCGTCGGGATGTTCCGGCTCGGCACCTCGGCCCAGCCGGTTCCGCTGGCTCTGGCGGGCGAGCGCCGTGCGGCCTGAGCCCGGCACCTTCGCCTACCGCGCTGCGCTGGCGGTCATCATCCTCGCGATGATGGCCGCCAGCCTCTACGCAGCCTTCGATGTCCAGGCCGGCCGCGCGGCCGCGGGCATCTACCGCTTCGTGTGCGGCTGAAGAGCGGCCCTCAGACCCGCTGCTCCCGCACGCCCTGCGGTACGAGCGCGTCGCTCACGCTCGCCAGCCACTCCCGGATCCAGGGCTCCTCTGCCCGGTGGGGCAGCGCCCGGAGGATGTCCCGGGTGTGGGTCGGGTCGTGGATTGCCACCCCCCAGAGCAGCCCGCCGAACCGCACCTTCGAGGGCGGGATGTCGAGCGCCTTACGGTCGCCCCCGTACAGGATCTCCTGGTCGAGATGGGCATCAGTGAACTCTGCCACCGCCCGCAGCAGCCGCTCCCGGTGCGTCGCGGCCTCGGCCAGCAGCTCCTCGATGGTCCGCTCCGCCCGCGACCGCACGGCCGCCTCGTTCCAGTCGTCGATATCGAACGGGTTCGGAATCGGCGTGTCTGGCAGCGGCGCCTGCTGCCCCACCATCGCTGCAAACCGCGGCACGATCAGTCCGTCGATGGTGCACAGATGGGCGATGTAGTCCTTCACCGTCCAGTGGCTGCCCGGGATGCCGCTGCGAAGCTCCTCCTCGGTGAGCTGGCGGCACAGGTGCTCGAACTGCCGGCGGTGCCGGTTGAACTCGTCGATGACGAGCTGGACGCGCATGTTCATTCGTCGTTCCTCCCGGCTCCGGACTCTACCGGCCCCCGCCCGCGGCTGCCAGTTCGCCTCCGCCCACCGTCCGTGGAACAATTGCCGGCGTGGCCCTCCAGCCCATCCTCCTTCGCAACGTCGCCGTCTTCGATGACGCGGCCCGCACGTTCCGGCCGGGCCTGTCCGTCCTTTGCCGTGACGGCCGCATCGACCGCATCCTCGCCGAACCGCTTCCAGATATCCCCGCGGGAGCACGCGTCATCGACGGGCAGGGCCGCTTCCTCGTCCCGGGCCTCATCGACTGCCATGTCCACCTCACCTCGGGCGGCGACCCCAACGAACTGGCTGCCATGCGCGCCGAGCCCCTGGCCGTCCGCGCCTGGAAGGCCGAGCGCAACGCCGCGGCCACCGTCCGCGCCGGTGTGACGACCGTCCGCGACCTCGGTGCAGCTGACCACCTGAACATCCACCTCGCGCGCGCCGTCGATGCCGGCCTGCTCGAAGGGCCCCGCATCCTTGCCGCCGGGTACGGCGTGACCATGACCGGAGGCCACGGGCATGGCTTCATCGCCGTCGAAGCCGACGGCCCCGATGAGGTCCGGAAGAAAGTCCGCGAGCAGCTCCGCGCAGGCGCCGCGGCCATCAAGCTGTTCGCCAGCGGCGGCGTCATGACCCCAGGGGTCGACCCCCGTTCGCCGAGCTTCACCGTCGAAGAGCTCCGCGCCGGCGTCGAAGAGGCGCACAAGGCCTTCCGCGTCGTCGGCGCCCATGCCCAGGCCACCGAGGGCATCAAGAACGCCATCCTCGCCGGGGTCGACTCCATCGAGCACGGGGTCTGGCTCGATGAAGAAGCCATCGCCATGATGGTTGAGCGCGGCACCTGCCTTGTTGCGACCCTTACCGCCCCCTGGCAGATCGCCCACCGCGGCGTCGAAGCCGGCGTCCCGGCCTACATGGTCGAGAAGGGCTGGCAGGTCCTCGAAGCCCACGAGCAGAGCTTCCGCGCGGCCGTCCGCGCCGGCGTCCGCATCGCCATGGGCACCGACCAGGGCACGCCGTTCAATCGCCCCGGCGAAAACGCCCAGGAGCTCCTCCGCATGGTCCAGCTCGGACTCTCGAATGCCGCCGCCCTTCTCGCCGCAACCGCCTGGGCCGCTGACCTCCTCCGTCTCGCCGACCGCACCGGCCGCATCCGCGAGGGGCTCGATGCCGACCTCCTCCTGCTCGACCGCGACCCGCTCGCCGATATCGCCGTACTGGCAGAACCTGCAGCCATCCGTGCCGTCCTCGCCCGCGGCAAGATCATCTGCACCACCCTTCCCGTAACCACCCCCGAACCGGAGGCCCCATGAGCCAGTTCCAGAAAATCCTCGCCCGCATCCAGCGCCGCGAAGGCCCGTCCATCGGTTTTGGGCGCGTCTCGCGCGAACAGCCCCGCGCCATGGCCCTCGTCGCAGCCGTCCGCACCGCCGCCGAGGCCCGGACTGCCCTCGATGCCGGCGCCGATGCCGTCATCTTCCAGGCCGGGTCGGCTGCCCTTGCAGCCGCGCAGCTGCGCGAGGTTGCTGGTCCAAGGGTCGCCGCCGGCGTCTCGCTCCCCGTCCTCTCCGTCGCCGACGCGGAAACGCTCCGCGAGGCCGGCTGCGATTTCGTCATCAGCCCGCTCGAAACGACCGACTCCGCCGCCGTCGACGTCGAGAAGATGGGCCATCTCGTCGCCGCCGGCGAGTCCATCGAAGACAACACCCTCCGCGCCCTCGGCCCCCTCGGCCTCGACGGCCTTTTCGTCCAGCGCGCCCACGGCCCCATGAAGCTCTCCGAGCAGCTCGGCCTCGTCCGCCTTTCCTCGTTCTCGAATACCGGACTCGTCGTCACCGTCGATCTCGCCGCCTCGGCCGCCGACCTGCGCGTCCTCCGCGACTCCGGCGTCGTCGCCGTGGTCGCACCGGAAGGCGCGAGCCCGGCCGACCTCGCCGCCCTCAACGAGCGTCTCCGCGCCGTCCCGCCGCCCCGCAGGCCGCGCACCGATTCGACCCAGGTCGCCCTCGTCCCCTCGCTGATCGGCGGGCACAACCACGAGGAGGACGAGGACGACGACGAGGAGGAGTAGCGTGCCGCAGATTTCCGTCGAACGCTCCGGCAACGTCGCCACGATCACCATCACGAACCCGCCGCACGGGTTCATGGACGCCGCGACCGTCGCCGAGCTCGATGCCGCAACCGCTGAACTCGACGCCGACCCGGCGGTCCGCGCCATCGTGATCACCGGCGGCGTCCCCGGCGTCTTCATCCGCCACTACTCCGTCCGCGAGCTGGAAACGCTCGCCCGCCAGCTCCGCGAACGCGGCGTCGCCGTCGACCCCGCCCGGCCGGTCCCCCCGCGCGACATCGACCGCGTCTTCGGCCGCCTCGAGACCACGCCCCGGCCCGTCATCGCGGCCATCAACGGTTTCGCCATGGGCGGCGGCTTTGAACTCGCACTCTCATGTGACCTGCGCATCGCCGAAGAAGGCCAGTACGAGCTCGGCCTGCCGGAGGTGCGCCTCGGCATCCTCCCCGGCGCCGGCGGCACCCAGAAGCTCCCCGCGCTCGTCGGGACAGCCCGCGCCCTCGAAATGACCCTCCGCGGCCGCACCGTCGGCCCGGCCGAGGCGCACCGCCTTGGGCTCGTCCACGAACTCGTTCCGCCGGGCCGCGCCCTCGAGCGGGCACACCAGCTCGCCGCCGAAATCGCTGCCCTGCCGCCGCGCGCCGTCGGCCATATCAAGCGGCTGGTGCGCGCGGCCGGCGCCGTCCCCCGCGACGAAGGGCTCGCCCTCGAACGCACCCTCTTCCTCGACCTCCTCCTCTCCGACGAGGCGCTCGAACGCATGTCGCGGATGAACGCCGATGACCGCGACATCCGCGACGCCTGACGCCCCGGCCGCCCGCGAAGCCCTCGCCGCGTGGTACGCCGTCAACGGCCGCCACGACCTGCCGTGGCGGCAGATCCGCGACCCATACGCGGTCCTCGTCTCCGAGGTGATGCTCCAGCAAACCCAGGTCGAGCGCGTGCTCCCGTACTACCGCGCCTGGCTCGAACGCTGGCCCACATTCGATGCCCTGGCCGCTGCTGCCCCTGCCGACGTCATCACCGCCTGGCGCGGACTCGGCTACAACCGCCGCGCGCTCGCTCTCCGCGCCGCCGCCCGGGCCGTCGTCGAGCGCCACGGCGGCAGCTTCCCCTGGGAGCCGCAGGAGCTCCTCGCGCTGCCCGGCGTCGGCCCGTACACGGCCGCAGCGCTTCGGGCCTTCGTCCGTGACGAGCCCGTGGCCGTCCTCGATACCAACATCGCCCGCGTCGTGACCCGCTTCGTCCTGGGCGCCCCATCCCACCGCGAAGTTCCCGCCGCCCCGTTGCATGCAGCAGCCGCCGCCCTGGTCCCGCCCGCCGGCGCCCGCGACCACAACCTCGCGCTCATGGACCTCGGCGCCCTCGTCTGCACCGCGCGCAATCCGGACTGCGGCGGGTGCCCGCTCGCACCGGCGTGCGCCTGGCGGGCTGCAGGCTGCCCGCCGCCCGAAGCCTCCGCCCGACGGCCTGCTGTCCGATTTGAAGCGACTGCCCGCTTCGCCCGCGGCCGCCTCGTCGACCGCCTCCGCAGCGGCCCCGCAGACGAGGCGGAGCTCGCCGCCATCCTGCCCGAGTCCCACCGCCCCCGGCTCGCCGAATACCTCGCCGCCCTCGAGGCAGAAGGGCTCGTGGCGCAGATCGGGGCCGGTGCCTGGGCCCTCCCGGCCTAGGTCCCTTCCTGCCAGCTCGAGAGGTAGCGCTGCTGCTCCTCGGTCAGGTAGTCGATCTGGACGCCCATCGCGTGCAGCTTCAGCCGCGCGATCTCTTCGTCCACTTCGTGCGGAATTTCGTACACCTTCTTCTCGAGCTTCTGCGCGTTCTGCGCGATCCACTCCGCCCCGAGCGCCTGGTTCGCGAACGACATGTCCATGACTGCCGCCGGGTGCCCCTCGGCCGCTGCCAGGTTCACCAGCCGCCCTTCGCCGAGCAGGTACAGCCGTCGTCCGTCCTGCAGCCGGTACTCGTCGACCGAAGCGCGGACCTGCCGCTTCCCCTCGCTCAGCGCCTGCAGCGCCTTCAGGTTGATTTCGCTGTCGAAGTGGCCGCTGTTGGCGAGGATGGCGCCGTCCTTCATCGCTTCGAGATGCTGCCGGTCAATCACGTTGATGTCGCCCGTCAGCGTCACGAAGATGTCCCCAATTTTCGCCGCCTCGGCCATCGGCATCACCCGGTAGCCGTCCATCACCGCCTCCAGCGCCTTCACAGGGTCGACCTCCGTCACGATGACCTGTGCGCCCATGCCCCGCGCCCGGGCTGCAACCCCGCGCCCGCACCAGCCGTAGCCGGCCACCACGAACGTCTTCCCGGCAAGCAGGATGTTCGTCGCCCGGATGATGCCGTCGACGGTCGACTGGCCCGTCCCGTACCGGTTATCGAAGAGGTGCTTGGTGTCCGCCTCGTTCACCGCCACGATCGGGTAGCCGAGCGCCCCCGCGGCCGCCATCGCCCGCAGCCGGATGACGCCCGTCGTCGTCTCCTCGGTCCCGCCGACCACCCCTGCCAGCAGGTCCCGCCGCTCCTTGTGCAGCGTAGCGACCACGTCCGCGCCGTCGTCCATCGTCAGCTGCGGGCCGTGCTCCAGCGCCTGGTGGATGTGCCGGTAGTACGTCTCGTTGTCCTCGCCGCAGATGGCGAAGACCGGGATCCCGTACTCCTCCACCAGCGCCGCAGCCACGTCGTCCTGGGTCGAAAGCGGGTTGCTTGCGCACAGCCGCAGGTCGGCGCCGCCGTCGCGCAGCGTAATCGCCAGGTTCGCGGTCTCCGTCGTGACGTGCAGGCAGGCCGTCATCCGGATGCCGCGCAGCGGCTTCTCCCGCTGGAAGCGTTCGCGGATAAGCCGCAACACCGGCATCTCGCGCGCGGCCCATTCGATGCGCCGGACGCCCTCCGGCGCAAGGCGGGGGTTGGCAATGTCACACGGGATCGACAAACCGGGGCTCCTCGGTGGTCTCGAACACCACGCTAATCGTGCAGAGTTACGAAAGCACCATCATACTTCCGGCCCCGGATAGCGGCACGAAGCCTCCGCAGGCTTGCCCCCAGCCCCGAGGGGTCCCGCCGCGTCGCGCTCGCCTCCAGCAGCTGGCACGCCTCCCGGTAGCCCAGCCGGACGTACGCCGCGACCGCAGGCGTGTTCCTCGGGTCAACCGTCAGCACGACATAATCACAGTAGTCGAGCAGCGCCTCCGTCACTGCGCTCGTTGCCGCCGTCGCATACCCCCGCCCGCGGTACGCAGGGTGCGTGAACACATTCCCAACCACGGCCACGCCCTCCTGCCGCGAAACGACGTGCGTCCCGGCAATGGCCACCAGCCGCCCCTCCGCCACGACCCCCCGGTACACCCCCGTATCGATGTGCTCGGGGATGTAGTAGCTCGGCCCGTTCTCGCTCCCGTACAGGGCGTTGATCTTCCGGATGTCGAAACCGCTGAGCGGGACTGCCTCGGGCTCCCGCACGGGCCGAAACCGCTCGCGCGTCACCACCATCCGCACCATCGGCTGCTGCGTCGCCAGTCGGTAGACCCGCTTCAGCACATCGAGGTGCTGCGGCTGGCAGGTGACGTACGTTTGCGCCGTGCCCGGGTGAATCGAGAGTGTCGCATGCACCGCGTCCGGGTCGCCCATCACGAAGGTGGCATCGCCCAGCCCGCCCCGGCTGTGCAGCACCAGCCCCACCCCCGTCGTCCCCCGAGCGAGGTACCACTGCGTCCGCGCGAACAGCTCCGGCTCCAGCTGGCCCAGCGCATACGCGGTGTACTCCACCCGCGCCCGCAGCAGCGGCCGGATTTCGTCGGGGTCGCGCAGCTGCCGCACCACGTAGTCCAGCCGCCGAGCCGGAACCCCCTGCAGCCGCAGCTCGCGCTCCGCCATCAGCCGT